>NZ_CP073105.1:3423688-3734933 GCF_018138085.1 Stutzerimonas stutzeri
GCTGTGCGGATGCTGCTCGTTGTAATGCTCGAAGGCAATTGCCAGGTTGCGCAGCGCCGTTTCTCGATCCGGTTTGGGCATGTGCGCCACGTAGTCACGCTTGATCGTCTTCACGAAGCTCTCAGCCATGCCGTTGCTTTGCGGGCTGCGAACTGGGGTGGTCACCGGCTGCAAGCCGATCTGTCGAGCAAACAGGCGTGTCTGTTCGGCGGTGTACGCCGAGCCGTTGTCGCTTAGCCATTGCACCGGCGTGGCGGGCAGTTGATCACCAAAGCGCTTCTCCACGCTTTCCAGCATCAAATCGCGGATATCATCGCCGCTGTACCCGGTCGGGCTCGCGACCCAGCCGATGGCTTCGCGATCACAGCAATCCAGGGCGAAGGTCACGCTCAGTTTGGCGCCGTCCTCGCAACGGAACTCAAAGCCGTCCGAGCACCAACGCGTATCGCTGGCTTCCACCGCAATACGGCCTTCGTGCCGACGCGGCACACCGGGCTGTTTGATGCGGCGCTCAAGCAGCAAGTTGTGATCACGCATGACCCGGTAAACCCGCTTCACATTGATCGCCGGTAGCGACTGGGTTTCACGGGCGCGACGCAGCAATCCCCAGACGCGGCGGTAGCCGTAGCTGGGAAGTTCGCTGACCTGTTGCTGGATTTCAACTACCAGATCAGCATCGTTCACAGGCCTGCTCCGCCGTACTTTGGGGGATGCCGATTGCTTGATTCGAACCGTTAATTGCGAGCGCGCCACACCGAGACATTCGCTGACCAGCTTCACTGGTCGTCCCCCGGCAACAAGGGTGAGTGCGCAATCCATTTTCGCGACCGGGCGATCTCCACGGCCTCTTTGAGGATTTCTGCTTCCATCGTTTTCTTGCCCAGCATCCGTTGCAGTTCACGGATCTGCTTGAGCGCATCGCTCAGCTCGGAGGCAGGTACCACGGCTTCGCCAGCACTGACCGCCGACAAACTGCCGTCTTGGTAAAGCTTGCGCCACAGGAATAGTTGGTTGGCATTGATGCCGTTACGCCGAGCCACCAACGAAACGCTCTGCCCGGGCTCAAGGCTCTCTCGAACCATGGTCAGCTTTTGCTCAGGGCTCCAGCGGCGCCGCCGCTCCCGACCCAAAAGCTCCCCACTCTTATCGTTGCTATTAGTCATAAACATAACCGTTTGCCTATCCCTTATCGTAAGGGGGAAACGGTGTCCTGTCTTTCAGGGGGCTCGTTCAGTTTGCTCTCACTCGCGCCTTGCGCCTAGGGACTGAAAGAGACGCTGGAAAGCATTTGCGGCGTCACGCGCGCGAACTCTGTGTACTGCTCACAGAATTCGGTGATGACGCGACCCAGAGCTTGGCGCGAGAGCTAGTTCAAGCACTCTCGCGAATCGAGCAAGCGAGCACAGAAGACTCCGTACCTAGCCATGACCATCGACGGCTAAGCAAGGCAATGGCATATCAGCTTCGCCATGACGGACCGAACAATGGGGTTGCTATAGATAAAGGAGGATTTGCCTCGATGGATGATTTAGCGCTCGCTCTTAAAGTAGATTCGAGCCACCTGCTGGCTGTGGCCGAGCATCCAGGCGAGCCAAGGTTCGAGGTCCGAGGTGGTCATATCAGAGCTCTTTATGGGCACTCGCTAGATGTCCTCATCGAAGCAGGCATCAACGTTGGAACTCCAACTGCTCTATATCATGGTTCCAGCTGGTCTGCGCTAGACGCGATCATCAAAGATGGCGTGATCCCTATGCAGCGCCGGATGGTGCATTTGACTAATATCGCTGCGGAAGCTATGGCCGTGGGCGCACGGAAGGGGGATCCAATAGTCCTTTCTATTGATCAGCTCCACGATGAGGAGCCTGTAGCGGAAGGCATCTGGGTTTCACCACGTATCCTTCCGAGTCGCCTCTCAATCGTGAATCCTTTCGTTGACGAGGGAGGTACAGTTCGGTGAGTAACAGCATCCTTTCTAGCGGGCGAGGTATTCAACCTCAACTTCCTTCTCAACTTTAGTGGTCAACTAAACCCGGCCGCAGCGCCTTGCGTTCTTCAGGCCAAGCTTTTTACCGTCTAAGGCGTACCCACTGGTGTGAGACAGGGACTAAAAATGGTCAGAACTAGGTGTTCTGACCATGCTTCGATTCCGTAAATGATCAATGACCGCTATTGGCCGCTTGCTGACTTTCGCGTGCAGTCAGTTGGGCTAGCATTGCCTTAGGTGATGTCGCACAACGTGGTGGGCGCCCGGAATCTGCTCATGATGCCGCTGGTTCAGGCAGGGTGCGAACATGAAACCGAGCACATCAAGTTGGGTTTTCATAGAGTCGGGAGACGTTGAAGGCACCTACATTCAAGGAGCCCGTCATGAAGCTGGTCCAGAACCTCGCCCAACTGCTCTCACTCTTTCTCAAATCCGCCAACTCGGCGTACACCACCATCATCTATCCCAGCCAGGGAAAAGCGGTCTTGGTGCATGACGGCCTCGGCATTCGTCATGAGCGCCCGTGGTATCGGATCGATTCTCTGATCGATGAGAACATGAACACGAGCATGGCCTTCGACAGCATTCTGCACGAGCACACTGGTAGGGCTGATTCATTCGATCCGGTCCACCCCATCCAGACAGAGGAAATTTCCTCGATTTTCTCTTCCCACTTCGAGCCCATGGCAACCTCCTGGGTCAATCCGGCCAACGGCATGCCTATGCTCGACAGCTGTTTTGATGTCATGGGGAACGCGTTCGGCACGGACATGCTGAGCGACAGCCTTTCGTTTGATCACGGCATCAGCTGTTTCGAAAGCAGCTTTTCCTCTTTCGGTTTCGACTAAACGCAGACGCCACAGCACTTGGAGGAAATTGATTATGTCGCCATTTGCGCTGGTAGTTAGCCTCATCCTCGCATTCGCCATAGGCATCTCCTGGCTGGCCCTGGCGGTAGATGCCCGCATTGCGCGCGGCCGGTTGATTCGGCAGATACCCTTACCGCTGGACTATTCAGGCTCTGGTCGTCGCCGATCACGGCTCGGGCTCCGGCCAGTGATGGCAGTGTCAGGCTGCTTGCTCGTGCTGCTTTCCAGCATCGAGGCAGCCGTTCTCGGCCGACTCGCCACCATGCAGCCGGCTGAAGCGGCGGCGGTATTCATCGCTTATCCGCTGTTGAAAAACCTCTGGGGCCAGGTCATGGGCGCCGGACCAATCGTCTGCGTCGTCCTGGCCGTACCCGGAACGTACTGCATCAGCGTCGGCCTCGGCAGCGATAGAGGTTGATGTCACCGTTGCCGTGTTGCCTCCACTGCGGCAACGGCAACGGACCAACAGGAATAACCATGGATACAAAAACCTACACGATCCTCTTTTTCATCGGCCTGACGCTGGCGGTGATTGCGGTTGCCACGGTGATTGGCCTGGTAGTGGCGCAGAGTGCGGACGGCAAGGGTGCAAGAAAGCGTTCTGATGGCGCGCCTGCGGATGGCCGGCGCTGTGCCCAGGACGATGATCCAAATCGACGTTGAAGCGCCGAGGTCCGGCATCCAATCGTCCGGCATGTTAGTGGTGGTAAATCGCTCACTACGCGTAACGGCCGGAAGGAGATGGAAATCCGCGTCGTGTCTGGCTTCCATCCAATTCCGCAGTCTAATTCGACCAGATTTTGGTAAGCAAAGATCTTGGTCTAGCAGAGCTTCCGCAGAACTTGGGTTTGTTGGTTTATGGGGGACGATGAGGAGAACGATAACCGAGGCGGCCCCAAATCTTAATGCTGACCAGAATCTGGTCAGATAGCGCCCCAAAATGTGCTTGCGGTGCTATCTAATGGGTGTCGGGTATGAGCAGGAGGACAAGTCATGCCGACACCAAACTCAAGCACTCGAACACCTATAGAAGCCCTGTTGATGGTGCGGTATAGCACCCCCGCTCTCGCATTTCTCCAGATGTACAGCGGGCCCCATGCGTATACAGAACGCACGGGGGAACTGCCGTCGCGCCATCTCAAGGCGTTGCACCGCAAGCACCTCATCAGCGTCTGCTCTCTCCGCCGGCGAGCTATGCCCCAGACCAAGCGCGAGGCGCAGCTCACATGATCGCGCCTCGTTGGGTACTTATCCCTAAAGCCGCCGACCTGTTCGGCTACAGCCGGACGGCCATCGAACACAAAGTTAAAAACGGAACGTGGGCGCAGGGTCGCATCTGGCGTAAGGCACAGGACGGACGGATCTTTATCAACATTGAGGAAGTGAACCAGTGGGTCGAGAGCGCGCCGCAGGATGCGGTCTAGAAGCCGAGCTGGCCAGGCACTCTGGCATCGAGATCCACGGCAGCAGCATCCGTATCGTGTTTATGTGGCGCAAACGCCGCTATCGGGAGACGCTCGGCCTCCCGGTGACCAAGGCGAACATCAAGCACGCCGCCCAGCTCCGGGCGGCGGTGCTTCATGACATCAAGATGGGCAAGTTCGACTATGCCGAGCACTTCCCGGACAGCAAGCAGGCAGGAAACTACAGCAACACCCGCGACGAGCGGCTGCATGCGCTGTTGGCTAGGTATAAGCCCCTTAAGGCGGTCGACATCACCAAGGAAACCGAGAGCCGATACGGAATCGCGCTCGACATCTGCACTGACATGCTAGGTCGAGACCGTCTTGGCAGCGTCCTGCTGCCCGAAGACATTCAGAAGCTGCGTGTGAGTCTGATCGAGACGCGCGCCACCTCGACGGTGAATCATTACCTCGCCACGCTCGCAGGATTTCTTGGATGGTGTGAGGCCAACGGCTATTGCCGTTCTGGCCTAGCCAATGCCTGCACGCGCTTTGAGATGACCGAGCGTGACCCAGACCCGCTTACCAAAGCCGAGCTGGACGCCCTCCTGACCAAAGGTTGCTTGCACCCAATGGATCGAGCTGCGGTGACACTGGCCGTTTACACCGGCCTGCGCCCTGGAGAACTCGGCGCATTAGCCAGGGAAGACATCGACCTGATCAAAGGCCAGATCCATGTAAACCGAGCCATTACAAGCAGGGGCACGTTCAAGCTGCCTAAGACCGGCAAGAAACGCGTCGTACTGTTATTTCCGCCAGCACTGGACGCGTGTAAGGAACTGCTGGCTATCGAGCACGGCATCGAGCCACGGACCATCACTGTGCAACTCACCCGCCACGAATCGATACGGGAAACCGTCACGCCGCTGATTTCTCCCGTTGTGCAGGCACGCAAGAAGAACGTAAACCCTTGGTTCATTCCGACGTCTTGGAACTCGAAGTGGGCCAACATCCAGCGCCGCGCCAAAATCCGCCCACGCCGCCCCTACCAGACCCGCCACACCTACGCCTGCTGGTGCCTGGTAGCGCGTGGTAACCTTGCGTTCATCGCCAAGCAGATGGGGCACAAAGACTTCACGATGCTGGTCCAGGTGTACGCCAAATGGATGGACGACGAGTCCCCCAGCGAGCTGCAACACATCTGGGCAGGCATGCAAAAAGCAGCGTGACATGCCCCAAATTTGCCCCACAATTTTCGCCGCACCGCTCTAAGTCATTGATGAATAAAGAAATATTCGATCTTTCTAAGCATACGCCCATGATGCAGCAATATTGGAAGCTCAAGCGTGAGCATCCGGACCAGCTGATGTTCTACCGCATGGGCGACTTCTACGAGCTGTTCTACGAGGACGCCAGGAAGGCAGCCAAGCTGCTGGACATTACCCTGACTGCCCGCGGCCAGTCCGGCGGCAATGCGATCCCGATGGCGGGTATCCCCTTTCACTCCGCCGAGGGCTACCTGAGCCGGCTGGTCAAGCTCGGCGAGTCGGTGGTGATCTGCGAGCAGATCGGCGACCCGGCCACCAGCAAGGGGCCGGTGGAGCGGCAGGTGGTGCGGATCATCACGCCTGGCACCGTCAGTGATGAAGCCCTGCTCGACGAGCATCGCGACAACCTGCTGGCCGCCGTGGTCGGTGACGAGAAACTCTTCGGCTTGTCGATGCTGGACATCACCAGCGGCCGTTTCAGCGTGCAGGAATTCGGCGGCTGGGAAACCCTGCTGGCCGAGGTGGAACGCCTGAACCCTGCCGAGCTGATGATTCCCGACGATTGGCCGGCGAATCTCCCGCTGGAAAAGCGCCGTGGTGTGCGTCGCCGTGCGCCCTGGGACTTCGACCGCGACAGCGCCTTCAAAGGCCTGTGCCAGCAGTTCGGCACTCAGGACCTGAAAGGCTTCGGTTGCGAAAAGCTGACCCTGGCCATCGGCGCCGCCGGTTGCCTGCTGACCTACGCCAAGGAAACCCAACGCACCGCGCTGCATCATTTGCGCAGCCTGCGCCACGAGCGCCTTGATGACACCGTAATCCTCGACGGCGCAACGCGACGCAACCTGGAGCTGGACATCAATCTCGGCGGCGGGCGCGACAACACACTGCAATCGGTGGTCGACCGCTGCCAGACCGCCATGGGCAGCCGGTTGCTCAGCCGCTGGCTCAACCGCCCGCTGCGTGATCGCGGTGTGCTCGAAGCCCGTCAGGATTCGATCACCTGCCTGCTCGAACACTATCGCTTCGAGCAGATTCAACCCCAGCTCAAGGAAATCGGCGACCTTGAGCGCGTCCTGGCGCGGATCGGCCTGCGTAACGCCCGCCCACGCGACCTGGCGCGGCTGCGCGATGCACTCGCCGCCCTGCCGCAACTGCAAGGCGCCATGCAAGAACTGGTAGCGCCGCATCTCACCGGGCTTGCTGCCACCATCAGCACCTACCCGGAGCTCGCGGCGCTGCTGGCAAAAGCCATCATTGACAATCCGCCAGCGGTCATCCGCGAGGGCGGCGTGCTGAAGACCGGTTACGACGCCGAGCTCGACGAGCTGCAATCGCTTTCGGAAAACGCCGGCCAGTACCTGATGGACCTGGAAACCCGTGAAAAGGCCCGCACCGGACTGGCCAACCTCAAAGTCGGCTACAACCGCGTACACGGCTATTTCATCGAACTGCCGAGCAAGCAAGCCGAGTCGGCTCCGGCCGATTACATCCGCCGCCAGACGCTCAAGGGCGCCGAGCGCTTCATCACGCCCGAGCTCAAAGAGTTCGAAGACAAGGCGTTGTCGGCCAAGAGCCGTGCCCTGGCGCGCGAGAAACAGCTCTACGACGAGTTACTCGAGCGACTCATCGACCACCTGGCGCCGCTGCAGGACAGCGCGGCGGCACTGGCCGAGCTGGACGTGCTGAGCAACTTGGCCGAACGCGCACTGACCCTGGATCTCAACCGCCCACGCTTCGTCGAGCATCCCTGCCTGCAGATCGAGCAAGGCCGTCACCCGGTCGTCGAACAGGTCCTGCAGACGCCCTTCGTCGCCAATGACCTCAACCTCGATGACGAGACGCGGATGCTGGTCATTACCGGACCGAACATGGGCGGTAAATCGACCTACATGCGTCAGACGGCGCTGATCGTGTTGCTGGCGCAGATCGGCAGCTTCGTGCCGGCCAAGGCGTGTGAACTGTCGCTGGTCGACCGCATCTTCACCCGTATCGGCTCCTCCGATGACCTGGCCGGCGGCCGCTCCACCTTCATGGTCGAGATGAGCGAGACCGCCAATATCCTGCACAACGCCAGCGATCGCAGCCTGGTACTGATGGACGAAGTCGGTCGCGGCACCAGCACCTTCGACGGGCTCTCGCTGGCCTGGGCAGCCGCCGAGCACCTGGCCCATCTGCGGGCCTTCACCCTGTTCGCCACCCATTACTTCGAACTGACCGTGCTGCCGGAAAGCGAGCCGGTAGTGGCCAACGTGCACCTGTCTGCCACCGAGCACAACGAGCGCATCGTTTTCCTGCACCACGTGCTGCCGGGACCGGCAAGCCAGAGCTACGGCCTGGCAGTGGCGCAACTGGCCGGTGTGCCCGGCGAAGTGATCCAGCGCGCACGCGACCATCTGTCGCGCCTGGAAACTACCAGCCTGCCGCACGAAACGCCGAGAATGCCCGCGGGTCAGCCGGCTCCGCCGATGCAGAACGACCTGTTCGCCAGCCTGCCGCACCCGGTCATCGAAGAATTGGGACGTATCAATCCCGACAATATGACTCCGCGCCAGGCGCTGGACCTGCTATACAACTTGAAAACGCGCGTCTGACGGCTAGAAAAAGCTGCTAGAATCGCGCGCATTTTTTGGATACATGCGGCATTTGCCTGGTGCCGCCGTAGCCTGCCGAACGGGGGCGTCATTGCAACGCCACCTGACACGCCCGAGGAGATAGCTAGAAATGACCTTCGTCGTCACCGACAACTGCATCAAGTGCAAATACACCGACTGCGTGGAAGTCTGCCCGGTGGACTGCTTCTACGAAGGCCCGAATTTTCTGGTCATTCACCCGGACGAATGCATCGACTGTGCGCTCTGCGAGCCTGAGTGCCCGGCGCAGGCCATCTTCTCCGAGGACGAGGTTCCGGATGATCAGCAGGAGTTCATCGAGCTGAACGCCGATCTCGCGGAAGTCTGGCCGAACATCACCGAGAAGAAGGATGCGCTGCCGGACGCCGAGGAATGGGACGGTGTGAAGGACAAGCTGCAGCATCTGGAGCGCTGATTCCGTTCAGCCCGCAAAACAAAAATGCCCGCATATGCGGGCATTTTTTTTAGCCTGAATCAGGCGCGATCGATGCCCTTCTTCAGGGTGTCCTTGGCCTCGCCCTTGACCTGCTGGGCGTCGCCTTTGATTTCCTGGCGCTGGCCCTCACTCTTCATACGCTCGTTGTCGGTTGCCTCACCGAGACCCTGCTTCGCTTTGCCGGCCGCTTCATTGAGGTTGCCTTTCATTTTGTCTTCGGTACTGCTCATGGCATCTTCCTCTTGCTTGATGGGTTACTGCAGTGGACTGGGCCGCTTGCCAGATAGTTTCGCTTTTCCGAGCAACGGTACCGCCGCAGACCTCACGCCATGGCTTCAGCCACTGCGCGCCTTCACCAGACGGTTGAAAAGGGGGCGGCCCGCCAGATGCAGGAATACCGGGGCACCGGCAATCAAATAGAAGTAATAGGTCACGAAACGCCAGATCAGGATGGCGGCAGCGGCGGTCGACTTGCCCACCAACGGCGTGAGCAATGCCGCCGATGCCAGTTCAGCGCTGCCGGCGCCGCCGGGCAACAGACTCAATTGCCCGGCAGTCAAAGCCAGCAGCTGAACGATAAAGGTCCAGGCCCAGGCCAGCTGACTGTCCAGCCCTTGCAGGGTGAGATACAACACGCTGTAACGCAGCAGCCAGTGCAAGGTGGTCAAAATGAACACCCCGAGCAAGACGGCCCGCGGCAGGCGAAAACACTCCAGCAGCGCATTGCGAAAGCTCAGCACTTTGCGTGCCCAGTAGCGCTTGCGAGCAGCCTTCATGCCCAACCGACCGACCAGCCAGCCGTTGAGCCTGAACACCTGTCGATGGAAACGCCCGAGCAGCGCCAATAGCACCATCAGACCGATCAACAACGCCGCGCTGAAACCCAGCAGGCTGGCGATATAGGTGTTCAGCGAGTGGGTCACCGCGTAAATCAGTACGCCCACCAGCGCACAGGCGAAGAACAGCAGATCGGTGAGCTGTTCGACGGCATAGGTGGCCGTGCCCCTGGCCGGCGCCACGCCCTGGCGCAGCAGCAAGGCCATCATGGTCAGCGGCCCACCGGCGCCACCCGGTGTGGCGCAGATGGCGAACTCGGTGGCGACGACCACCCCAAGAGCCCGGCGCTGCCCTAGTCGCCGCCTGCCTATCAGGAGGCGCAGGCGGCATGCGTTGAGGTTCCAGCCGAGCAGGACCATGCCGATCATGCCGAGCAGCAACCAGGGCGGGAAATGTACCAACCGCTCGAACAGCCCGCTGCCGCCCAGCAACAGCGGAATCAGCGCGGCAACCAGCAACGCCCCCAGCAGCAACCACCAGCGGCGACTCATGCCACCGCGCTCGAGGTCAACGAGTAGCGACTCAGCCAATCGATCTTGGTTACCGGCTGCCTCCCGTCGTCCAGCAGCCGCGTCAACAGGTCCAGCCAATAGCGACGCGAAAACTCGTGGCGCATATCCACCGGATGCAGGCCCAGGCGCAGCACCGACGCGTGTCGATGTCGATCGAGCATCCGCTCGCTGACCAAGCGCGAGACACCACGACGCCAGGCGCTACGCGCGCTCCAGACCAGCCCCGGCGCATCGATGGCGGTGTAATCGGGCAGCAGGTAGAGATGCCCAGGATCGCTGGTATAGGTCAGGCCGGTTTTCGCCAGCGCCCGCCTCGCCCCGGGGCCCAGCAACCATGCCGGCGCGACGAAGCCATGCAGTGGCCATTGCAGCCGGGCGAACAGGTCGATTCCCTGCCGCAGACGCACCGATGCCTCGGCCTCATCCAGCGGATAGAACTCCCCTTCATGGGTAAAGACGCGGCGCATGAACCAGTCGCGGGGCGAGCGTGGTGCCGGCGCGTCGTCGGCGTGAAGGTAGCCATGCAGGACCAGCTCGTCGCCGCGTGACAGCCGACCGTCGAGCATCCGGCAGAATCCCGGATGCGCTTCGAGGCGGTTGCGTTGGTGAAAATCCGGCACTACCAGCCAGGAGATTGGAACGTTGCCCAGGGCATCGACCGCCCGAACGAACGGCTCGTAGTCCACCCAGGTTTCAGGGGCGACGTCGTGCAACACCAGCATCAGACTGCGTTCAGCCATGCACGGCGACCGGTAGATCAGCCGTGCCCAGCACGGCGTGATAATGCGCGAGCAGACCTGCAACCACAGCATCCCAGGCGTGATGGGCCTCGACGTGCTGACGGGCCTGAGCGCCCAGCAGCCGAGGGTCGTCTTCGAACAGTTCGCGCACCGTCTGCGCCATCGACTGCGCGTCCAGCGGCCGACACAGCCGGCCGGTATGGAACGGCACCAGCTCCGGCAAAGCCCCGGCCCGCGCGGCGATCACCGGGATGCCGCTGGCCATCGCCTCCAGCGCGACCAAACCGAAGGTTTCCTGGTTACCGGCATGCAGCAGTACATCGCAGCTGGCCATGTAGCGCGCCACATCGGCGGCGGGACAGAAGCGGTCGATCACCGAAACGTTTTCCGGCACCCGATGGGGCATGCTCGACCCCACCAGCAGCAGGTGATACGGCTTGCCGAGCAACCGTGCGGTGTCCAGCAAGACATCGATGTTCTTTTCCCTCGAGCCGCGCCCGGCGAAGATCAACAGGCGCGTGTCGTCTTCCAACCCCAGCGTGCGGCGCATTTCCGGGTCACGCCGATCCGGGCGGAAGGTCTCGAGATCGACACCCAGCGGTTGCACGTAGACGTTGCCGACCCCCAGCGCCTTTAGCTTTTCCGCCATGACCCAGCTTGGCGCCAAGACCCGATCGAAACTGCTGTACAAGCGCGACACGTAGCCGTTCATGTTGGTGCCGAGCCAGCCGCCGATGCGATTGCTGACCAGTAAAGGCAGGTCCGAGTGATAGAAGCCGATCACCGGAACATCGAGACGCCGCCCGGCATCCAGCGCCGCCCAGGCGGTCATGTACGGATCGCCGACCTCGATGACGTCAGGGCGTAGCGCACGCAGCTGGTTGCGCCAAGGTGCCCGCCGTACCGGGAAACGATAACCCTTGCCGAAAGGCAAGGCAGGCGCGGGGATCTGATAGATGCCGGCGTGATGGCTATAGCTATCGCCCGGAACCAGGATGCTGTGGCGAACCCCCGAATACAGTTGCAGGCGGCGATGCTTGGCCTCGAGATAGGTACGCACCCCACCACTGGCAGGTGCGTAGAACATGGTCATGTCGGCGATGTGCAAGATGAAGCGTCTCCGTGAGGTCTCGATGCGCAACCTTCGGATGGCGAAACAGACAATGGTCGGTCCACAGCCTCATCAAGCCAAAGCCTGATCCGAAAGATTCCGCAATGAAATCAATGGACCACCGGGCTAGACGGTTGTTCGCAAGCGTCTCGGCTTATCGATCGTTCACGCTCGGCTCGCTCATTGCTCGATACGCTTGTCGCCTTCGTTCTTACCCTGCGCCGATGCGTGTTCGATGACCGCGTTCATCTCGGCGCCGAACAGCAGCACGGCAGCGGATATATAGAAGTAAAGCAGCAACACGATGACGGCACCGATACTGCCGTAGGTGGCGTCGTAGTTGCCGAAGTTCTGCACGTAGACGCCGAAGGCGACCGAGGCCGCTATCCAGACGATCACCGAGAGCACCGACCCGGGCGTGATGAAGCGAAACTCCTGCTCGACATCCGGCGTGACGTAGTACAGCAAGGCCACCACCAGCATCATCAGGATCACGACCACCGGCCAACGCAACCACGTCCACAACACCACGACGATCTCTTTCAACCCCACCTGGGCGGCGAGCCATTCCATCACCTGCGGCCCGATCACCATCAAACCGGCCGTTGCGAGCAGGATCAGCGCCATGCCGATGGTGTACACGATCGCCAGCAGCATGAGCTTCCAGGTCGGCCGCCCCTCCTGGACGTCGTATGCCTTGTTCATGGCGTTCATCAACGAGCGCACACCGATCGAAGCGGACCAGAGCGCAACGAGGATGCCCACCGATAACAAACCACTCTTCTGCGTCTGCATCTGGTCGATCACCGGATTGACCAGATCCAGCGCATCGGGTGGCAACACGAGCGAAACCTGTTCGCGTAGCCAGTCGAAAAAGTTCTGCAGATCCAGCATGCCCAGCATGGCGATGAGGAATAGCAGAAAAGGAAACAGCGAAAAGATCGCTCGATAGGCCAGTGCCGACGCATAGGTCGCCATGTCGTCATTGCTGAATTCCTTGAAGGTGCGTTTCAACAACTCGAAACCGCCGATGCCGCGCGTTTCCAGCAATGCCATTACCTCACCCCCACCCTAAAGAAAGAACCATTCAAAAAATGGGACGACCCGGCCCTGCAAGAGTTCGCCGGCACCCTCTCAGCGGTCGCCAGACACTGCATGCAAGCCGACCGGGAGCGTCCGCGCACGACGCCGCCCGCTCTCGCACATGGAGACTCGGCAGGGGCCGCGATCCGGCTCGCCAAGGAACTTTCCGCCGTGTCGACGCTCTTGATGGAGTCCCAGTTCAGCCATCCGCTGACTGCAGGCGAAGCCGCGTAGCACGACCTGCGGGTTTGCTTCAAGCCGCGACTCGCCCCGGCAGTTGCCGCCCGAATATGCCAGACATGGTTAACGTCGTTATTTACGGCCGCAGGAGCATCGAATGAAATCGGCATGTGCAACGGACGCCGTCCAACCTGGAATGAAAGCCGACCTCATCAAATATGCCCGGCTGATCCTCACCAAGGGCAGCGGGGCTGCCGCTACGCTGGGTCTGAACATCCTACTGGCACGACTGCTGGTACCCGAGCTCGCGGGTACGGTGTTCTTTTGCGTCGCGCTGGGTATTTTTCTGTCGCTGGTGGCACGCCTGGGTCTCGACATTGCGTGCTTGAAGAACATTTCGTCCTTGAGCGAAGGCCAGCAGCGGCGATACTTCCACCGCGCACTCGGCCTCGCCGCACTGATGAACGTTCCGGCCTTTCTGATTGGCCTGGTGGTGGTGTATTTCTCGGAAACCACCCAGGCCTATTTTGCCCATGCCAGCGTTCTCTTCGCCGTCACCGCGCTTGGCGTTTCATTGCTCAGCATCGCCAGCGAAACCCTCAAGGCCAAGCATAGGACCAGCGAAGGCCTGTTCTGGCAGACCGCCTTCCAACCTACCCTGACACTGCTGCTGGTGTCGGTGACCGGTCATGATCTGGGCACCGTGGCGGCCTGCTTCGCCATCAGCTACGCATTGGCGATCGCAGGCTCCATATGGCGCGCCAGCGCCAGCCTGCCGACAGGGGACTCGGCACCGGGCATGGGCTGGCGCGAGATGCTTATTCTGTGCGTGCCACTGATGCTCATCGCGGTGATGAACAGCATCATCGAGTTGTCCGACACGCTGCTGCTCGGTGTTTTGCGCTCGGCGAGCGAAGTCAGCGTCTACTACGTCGCGGCAAAGATCGCCGCCCTCTCGACGACGCTGCTGTTCATCATCAACGGCACCATCGGCCCGCACATATCAAAATGCTGGGCGCAGCGCGACCATGCCGGGGCCTTCGCCATGGTGCGCAAGTACTCGCGGTTCATGCTGGCCCTCGCGCTGGTCATCCTGCTCGCCATCGTCCTGCTGCGAGAGTACATCCTTGCGGTGTTCGGCCCCGAGTACCGCGAACAGGGCGTGTTTCCGCTGCTGGTGCTCGCGCTGGGCTATTTCTTCGTGCTGGCGGCAGGCCCACTGGGCATCTTCATGACCATGACCGGCAATCACCGCCGTTATCTGCACAACAACATCGCCGCCTGCGTGATCAACCTCGTGCTGAACCTCATCCTCATCCCGCGCTATGGCGTCAACGGCGCCTGCTTCGCCACCGCCGTGGCGCTGACCGTGAAGAACACCCTGCTCTATGTGCAATTCAAACAAATCGAAAGGAGTCCGACGCCATGACTGACCGGGTTAACGTAATCGCTTACGGAGCCTATGACCGGCACAACTATGGCGACCTGCTCTTTGCCATTGTCCTCAAGCGTTATCTCGAAGCCAATGGCCGCTTTAAGGTCCTGGTTGCGGCCACCAAGAAATCCGATCTTTCCCGCTACGGCGCACTGCCTACCGTCCCGCTGAAAAAAGCGCTGGACGCTACGCGTCAGCAACCGAAAACGATGCTTATCGTGGCCGGCGGCGAATGCCTGACGGCGCAGTGGGAAAGCATCATCGGCTATCTGGCGCCCCAGGCGATCTACTACCCGATCAAGGCGAGCCCCTACCTGATCGGCCACAAGGCGTTCATTCGCCTGAGCCGCCTGTTCACCTCGATTCCCTCGGATATTCCGCTGGTGCTGGGCGAACGCGACCTGCCCGGCTACAAGGTGATGTACAACAGCGTGGGTGGCAACGAGATCAGCCGCAAGAAACCGCTCATTCACGAGGCGATCAAACGCAACCTCGAAGACTGCACCTACGTCTCGGTGCGCGATCGCGAAACCTCCGCAGAGTTGGACAAGCTCGGGATCAAACACAATCTGGTGCCCGACAGCGCCATCCTGATCTCGGACATCTTCGTGCAGCCGACGGCGCCGGCCGAACCCGGGCATATCGTGTTCCACATTTCGGACCACCACGCCAAGCGGCGCATCGAGGCGATCGCACAGCAGCTGACCGAGCTGAACGTCACGACCGGCCTGAAGATCGCACTGCTGACCATCGGCAAGGCGCCCGGGCATTCCGACGACGGCCCGCTGGACAAACTGCACAGCCTGCTGGGTGATGAGCGCGCCTATCGCGTCGATAGCGGCAATATCGACGACATCATCCGCTGCATCGCCACCAGCAAGCTTTACTGTGGCACCAGCCTGCACGGTGCCATTACCGCCCTGGCCTATGCCGTGCCGCAAATCGCCCTGCTGCCTCAGCGCGTGATCAAGCTTTCGAGCTTCCTCGAAACCTGGGTGCCGAAGCAGTCGTGCGGGTTCGCCGAAGTACCGCAGATCAGCCAGATCGGCGCCAACCTGATCAAGGCTTTCGGCGACACGCAACGAGCCGAACTGCGCGCCGTGGTCGAGGCGATGAAGAGCCGCGTGCGCACCAACCTTGACCACATGGTCGAACTCTACGATCAGGCACCGGCCCGCGACGAATCGCCTGACCGGGGCAACAAGGCGCGCGCAGCCGTGGCCGCGAACTGACCGTAGCGCCAGCCGCATCATGGCGCCTAGGACCGGCGGGCTCCTGCCGCCGCGTCCGCCCGCAACGGCGGACGGCATGGCAAGCGGGTCGGCGAGCACCGGCTGACCGGTCCAAAGGCCGCCACCTCCTTCTGCAACCCTGCGAAAGGACCGTGGCGGGCTTGCTTACACGCCGCCGTTGGCGTGGTGTCGCCAGCCGCGCACATAGCGCCGATATGGGTCTACGCTTGCTTGATGCAAGACGACCATCAACTGGCGATAGGCGCGAAACTGCCGAGCCGAGTAGAGATCGCCGCCGATAGCCTCGACGCGCTCACCTCGACGAGGTGCCCCGGCCGTCCGCCCCGCCCTGCGGAGGAGCCCTATGAACAGCAAAAACACCATCTGCCTCTGGTACGACGGCACCGCCCTGGATGCCGCTACGTTCTATGCCGCCACCTTTCCGAACAGTGCGGTCGGCCCCGTCATGCATGCGCCGGGCGACTACCCGTCCGGCCAGGAAGGCGATGTCCTGACCGTCGAGTTCACCGTAGCGGGCATCCCCTGCCTGGGTCTGAATGGCGGCCCCGCGTTCAAGCACAGCGAAGCATTTTCGTTCCAGATCGCGACCAACGACCAAGCCGAAACAGACCGCCTATGGAATGCCATCGTCGACAATGGCGGCGAAGAAAGCGCCTGCGGCTGGTGCAAGGACAAATGGGGGCTGTCCTGGCAAATCACGCCACGCATTCTGACCGCCGCAATGACCGGCCCCGACCGGGCAGCCGCCAAGCGTGCCTTCGACGCGATGATGGGCATGAAGAAGATCGATATCACAGCCATCGAGGCAGCGCTGGCGTCCTAGCAGACACTATTTTGTTGAATGCCGGGGCGTTGCGCATCGCCCCGGCTACAAGGCCCGGCGGCCTCGGCCGACTGCGCCGCATCGTGAACGATGCGACTCGCACATCCTTGCCTGCGGCGCCGAGCTTTCCAACACTCGCTACTCCTCGAAACGATCGGTGCCTTCCCGATCACCCCGGTAGCACTTGGCGACCGGAAACGCCGGCAACCAGGACTCGCGACGAACGACCCAGCTTTCATAGGTTGGCATCAACTGGTCCGGGGCATCCAGCGCCCCCAGGTGAACCTCGACCTCATCTCCGCTACGCGCGTAAACCGACGAGCCACACCGCGGGCAAAAGAATCGACCGGCGTACTCGCTCGCCTCACCCTCGATTGTCACCGCATCCTGCGCGAACACCGCAGCCGCATAGAACAGCGCGCCATGATGCTTGCGGCAGTCAAGACAGTGACAAAGCCCGACACGGTACGGGCGCCCTGTCGCCACAAGCCGAACACCGCCGCAAAGGCAACCACCTGTAAATGAATCCACGGGCTTTCCTCCTCGAGTAAAGGATCAAGGTTGACCAGCCGGAAGATCGACACGCATCACCAGCGCATCATTGCCATGCCCGCGCGGATCGGCTGCCAGCTTACGTACAGGGAGTAAAGGTTACGGGCCCCTTATTGCAAACGACGTGGTAAAGACTCGGCAATCTCAGCAACGAGATTGCTGGCCGGTCATTCAGCCCAGACGGGCCTGCAAGACGCTTCGAATTAGGTTCCGCTATAATGACCAGCACGTTGCGAACGAGGTTTTATCCATGTCCAATCTGACATTGGAAGATAAGAAGGCTTACTACGCTAAGGTCCGCCAATCGAACTATGCCGCTAGCCTGCGCCTGGAAGGCTTCGAGACCACACCAGCTGACGCTAAGCGCAAACTCCCAACTCGCGAAGCTGCCCTGAGAGCCATACGCGCTCGGCAGGCCTGATGCTCGATAAGTACGGCGTTGGTCAGGATCCTCTCTGCTACCCGGGCACCACGGTTCTACGCAACCGCTTCGACCTGACCGATGACCAAGCGCTTCACGATGCTGAGCGCACCCTCTCCGAAATCGCTGCGTCCGCTATCGATTTCGATCTTCCGCCTTACGACCTTCCGTATCTACAGCGTATCCATCGCACCTTGTTCGTAGACATCTACGAATGGGCCGGAGAGCTTCGGACAGTCGATATATCCAAAGGCAATACTCACTTTTGCAACGTGACTCGAATCGAGGCCGAGTCTGCGAAGCTTTTCAGGCGATTGGCTGAAGCCAACTGGTATGAGGGCATGACACGGCAGCAACTTACTTGTGCCGTCGCCGAGCTTTATGGCGATCTGAACATGATCCATCCTTTCCGTGAGGGGAACGGACGGGCGCAGCGGATCCTGTTCGACCACATCATCATCAATGCTGGCCACGAAATAAGCTGGTGGGAAGTCGAAGAGAGCGAGTGGATCCAGGCCAACGTTGACGCGGTCGTCTGCGACTATCAACTCATGACCGAGATTTTCCAGCGCTGTATCGGCCAGGCCATCAGATAGCGAGACCCGAACGGGACACTTGCGCGAAACCACCCCAAACGAAAAAGGGCTAGCCGAAGCTAACCCTTTGATTTCATTGGTGCCGGTGAGAGGAGTCGAACCCCCGACCTTCGCATTACGAATGCGCTGCTCTACCTACTGAGCTACACCGGCATCGAGCGGCGCATTATCTGATTTCGCCGATGCAGACTCAAGGCCCGCATCGGCTAAATGACGCTGCCGTCGTCAGCCGCTACAGCCCGGCGGTGGAGCCTGCCGTGGAGCTGTTGCCACTGGTTGTGGAGCGACTTGCGTCATGGTTGCTGCTCTGCTTGACCTGCTCAGCCATCTCCTGGCCTTTGGCGGACACCTTCTGGTAGCCCTCCTCAGCCTTGTGACGCAGCCGATCGGTCATGCGGTCGCTGACTTCCCCCAGCGCTTCGTCCTCACGGCGCGTCGGTGGCACCGCTGCCGCCAGCAGGGCACCAAGCGCGATGCCGATCGCACCGAGCGCCAAGGGTTGCTCCTGCAGCAGATGGTTGAAACCACCACGGGCACGGTCGGCGCCGCCGCGCAGGCGTTCGGATGCCTGGCGCCTGGAGTCGCTAGCCCGGCTGCGCGCATTGCCGAGCGACTCGGAAACGCTATGGCCCATCTGGCTGGCTTTCTCTTTGATATCGGCACCCTGTTGCTTGATACCCGAAGTTTTCGCGGAAAGCTTCTCACCCATCGACGGACCGGATGAGCTGGTTCCGTAGCCGGTCGTGCTGACATTCGAATGCGGCTGGCGGTTTTGCCCGGCCATCATCCAGAGCAGGCCGATGGAGGTCAGCACCGTCGGTACCGGATTGGCCTTCACCGTGTTGCTCAGGTTGGAGAAGAACTCGCCGCCTCCACCTTTCACGTAGCCCAGTGCCGTATCGATGAGCTCGCCTGGAGACAGCTTGTTTTCCAGTGCGTGGACAATGTTGCCGATCTCGGCACGCTGCTGGTCGATCTCCCGCTCCAACTCGGCGGGGTCCTTCTGTGCTTCGGCATCTATCTGATTACGAGTGCTCATGATGTGTGCCCCCTGACAGCTTCTTTATCCTTGTTGACCGAGTGGATGGTGCGCTCGGGCTTGAATGACGACGCCTCGAACTTCTTCTTGCCGGCGGACACCATGATCAGCCCGATCACCACCACGACACCGCCAACGATCAGCGCCGCAAGCCATGGCTCCATGACCTTGCTCAGGCCGTAGACGGCGGACATCAACAGAACGATGAAGCCTCCGAGCAGCACGGCTCCGCCGGTGGCGACGCTGGCGGCGCCTGCCTTGGTCGCGCGGAGGGATTCGTTCAGCTCAGCTTTGGCCAGCGCCAGTTCCTTGGTTATCAAGGACGGCACTTCGTGGGTCAGCTGCCGCAGCAGGCCACCTACCGAGGTGTCATTTTCGCTGCGCATGCCCGGTTCGGGTGTGCTGACCGTACTGGTGGTCGTCGTTGTTGTCTTACGTGCTTCGCTCATGGGTATAGCCCTCCGTCAGTACCTTTACCGTCTCGACTGGAATTGGCGCCTAGTCCGGTCCCTGAAGTGGAGCCCAGGCCAGTATTGCTGCTCGCACTGCCGACACCCGTAGAACCCATCCCCAGCCCTGCTCCGGTGTCCGCGGGCGTGGTAGTTGTGCTGGAGGTCGTGGAGCGGGAAGTACCGGCTACGGACGAGGTGCCCGCATTGCTGATGCTGCCAACTGTTCCTGGCTCGTCCGTGCGGAGGCGATCGTTGAGTGTCTTCTGATCGGATGACTGCTGCCCATCGTGGGAAGAACCACTGCGACCGCTGGAGGCTGAAAATGCGTTGTCCGAGGAGCCATAGTCACCCTGGCTGGCTCGCTTTCCGGAGGCGCGGGCGAATCTAGTCAGCCCGAAGCCCAGAGCGACGCTGCCGGCGATGAACAAACCCGGATTGTTGCGCGCCAGGCGATTCACGTCCTGGAAGAGTTCGTCCACGCTTTTGCCGCGCAGGTCATCGGAAAGCCTGACCATGCTCTCGGCCATGCTCGACACATAGTTGGAAAGCCCCAGGCGATCCTGCTCTTGCAACTCATCGGCCGCAGCCTTGGCGCTCTGGGCGACCTTCTCGAGCTCATCGGCAGCCGTCTCGCGGTAGCCTTCAAGCTGGCTCTTGCCTTGGGTTTTCACCTCGTCGGCAGCTTGCCTGGCCTTCGCCTTGGCATCCTCGGTGACGTGCCCAGAGGTCGAACCGGATGTCGACTGGCCTGTGCTCGATGTTGAGGTTGAGGTTGAGGTTGAGGTTGAGGTGTTGGTGGCGGAGTTGGGGCCGGTCTTGGGTTGGCCACCGTAACCGGTGATTTCTTCGTCGGGTGTCGTCATTTGGTTTCACCTTTGTATGGCTTGGCCGTAAGACCACGGTCCGTAGGAACACAGTCGCAGTAGTGACGGCGAGCTGCGTATTTAAGTGCGCACATATAAGGTGACCGGGCCCCAATTTTCGAGTTCCATTATTTCGAACCGCTCGAAGAGGCCGGGAATTTGACGAGACTTGAAACTTATGGTGATTCTTTTAATCATCGGCCTGATGGCAAGTTGACTACCGAACCGCTACGAGCCGCGTATCTCCTGCCTTTAAGCGAAGCGCCAGTATTAACAAGCGAAACGGCAATAGTCTCGAAATACTGGCTCGCATTAATCAAGGTCAACTTCGAGAATCGACAGCGAGCGAAACCGCAACCGACGAGTTGCACTGTTTGTTAGCGACGGCATCGTTCTTGGACGCAAAAAAAACGGGCCCGAAGGCCCGTTTCTTTTTACGCCGGTCGCCGTTACAGCGGACCGATGGTGGAGCAGGTTTTCTTTGCCGAAGCATATTTTTGCAGCGGTGCCAGCTGAGGACGGTACTTACCGCTCGAGACGTCCAGCGCCATGATGTTCTCACCCCAGCGAGGACCGGCAGCCCAGTAGGTGCTCGGGATGCAGTTCTCGGCAAGGTACGCCAGCAGTTTGTCGGTAGCGACTACAGCAGACGGAGAGAAGTCCGGAATGCCGTGCTCGCCCAGGTAACCGCGCAGCTTGTTGGCTTTCAGCCACTCGACCCACGGCTTGACCCGCTCGACACCCAGGTTCGGCGCAAAGGTTTCCGCGGTGTTGCGATAGGTGCCCGAGTAATCGCTATCCAGGTACTGGTGCGCTTCGTAGACCAGGTTGTTCTTCGGATCGCGCATCCACGGATCGTTGATCAGCTGGGTGTTGTACTTCTGCCAATGGAAGGCGCTCGAGTAGCGGTCACCGGCGATCATGATCCACTTGGTCGGATCGACCGTACGGATCGCCTGCCCGGCTGCCTGCGCAGTCTGTGGCCAAAGGTTGTTACCGGTGTTGTACGGCTCGTTCATCAGACCGTAGCCATACAGTGCCGGATGCTTGGAAACCTGCAGGGCGATCTTGCGCCAGGTTTCAGCGAACTGCGCCCGCGGTACTTCCGGCGAATTGATTACCTTGCCGTAGTAGCGGTAGTAGTTGTGCATATCAAGGATGACCTTGATGCCGTACTTCTGAGCGTAATCCAGGGACTGCTTGATGCGCGCCAGTTCGGCGGCGTCCAGCTCGGTACCCAGCTTGGGCTGGATTCGTTCCCAGAGGAAGCCCAGGCGCACCAGCTTGAAACCAAGACCGGCGTGACGCTTGTAGTAGGACTCGTCGGCGAAGGTGTAGCCCTTGTTGTAGATGCCCGGAACATTCGCCGGGTCGAACACGCCCGAGCCGAAGTTCACGCCGACCAGATCGATCCCGCTGCCATCACTGACGACCGGAGTCGTGGGTGCCGGAGCAGGTGCCGGGGTTGGGGCCGGGGCCGGTGCAGGTGTCGAAGTAACAGGAGCCGTCGGCGCGGTCGTGCCTCCGGTGCTGGACACCACGCTGATGGTCTTCGGATAACCAACAGCGCTGGCGGACAGCGTTGAGCCGCTCAGCATGACGGAAAGATGATCGCCCACGTCATAGACGGCGGCGACCTGGCGTACCTGGCCGTCGGCCAGTTTCACCGAAGCGCCTTTAACGAACGAGGCCTTGTTGGCTGTGGTGTCGGGAATCGAAAAGCCAGCAGCCTTGCGGTAGATGCCGTTTTCCCAATCCGAGTTGGTGAAGCTGTTCAACCCGGCGCTGTACGTCATGCCGGACGCAGGGGCAGTCGGCGCGGGGGCTGGTGCCGGAGCGGGTGCCGGCTGGGTTACGGCCGGCAAAGTGGTACCGGTTGTGGATGCCACGCTGACAGCCTTCGGATAACCGACGACGCTGCCAGACAGCGCGGAGCCGCCCATCATGATCGAGAGGTTGGCACCCGTGTCGTAGACAGCGGTGATCTTGCGCACCTGGCCGTCCGCCAGCTTCGCCGACGCACCGACAACGAACGCAGCCTTGTTGGCGGCAGTATCCGGGATCGAAAAACCGGGCGACCGACGATAGATCCCGCGATCCCAATCCGTATTGCTGAAATTGTTTACCGCGACCGAGAGCGTGCCGCTCGGGGCAGTCACTGCCGGAGCCGGAGCCTTTGCAGCAGGCGCTTCTACGGAGGCGACCACAGTGCTGACGGTACGCGGTGCACCGACCTTGGCGCCGTCGAGCAAGCCACCGTCTACATAGAGGCTGATGTTGTTACCGACGACGTAGACCTTGGTGATCTTGCGAACCTGGCCATCGGCAAACTTGATCTGGACGCCCGGCTTGAATGCGGCAATCGCGGCGGAGCTTGCCGGGACGGAAAGAGCGGCGGTCCGGCGCCAGACACCGTTGAGGAAGTCGGAGCTGGTAAAGCTATTGATCTTGGAAGTGAAAGCGGCCGTGGACGAGGCACTTACCGTGATGCCAGCAGTCGCTTCGCCAGTGAAAACAACTGCACCGAACAGGGCGGCAAGGGCGATGGAACGAGCAAGTGCGCGAGGGGCACCCGTCAATACGTTGATAGACATTCAGTCTCTCCGGAACTTAATACTTCAAAAGGCCGAAACCTTTAAAAAAGTGGCGGGAGTTTTAATTAAGTCGTGCAGGCGCTTACTGGAGCAGAGGCATCACTTCGCGCAACCGGACGAACCGCGTTACAACGAACGCCGGATCACCAGTGGGGGGGAACCGGCAATCCGTTGCGTGGCGCCTTTATAATAGCTTTCAAAAACGATTCAAAATTTTTTTGACGGGTTTAGATCGCCAACTCTCCGTCACATTTTTGACCGGCCATTAATCCGCTATTAGAAGGTGTCTTTTTGCTATCAGCCATAATAGCCGTCCAGCCCCTTTAGCCCGTTTCGTTAATAGGCTGTCGGCGTCATTTTTTTGAATTAACCAGGTCACAGAACCTGAATTCTGCTATGGATCCAGCCGACGAACGGTCAGAGTAAGGCAGCCCTGTTTCCGGTCGGCTTATAAGAGAGGAAGCGGTGTTTCCGCCCGCGTTATTCCTCGTCAGCCCACCGGCACATAAGGAACCGCTCATGACGCAGCAGAAATTCAAGGTTGGCGACCACGTCCGCTGGAACTCGGAGGCAGGCCATGTGACGGGGCGCATCGTCAAAGTGCATACCCAGGACACCGACTACAAAGGTCACAAGCGGCGTGCCAGTCCGGATGAACCGCAATACGAGATCGAGAGCGACAAGACGGACCACGTGGCTATGCACAAGGGCAGTGCGCTGAGCAGGATCGAATGATTGCCGCCGCGCCACGACAGATCTGGACGATTGGCCATTCCACCCGCGCCCCCGAAGCCTTCGTCGCGTTACTCGAGCACTACGGCATCGAGGCCATCGCGGATGTCCGCCGCTTCCCGGGTTCGAGGCGCTTGCCGCAATTCGCATCGACGAATCTCGAAGCCACGCTCCGCGAACAGGGGATTGCCTATCAGTGGATCGAGCAACTGGGCGGCAGACGTCGGGCCTCACCCGGGCCGAGTTCGAGCGCGTGGCGCAACGCATCCTTTCGGGGCTATGCCGAGCATGTGCGGACTGAAGAATTCGCCACCGGGCTGGAGCAGCTGCTGCGCCTGGCCGCCGAGCGACGTACCGCGATGATGTGCGCCGAAGTGCTCTGGTGGCGCTGCCATCGCTCCATCGTGTCAGATGTGCTGAAGTTGCGGGGAATAGAGGTGCTGCATATTCAGGACGAACAGCGCCTGACGGTTCATCCTTTTACGTCGCCGGCGCGACTCGACGATGGCGAGCTCACCTACGCAGAAACCGCCGGCGTGCCACTGAAAACGCCTGAAGGTCGATAACGCCGCGTGCAGTGATACATGGCGCACGCATCCGGTCTGGTAGCGCCCCGCTCCAGCATGCAGAACTTTCTCGTGTTTATGGCTTCCTATGAGCCAATCTCAGCCAAGCCGCACTCGAGGGAAACAATAGAGCCAGGCGGCTGGCCGACACCGCTGCAGACAGTGTCACGCTTGTACGCAGTCGATCATCAGGGAGGAGAGCTCGATGTCAGGCCTCTATCGAACAGGCAAGCGTACTCTGGCCAGGCAGTGGCTCGCGGGAGGCGCGTCGTCCAAGGTGTTCAAGGGCATGGCAACCCTGGCGGTCGGCAACGGGCTGGCCAGGATCGTTGGACTGGCCAGCATCCCGATTCTCACGCGGATCTACGCCCCGGAGCATTTCGGGGTGCTCTCGATATTCACCGCCCTGCTACTGATCCTCACACCGCTGCTGACGCTACGCTACGAACTAGCTGTACCGCTACCGCGCAATGACGGCGTCGCCATGACGTTGATGGCCATTTCGGCCTGCATGGTCGTTGTGATGACCCTGGCGCTTACAGGCCTGCTCGGGCTCGCAGGCCCGGCCATGCTGAAACTGGTATCAGCCGAGGCGCTGATACCCTACGCCTGGATTCTGGTCGCCGCGCTGTTCAGCGCCGGGCTGTATGAGGTGCTCCTGATCTGGGCGGTAAGGCGCCGCGCCTACCCTGCAATCGCACGCACTCAGCTCCAGCAGAGCGCCGTCGGTTCGATTGCAAAGATTGCGCTGGGATTAGTTGGACTGAAGCCGCTCGGGCTTCTGGCAGGCCAGGCGTTAGGCGCCGGCGCGGGGACGATGTCGCTGATTCGACTGTTCGGAGAGGACGTGAGGCGTTATTGGCGCCATGTCACGCCAAAACGGGCATGGTGCCTGCTGGCGTACTACCGGAGTTTCCCGATCTATCGGCTACCGTCACAGTTGCTGCAGATCTTCTCCAGCCAGGCGCCGTTGCTACTGACAGCCGCGCTTTACGATGCCCAGACCACGGGGCAACTTGGGCTGGCGATGATGACCTTGGCCTTGCCGATGAATCTTCTAGGCCACTCGACAAGCAAGGCGTACTACGCCGAAATAGCCTCCATCGGACGCAAACGGCCGGACGCCATCCGCCGCGTCACCTACTCGGTCATCAAGCGGCTGTTGCTGTTGGCTCTGGCGCCGACGCTACTGCTGCTGGTCTTCGGCGCCCCGCTGTTCGCACGGGTATTCGGGCCCCAGTGGACCCTCGCGGGCGAGCTGGCCTCGATACTGGCGCTCTACCTGCTGTTTCAGTTCATGCATGCTCCGGCATCCCACTTGCTCTCGGTGTTCGAGGGCCAGCGGCTGCATCTGATGCTGAACGTTCAGCGCACCACACTGACGCTCGCCGGCTTCGCGGCCGGCTATTTGTTCGATCTGCCGGTCACTACGGTGATGCTGCTTTATGCGATCGCCCTGTCAGCCCACTACCTGTTCAGTCTGGTCGTGACATTGCGAGTGATTCCACGCTAGGCAAGGCTACCGCTGTCTCGATCCGCCAGCCGCCCTTCCCTGGCCAGCCTGCTCGGGTGACCGTCAGGGTTCGCGCTTGAGCGCGTTCCAGCCGCCTACGCGACGTGCGCCTGAAAAAACGTTGCGCGAGAGGTAAAAAAAGAACAATGGGATGCCCACCGCGTAGCGCTTGAACAAGCGGCGCGGCTCGATGAGCATGCGGAACGCCCATTCCAAACCGAACCGGCGGAACAGCATCGGCGCACGCGGAAAGCGCTGGGCAGAAAAATCCAGGATCGCCCCACCACAGATCAGCAGCGCACGGGTATTCATCGCCTTCTGCAAATGCAGCGCGACATGCTCCTGCTTGGGCATGCCCATCGCCAGAACGACGATCGGAAAGCGCCCCGGCACATGGTGCTGGCGGTAGAACTCGAGGTATTCCTCGGCCCGCTTGAATCCATCGATAGCATGGAAGCTGCGATCCCCGAACAACTTGCGCGCGCCATCGCTCAGCCAGGGCTCGCGTGTGCCCATGGCGAACAATTCATAGCGATCCTCGGAATCGCCGACCAGATCCTCGATCAGTTCCGGAATGAAGTCGGAGCCGTTCAGGTTGGCTTTCGGATCGCGCCCATTGAACAGACAGGCGATCTTTATGCCGATGCCGTCGCGCAACAGGTAGTTGACCTGCATGAAACTGTCCAGCACCGATGTATGGCGCTGCGCGATGTTGTACCCGTGCTGGTTGAGAAAGCCCAGAATGGTAGGCGACTCACGCTTCTTCAGCTCGGAAATAAAAGGGCCGGTATCCGTCTCATCCAGTAGTTTCAGCTTCCCTATCAAAGGATCCATCCTTTTGGTGACGGGATTTTTCATAAGTAGCTTCTCTGTCTGTAAAACAAAAATGTGTATGTCGTGACCTTCGGCGCAGCACGCCTATTGCCGTGCCATCACCGTGTGGAAGATTTGCCTGAAAAACTGAACAATGCCGGCCCGTGCCGGACAAACGAAGCAGCCGCCTTCGCGGCATCTTCCACTTGGAATTTGAGGTAGTCAGATGTTAAGGACACGTAGCGCTTCGAAACGATCAAAAGGAATACTCCTCGGACTCGCGCTTGTGCTCGGGAGTGCCGCCAGCGAAGCAGAAAATATAGACCTGATCGGCCTGAACATCGGCGGAGCGGCGTTTTCTGGCAATGTGATACCAGGAAAATATAAAACAAATTATTTCTTCCCGGCACCCGGCTATCTGGAGCAATGGAAAGCCAAGGGCATCAAGACCATTCGCTTCCCTATCATGTGGGAACGTCTTCAACATGAACTTAACGGTGAACTTGATGATGATTATGCACAACTGATCGAGCAGACATTCGAGCAGGCCGCCGATAATGACATAGGTGTCATCCTCGATATACACAACTATGCCCGCTATCAAAAAAAGCTCATCGGAACCGATGCCGTACCGATATCGGCCTATGAAGATTTGCTCGAACGCATCGCCAAGCGCTGGAAGGACCAGCCCGGACTCTACGCTTACGACATCATGAACGAACCGCACGGCGCCGATGAATATTGGCCGGCCGCAGCCCAGGCCGGTATCGATGCCATCCGAAGACACGACAAGGAGCGCCCTTTGTTCATTGAAGGCAACTTCTGGTCCAGCAGTTATCGCTGGCCTAAATTCAATGATCCGCTGCTGCAATTGAAAGACCCCTCCGACAAGTTGATATTTTCCGCCCACCTCTACCTGGACAAACACGGTAGCGGACAATACAAGGAGCCGCTGGAGGATGACTTCGACACCATGCTGGGTGTCGAACGCGTCAAACCTTTTGTCGACTGGTTGATCAAGCACGGCAGACAAGGCCATATCGGGGAGTTCGGTATTCCTTCCGATGATTCACGTTTGCTCGAAGCGATGGATAATCTGCTGGCTTACCTGCAACAGCACTGCATTCCCATGACCTATTGGGCAGCGGGTTCGTCCTGGGGCAAGTACAAGCTATCGGTCGAACCGCAGGATGGCCGCGACCGCCCACAATGGGCGGTTCTGGACAAGTACATCGGCCAGGGCGATTGCAGCCGCATCGGGCCGATCCAGTGAGCGTCGGCCCGGTGCCGCGTCGAGCCTTCAGCCTTTCGAGGTGGGCGCCACCGGCGCCCATCTGCTCAGCACCGACCTGACCTTGCCGGCTAGCCTGGTCTTCAGGCTATAACTCTTGCGCAGCGCGTTGGCCTTGAGGTTATAAACCTGACCAGGCACGTACATCTCGTTGGTCTCGATGCAGTACACCGGCTTGCCGCTGAGTTTCATGATTTCAACCGCCTGCCTGACCTCGCTTTCGACGAACAGGCGCGCCAGCGGTTGCTTGGCATAGACCTCCGCTTTGAACTTGTGATGGATGTTCAGCCGACGACGCTCTTCAGCCGTGGGCAGATCGAGCATGTGCAGCGTTCCGTACTGCACGCCGTTGCGCGCCAACCACTCCTCCGTTTCGGCGCGATATTTCTCGAGCCGACTGGTTACCAGGTGCGCGACCTTGACAGAGGGCACGAACAGGGAACGCGTGCCTTTGAGAAAGGCCCGGTAGTTCGGCCCGTCGTCATTCTCCTCGTGGGTCGGGTCAACGCAGAGCACACCGTCGATATCCAGGCACGCCTGGGCCAGGAAGGGGTGGTGCATGATGTTCCATTCGAATACCCGCGGTTGCTCGACGAGCTCGAGGTGCACGTCCACGAGATGCCGATTGTGCCGTTCGGCAAACGCCGCCAAGGTCACGACGCTGCCGGCGTAGGTTGCGCGGACCTGTTCCAGTGCGACTTGCATCGACTTGCCCGAGGAGATGCTGTCGTCCACCAACAGAACCTTCTTGGCGTCCCATGGCTTGACTAGCTCGGCGAGCTTGTAGGTGCGGGTATTGCCTTTTTTCAGTTCGTCGTTGCGCAAAAACGAATAGAGATCCGTCAGTGGCAGGTTCTGCTTCAATGCAATGATGCTGGCGACCAGCATCCCGCTGCGCGGAATACCGATCACCAACTCGATATCGTCTGGAATCTGGCTGGCGCACTCGGTGCTGAGCCGCGACAAGTCATTCAGGCTTCGGTAATTCATCGAACACTCCTGCGCCCTGTTCTGGGCTCACCTGGAAAGCGAGCCGTCCTATCTATCCTTTAACGCCCCAGGGACGCGCGTAGTTGCTTGGTATGTGTATGCACGTAGTGCAATACATAAAGGGCGAACGCGTTGGGTTTCGAAAAATTCAGAAAACGCGTTCTGATATCCATATCTTCACGAATCGCCTCGAAGCGTCTCTTATGCGAGACACCACTGGTATCGAAGATACAAAGTGGGAAAGACAGCTGCATGACATCACGCTGCAGATCCAGGCCCTGCAGAAATTCGAGCAACAAGCAGTAATCGGCGGACAGTTTGTAGTCGAGCCGGAACTTGAACTGACGCAACCGCTCATTCTCGAAATACATCGTCTGGTGGCTGGCAGGCAAACCCAATGGCGCACGCTCGATTGGCCGTGCACTGGTGCGTTTCAAAACCCCACCGGCTTCCTGACGAAAGAAGTCGCCATAAATGAATTGCGGTTTGGTCGTCGCCTTCGACAGTTCATCGTTGATCCGCTCTAATACCGTCGGGTCAGCGAGCGAATCGCCACTATTGAGAAACAAGGTATAACCAGGCGTTTCAACTGCGCGCCGGCGACCTTTATCCATCGCGTCATAAATGCCCTTGTCCGGCTCGATGGTTATTTCGGCCTGACTGTCATCCAGACTGTTAAGCCACTCGCCACTGCCATCTTTGGATGCACCGTCGATCACGATCCAGCGAAAGTTACGGTAGGTCTGGTCGGTAAGGCTCCGATAGGTTTCCTTCAGGCCAGCCAGATTATTCCAGTTTATAGTTACGATACTGAAACGGACCATAATTCACCTGTTCGAGATTGGCTGTAAGAGGAGTATTCGCCGTCTGCAGCTTGGCGTAATAAAGAAAAAACGCCGCGGCCATGCCATATACATCGCCGGAAAACGTGAGCGCATTTGAAAGCGCGATGTTCAGCATGCTGACCACGAACGACAGTTGAAGCGCGGCCAGAAGACTGCCCTTGCTCGTACACTGGCGCATTATCCAGATGAAGCCGCCGTAGAAAATCAGCGCAACGATCGGGGTCAGGAATCCATAGCGATAATAGACACCGAATATGCCGACATCGGCGAGGTAGAAGTGCGAGTTATATATCCGTGAAAACCCACCATTCCATTGCAGCGACAGCGCGCCCATACCGATGTAATCGTTCGCGCCGATCGCATCCATGATAATCGCGACGGTCGTGTCACGCACTCCCGGCGCGGACGTCGCGTCGAACAGCAGCGCATCGAATCGAGCGTACTGCTCCTGATAGAACTCCGGCACCAGCAAGTAGGACACCACCAGGATCGCGAGCCCCAGCACGCTCATCTTCATCAGCGAGTCGATACGCTTGCGGAAGATCCACACCCCCGCCAACGCCCAGACAAGCATCGTCTGCCGGGTCTGCATGACCAGCCAGAGGTAGGCGACAAAGTAGAGCAGGATCAACAGCCTGCCGAGCGTCACCCGCTCCTTCATGCTGTACATCACCATGAAGGCCGCTACCGTGACGAACGGCGAGCCGATACGGAAGCGGTTCGGGCGCAGCAGGTCCTCGTATTGCGTCCAGTCGTCGACCGTGAAGGAAGCCACCTTGTTCTGCGGAATGATCCCCAGGTAATAAGCGAAGCCCAGGGTGGCGCAGAACAGCGCGACGTAAAGAAAGTACTTGCCCAGCTCTTCCTGGGTGGGCGCCGCCTTCAGCAGCAGGAACAGCGTGGGGAAGAACACCAGGTACTGGAAGAACCGCCGCTCCTCGAGCAACCCGTAGGCCAGCGGCTGGCCGAAATTCAGGTTGGCCAGCACGGCGGAAATCAGCGGCAGCAAGCAGCCCATGAAAATGATCCACAGGCTGGTCTTGGACTGATATACCCACTTCCATGCTACGAACAGGCAGGCCGTGGCCGCGATTACGATCAGCAGGAACAGCTCCTGGAAGTACGGAATCCCCGCCCGCTTGTCGTCCGTCAGGAAGAAGCAGGTGGAGTTCAGCAACAGCAGCATGAACAGCAGATTCTTGTACGCCAGAACTTTCCTTAACAAGCGCTTTCCCCATTCTCCAGGTGTGACGTGGCGAACACTGAACCGAGCCGACGCGATTTGAGCGCCGCGGCGGAGGTGGTTCGCCGCGGCCAGGCGTCATGTGCCATGGATGGACAACAACCGCGCCAAAAAAGTCCGCAGCTCTGGGCCTTATGTGGCCGCGGGCCATTCAGCCCGCGTCGTTGGTCCGGCCTGGCCCGCTATACGACACGCGTCCTTGCGCGATCGCGCGGCGGTGCACGTCGGGCAGATCAGTGCCGGGCCAGGTGCTGGTTCTCGACGAACCAGCGATAAGCGTCGCGCAGGCCGTCTTCCAGGCTGATGCTCGACTGCCAGCCGAGCGCCTTGAGGCGCGAAACGTCCATCAGCTTGCGCGGTGTGCCGTCCGGCTTGCTGCTATCGAAAATCAGCTCGCCCTGGTATTCGGTCACCCGGGCGATGGTTTCGGCCAGCTCACGGATGCTGCAGTCCACACCGGTTCCCACGTTGATGTGCGACAGCATGGGCTGGGTATGAGCCTGATAGACCTCGTCGTCCAGCTCCATGACATGCACGCAGGCCGCGGCCATGTCGTCCACGTGCAGGAATTCGCGCTGCGGCTTGCCGCTGCCCCAGATCACCACCTGGTTGTCGCCACGCTGGGTCGCTTCGTGGAAGCGCTTGAGCAAGGCCGGCACCACGTGACTGTTTTCAGGATGGAAGTTGTCGTTGGGGCCATAGAGGTTGGTCGGCATCACGCTACGGTAGTCGCGGCCATACTGGCGGTTGTAGCTCTCGCACAGTTTGATGCCCGCGATCTTGGCAACCGCGTAGGGCTCGTTGGTCGGCTCCAGAACGCCGGTAACCAGCGCCTCTTCCTTCATCGGTTGTTCGGCGAACTTCGGATAGATGCACGACGAGCCGAGGAACAGCAGCTTCTGCACGTCGTTGCAGTGCGCCGCGTGGATGATGTTCGCTTCGACCATCAGGTTCTGATAGATGAACTCGGCCGGATAGGTGTTGTTGGCGTGGATTCCGCCAACCTTGGCCGAGGCCATGTAGACCTGATCGATCCGGTTCTCCGCGAAGAACGCGTTCACCGCGGCCTGGTCGACCAGGTCCAGCTCTTCACGCCCGCGGGTGATCAGATTGGTGTAGCCCAACGCCTGCAGGCGACGGACGATTGCCGAACCCACCATGCCACGATGTCCCGCGACAAAAATACGTGCGTCACGATTCATATTCAGTTCTCCACACTCACTGGAATATCAAAGCCGTGCTCTTTCAGCAGGGCGTGGCGCTGGGCGACCTTGAGATCCTCACGGACCATCTCGGCGCACATTTCCTGCACCGTGATCTCCGGAGTCCAGCCCAGCCGTTCTTTGGCCCGGGTCGGATCGCCAAGCAAGGTTTCGACTTCCGCCGGCCGGAAGTAGCGCGGGTCGATGCGGACGATCACATCGCCGACGTTGAGCGCCGGCGCCTTGTCCCCTTCGACGCTGACGACAATGGCGCGTTCATCCACCCCGCTCCCTTCGAAGCGCAACTGGACGCCCAGCTCGGCGGCCGACCACTTGATGAACTCACGCACCGAGTACTGCACGCCGGTGGCGATGACGAAATCCTCGGCCTGCTCCTGCTGCAGCATCATCCATTGCATGCGCACGTAGTCCTTGGCGTGTCCCCAGTCGCGCAGTGCATCGAGGTTGCCCATGTGCAGGCACTTCTCCAGGCCCTGGGCGATGTTCGCCAGGCCTCGGGTGATCTTGCGGGTCACGAAGGTCTCGCCGCGGCGTGGCGATTCGTGGTTGAACAGAATCCCATTGCAGGCATACATGCCGTAGGACTCGCGATAGTTGACGGTGATCCAATAGGCGTAGAGCTTGGCCACCGCATAGGGCGAGCGCGGGTAGAAGGGCGTGGTTTCCTTCTGTGGAATTTCCTGCACCAGGCCGTAGAGCTCGGATGTCGAGGCCTGATAAAAGCGCGTCTTTTTCTCCAGGCCCAACAGACGGATGGCCTCCAGGATACGCAGCGTGCCCATGCCGTCGACATCGGCGGTGTACTCGGGTGCCTCGAAGCTCACCGCGACATGGGATTGCGCGCCGAGGTTGTAAACCTCGTCGGGCTGCACTTCCTGGATGATGCGGGTCAGGTTGGACGAGTCCGTCAGGTCGCCGTAATGCAGCACGAAGTTCTGATGTTCGACGTGAGGGTCCTGATAGATGTGATCGACCCGCTGCGTATTGAACAACGAGGCGCGGCGCTTGATGCCATGCACCTCATAGCCCTTTTCCAGCAGAAACTCGGCGAGGTAGGAACCGTCCTGGCCCGTAATTCCGGTGATCAGCGCGCGTTTCTTTTCCATTTCAGAGTACCTGTAAGTTCCAGATGACAAGAGGTGGTGATGCGGGACGACCGGCGGGCGCAAGCGCCATCAGGCGCCGGACACCCCGCGGTCGGTTCGATCGATTGTTGGCAGTGGACGTTAACGAAGCATGACCGCCCCGCCCGGCACGGACGTACGGACGGCTCATGCGAGCATTTCCTCGTACAGCGCCTGGTATTGGCGAGCGATGACCGGGCTGTCGAAGGTGCTGGTTATTTTGTCCCGCGCATTGCGCGCGAGCGTCGAATAGTCGGCCTCGCCGGTAATCCACTCGACGCCCTCGGCGAGGCCTCGGGCTTCGAACGGCGCGGCCTTATAGCCGTCGTGCAGATGGGTGACGATGTCCTTGGGACCGGTCGCATCGAAGCACACCACCGGCGTGCCGCAGCCCATGGCTTCGGCCAGGGTCTTGCCGAAGGCTTCCATCAGGCTCGGCGCGATGAACACGTCGGCCGCCGAATACAGCAGGCGCAGCGAGATGCTGTCGTGCAGATAGCCGAACGAGGTGTAGTCGAAGCCCAGGCCATCGGCGATGGACTGGTCCAGCTTGCCGAAGAAACACAGGTGGTACTTGGCCGGGTCGAGGTGCTCGAGCATCTCGAGGTACTTGCCGAAGCCCTTGTAGGTGTCCTTGGCGCTGGTGCAGCCGGTGAGGATGATCTGCTTCTCGGTGTTCAAGCCGAGCAGTTGTCGCGCCAGTGATTTGTCCAGCGGGAAGAACTCGCTGGCGTCGACGTTGTTGTGAATGGTGCGCACGTCGAAATCACGGAACAGCAGGCTCTGCCTGGCCTGCTCGGAGACCCAGTCGCTGATGCCGATCATCTTCATCGACTTGGGCAGGTACTTGCGCTTGCGGTTGAGCACGAAGCGCGACAGGTCCCGATCGGAGGAGCTGCCGAGCTGCTCGCAGCTCCCGCAGCCGGTGGTGAATTTTTCACAGCCCATGGCGTAATGGCAGCCGCCCGTCATCGGCCACATGTCGCGCATGGTCCAGACCACCGGCTTATGCAGCTTGGCCAGATGCTTCATGTCGACGAAGCCGCCATTGACCCAGTGCAGGTGGACCACATCGGCCTCGCGGCATTCGGCGCTGTCGGTAAAGTCCGCGCCCATGACGCCGGCGCTGAACATGCCCGATGGGCGCCCACGGTACAGGCTGGCGAACGCCTGGTCGGCCTGGCTGCGGGCGATGCTGATGATCTTGTCTTTCTTGCTGCGGCTGACCGAGACCACCGAGGTGTCGCCATGGGTAACCTGGCTATTGGTGTAAACGAGCGAGTCGACACCCAGCGAGCGCAAGCCCTGGTGCAGCCAGTAGGCACCGCGTGCGGCGCCACCGGTCAATTCGCCCGCGACCAAATGTAAAACCTTCATATCAATCAACACTCTCTTGCGGGTGCGGGGTCTCGCGGCGCAGCGCCGCGTACCACCTGCGCGACGCGATCAACACGATCACCATCAACGAGGAATAAATGACGATGCTGGCGACGGCGAACGCCTGCACCGTGGCCAGCGCGTTGCCGATCAGCAACGCACCGCCGAACAGCGACAGCACACGCAGACTGGTGCTGAACATCTCGAACAGCAGGAAGCGGCCTTGCAGTGAAAGCGCCGGCACCGCCACCACACAGGGGCGCGAGACGAAGATCACGTACTCGGCCAACGCCAGCCAACGGGCATACTCGCCGGCCACGTGCCACTGCTCACCGAACACCAGGGCGAACAACCAGGGCCCGATCACCGCGACCAGCGTGAACGGCACCAGACCGACCAGGCCCAGCGCGGCGGTGGCTTTGAGCAGCATCGCCGCAACCGGCTCGCGGTCGTGGATGGCGCGGCTGATGCGCGGGTAATAGACATCGGCGACCGATTTGCCGATAAGGTTGGTCGGCATCGTCAGCGCCTGCTTGCACAGGGCGAAGAAGCCGGCAGCAGCCGGGCCGAAATAGGCGGCCAGTACCAGCGTCGGCAAATGCTGGGACACCGCGTTTATCAGCATGACCGGCGCGCGAAACTTGGGGAAATCACTGTGCTGACGCGCCAGCTCGAGCATGCCGGGGCTGTCCTGCTCGGCGTCGCCGTGGTGATTGTCCGTGTGCGGTTTGGCCCGCAGCATGGCCAACCCCAGCATCGCCGCGTGCAAGGCCTGCTGCAGCGCCGTGGTACAGACCAACACCAGCGCAGAGGATTGCAGCAGGCCGGCGACGGTTCGGATCGAGTTGAACAGCAGCGAATGGCCGACCGCCACGCTGGCGGTGATGCGGAAACGCTGGGTACGGAACAGCCATTGCTGGCAGATTTCCAGCGCCGCCCCGCAGAACATGACGAACGGGATAAGCATCAGGTAAGGCTGAATGATGCTGATGTCGGCCACCGCCGCCAGCCGCTCACCGAACAGCTGCAGCGCGAGGGCAACCAGCGTCGCCAGCACCAGTGCCGTCACTAGCGCCAGCCGCACCAACCCACGCGCATCACCATCGCGCTTGGGCAGCACGATGGCGATGGGGTAGGTCAGCGCGGCGACCGGAATCAACATCATGGTCACACTGAGAAAAGTCCCCAGCACACCATAGGCTTCCGGCCCGTAGATACGGGTGATCACCGGCATGAAGGCCAGGGTGATCGCCTGTGCACCCGCGGTGCCGGAAACCACCGTGACGATGTTACGCAGCAGCTTGCTGCGCAGGCTGCCGTGCCACAGCGCGTTCAGGCGCTCGCGCAACGGAGAGGCGCCGCGCTGCATGCTGGACTGATCGATGGCGCTCACTCGCCGTTCCTCGCTCAGGCCTGGACCGGCTGACGGCCGACGCCGTAGTAGCTGAAGCCTTCACGCTTGACCTGCTCGCGGTCGTACTGGTTACGTCCGTCGATGATCAGCGGAATGTTCAGCAGCCGCTTGAGCGCACGGAAATCCGGGCGCCGGAACGGCTTCCATTCAGTGACCAGGCACAGCGCATCGGCATCGATCGCGGCCTCGTACTGACCTTCTACGATCTGCAGACGACCGTCGGCGAACCAGGCTTCCGGGAACTCCCGGCGAGCGGTCTCGCGAGCGACCGGGTCGAACGCACGCACCTTGGCGCCGGCGTTGATCAGGCTATTGATCAGCACCACACTCGGCGCCTCACGCATGTCGTCGGTGCCGGGCTTGAACGCCAACCCCCAGACCGCGAACGTACGGCCTTCGAGATCGCCATTGAAATGAGCGGAAATCTTGTTGAACAACGAATGCTTTTGCTGATCGTTGCGGGCCTCGACCGCCTGCAGCAGCTTGGGCTCGAAATCGTTCTGGTGGGCGATGTTGATCAGCGCCTTGACGTCTTTCGGGAAGCAGGAGCCGCCGTAACCACAGCCGGCATAGATGAAGTGGTAGCCGATGCGCTCGTCCGAACCGATGCCCAGGCGCACATTTTCCACGTCCACCTCGAGCCGCTCGCAGAGGCTGGCGATCTCGTTCATGAAGGAGATTTTCGTCGCCAGCATGGCGTTGGCCGCGTACTTGGTCATTTCCGCGTCGCGGATGCCCATGAACATGGTCCGTGGGCGGTTGCGAATGAACGGCGCGTACAGTGCGCTCATCACCTGGCGGGCGTGCTCGTTGTCGGCACCGATGACGATCCGGTCGGGGTGCATGAAATCATCCACCGCGGCCCCTTCCTTGAGGAACTCCGGGTTCGATACCACGGAGAATTCGATGTCGACGCCGCGCGCTTCGAGACGCTCGTTTATCGCGGCGCGCACCAGGTCCGCCGTGCCAACCGGTACGGTCGACTTGTTCACCACGATGGCCGGCGCGTTCAGCATGTCGCCTATCTGCCGAGCCACTTCCAGGACGTAGCGAAGGTCGGCCGAGCCGTCTTCGCCTGGCGGTGTGCCGACGGCAATGAAGAACACCTCGGACTGCTCTACCGCTTCGCTCAGCGAAGTCGTGAAATGCAGACGCCCGGCGCTATGGTTCTCCGTGACGATCTCTTCGAGACCCGGCTCGTAAATAGGCAGAATGCCCTGCTTGAGATTATCGATCTTGGACTTGTCGACATCGACGCAGTAGACCGTGTTGCCCATTTCCGCGATGCAGGCACCGGTAACCAGACCGACGTAGCCGCTTCCGACGACGGTGATGTTCATAGCAGGATCCTCGATTTAGACATTGATGCGGGCGTGCCTCGGCGCGACCCTTGCGGAGGCCGTTGGCGGTATTACTTGCTGGGCAGTAGTCAATCCGGGCCGGCAACCGCGTTGGCGGCGCCCAGCCCGGCAGGGACAGTGCAACCGGATCAGACCGTTTGCTGCTCGCTGTACCCGTAGTGGTCGTAGTAGCCACGGAACTGACCGTTCTTCTTGGCCTTCTCGATGTCGACGTGGTTGAGCACCACCCCGATGACCGGCGCGTTGCTGTTCTGCAACTGGCTGACCCCTTTCTGAACGTGCGGAATCAGGGTGCTGTCGGACTTGACCACGTAGATAACCGCATCGGCGAGCGTCGAGAGCACGGCCGCATCGCTGACCGCCTGGCTCGGTGGCGAGTCGATGATGATGCGGTCATAACGGCCCTTGACCACCTCGAGCAGCTTGGCGAAGCGCGGCGAAGACAACAGTTCCAGCGGGTTGGAAGGCACCGCACCGGCGGCGATCATGTCGACGTTGCCGACGCTGTGGATGCACTCTTCTAGCTTGGCGTTGCCACCGATGAGATTGACCAATCCAGGCGTGCCCGACTTGAAATCGAACGCTTTGTCCAGCGTCGCACGGCGCAGGTCGGCGTCGATCAGCAGGACGCGATGCAGCTGCCCCATGGCGAACGCCAGGTTGGCCGACACCGCACTCTTGCCCTCGTCCGGCGCCGTGGAGGTCACCACCAGCACCTGGCGTGGCTGGTTGGCCTCGCTCAGCAGCAGATTGGTTCGGATGGTCCGCACGGCTTCGCAGAAACGCTTGTCGCTGCTGCGCTCGAACAGATGGCTGACTTCCTTGCGCAGCTTGCGCGGTACTTGCGGAACGATGCCCATGACCGGCAAGCCAAGCTTGTTCTCGACCTCCTCCGAGCTCTTGAAGGTGTTATCGAGAATCTCGCGGATGATCGCCTGGGCGACGCCCAGTACCAGCGCCAGGAACAGTGCCACCACCAGAATCAGCTTCTTGTTGGGCGCGCTGGGCTCGGTCGGCGGAATGGCCGCATCGACCACGCGAGCATTGGTGGAGCTCAGATCGGAGGTCGCGGTGGTCTCCTGCAGGCGAGTCATGAAGGTGTCGTACAGGGCGCGGTCGCTTTCGACCTGACGCTGCAGGTCACGCACCTTGAACTCCTTGCGGGAGATGTCCTGGATGCGGCTCTTGTTCTCGTCGAACGAGGACCGCAGCGAGTTCTCATTGGCCACGGCCAGTTGATAGTTGCGCTCGATGCTCGCGACCACCTGCTCGACTTGCTGCTTGAGGCTGGCGGTGGCGGCATTCAGGTCGGAACGCGCCGACACCATCGCCGGGTGGCGATCGCCATAGCGACGCGACAGGTCTTCCACCCGCGAACGGGCATGCGCCTGGTCAGCCTTGAACTGCTGGATCAGCGGGTGACCCAGCACCGCCGGCACGCTGGCGAGACGCTGCCAGCCCTGATCACGCATCGATTGGACCTGACGGTACTGGCTCTCGGCCTCGGCACGCTGACGACGGGCATCGATCATCCGGTCGCCGGTCAGCGACAGCTCGCTGGCGCTGATGGTGCCGACCCCGTTCAGATCGACCAGCCCTTCGGCGTCCAGGTAAGCCTGGAGCTTGTCCTCGGAATCCTGCAGGTTCTGGCGCAGCGACACCAGGCGGTCGTTCATCCAGCTGGCGGCAGTCATCGACATGTCGACCTTGGCTTCCAGCTGCGCTTCGATATAAGCCTGCGCCAACTGGTTGGTCGCTTGCGCAGCGGTCATGCGATCGGCCATGGCGATCGACAGATAGACCAGCTGGCTCTTGCCCTCGACCCACACCGAAGTGCGCTCCATCAGCGACTGGGTGGCGAAGTCGAGGATTTCCGCTTCGGTGGGCGGCGTAGGCTCTTCGCCGGTCAGCGAATCGATGATGCCGCCGATATCCAGCAAGGGGCCTGGCTGCTGGCGCAGGTCGAATTCGGGATGCTTGGTCAGATCCAGATCGCGCACCACTCGCTCGGCCACGCCGCGGCTCTGCATCAGGCTGAGCTGGGTTTGCAGGTATTCACTGAGCTCCACCGGGGTATCCGCCGCGGGTTGGAACGACAGCACGGGCGTGCCCTTGGTCTCGATCAGCACCGAAGCCACGGCCTTGTAGATTGGCGTCATCCGCGCCAGCAGGAAGACTGTCAGCAGCGCAACGACACCGACCAACAGGACAATGCCCCACTTGCGCGACCAGATGGCATGCCAGATTTTCTTCAAGTCTATGAAGTCGCTATCGGTAGCGGGCCCTACGGGCCGCTGCCATGGTCGATCCGGGCGAACTGGGCTGTTCATCAGAAGAATCCTTCGTCGATATTGATCGTGTCGCCGGGGCGAACCTGGGTATCCATGGTGGCCTTCTCTTCGGCGCGGCTACCTTCGGACCCCCGCACGATGGTCATGCGTTTGGTCGAGGCGCGTTCGGTCAGGCCACCCGCCAAGGCGATCGCACGATCCAGTGTGAGACCGGGCTGGTAGGGATAGCCGCCGGGGAGCTTGACCTCGCCGGAAATGTAGAACTCGCGGTAGTTGACCACCGATACCGAAACGCGCGGATCGATCAGGTAGCCGTCCTTGAGCTTCTCGACCAGGACATTGCGCACCTCGCCGGGGGTCTTGCCGTTGGCATCGACCTCGCCGATGAAGGGGAACGTGAAGGTGCCCGCATCGGTCAGGCGTACCTCTTCGAACGAAAGGTCGGGCTCGCCGTGAACGCTGATGCGGATCACGTCGCCCGAGCCCAGCTTGTACTGCGCGGCGCTGGCAGTCGCACTCAAAGCCAGCAGCAATAACACGGACAGAAATTTGAAGATGTTCGGGATGCGCATGTTCGGCTCCTCCTTAGGCACTGGTTAACGTCCTACCCGGGCCTCAAAGGCTCAGGTCGAAACTCAGCAGGTAAACGTTTCGGTCATAGGTTTCCGAACGCAGGTTGGAATCGTTCTCCGTCCTGAGATACGACAGGGTCACGTCGACCCAGCGATCCGGCGACCAGGTCACGCCGGCGCCGTACGACGTCCGGTCGTCGTTACGGCCAATGCCTTCGTAATCGCGATCGGAGAAGCGATACTTCAGCTCGGTCGCGATGCGCGAGGTCCACTCGTGCTCCCAGGTGGCCAACGTGGTCCAGTCGTTGATGGTGCTGGCGCCGTCGTCACCTTCGTCGAAGGCCCGTCGCGAGGTCAGGTTGAACACCGAATAGGTGCGCGGCTTCCAGGTGACGCCGACCTCCCACATCGGGCTGGTGAAGTCTTCGCGCTGGTCGCTGTCGAAATCCTTGCGCTCGGCGCCGAGCTTGAAGCTGCCGGACGTCTTCCCGGTGGCGTCCCAGGTGGCGCCACCCAGCAGCGCCAGGTTGGTGCTGTCACGCAGGGCGCTGCTGAGTTTGTAGTCATGATCGGTGTGGCGAACCTCGACGAGCGAGCGCGTCTTGGCGCCCAGGCGATGGAACCAGATGGAGTTGAACATCAGGCTGTCGCGCTCTTCGGAGGCGTTGATGTTGCCGCTGTTGTGGTAGCGCAGCTGTTCGTAATTGGTGCCGAACTCCAGCTGGTTGCGCGCGCTCTGGGCGCCAAAACGGTACGCGGCGCGGGCGATCGCCCGGCTGTACTTATCGTTCTCGGTGGCGTCTTCGGTGTCGGCCGTCTCTTCCACACGGTGGTAGGCCAGCCCCCAGCTGAGACGGTGGCGCGAGGTGAACTCGATGACGCTTCTCAGGTTGAGATGGTGATCGGTATTGCTCGCTTCGGAATCGGAATGAAAGATATCGCTGTTCAAGGAGTATTCGAGCTCGTACTCGCTGTTGCGATTGCCCGTCCCCAACAGGAAGGTCGGATTGATTCCGGTGACCCAGGAGGCCTGCTCGTTGTCCGCCAGCCCGCGATAGTTGTCGTCATAGCTTTCGCGTACGACCAGGGTCGGGGTGAACTCGAAACCGCCAAGGCGTATGTTCTGTGGCTCGTTCACTGCCCAGCTATCGGTAGCGACAAGACACAGTAGCGATACACCTGGAAGTGTGATGTTCCTCATATGGAATCCCTTCTCGGAGATGGATTTTCATTCATGCCTCGACTCCAGCCGCGACGCAGGGGCTCTTGTGAGCAGGCATAGACACGCAACAGACCGCAAATATCCCTGACAGTTGCAGAATCGATGAGCGGTGCCTCCCGGCGCTGCCGGTGAGCGCCGCCGCAAGCGGTCTGCCACCGCATCTCGGGCACGCTACCGCCCCAAAGCACGAAGCCCTGTAGCGGATTGCGGACAAAGCCGCAGCTCGCTTCGGCCGACCGTTCGGCACGGCTGGCCAAGCAAGGTGTCATTCGGGGTTTTAACGAAGCCGCAACGTCGCGGCCTGCCGAACCGGCTCGATACTCGCCAGCCCGACCTGAATCTGGTGCTGCCGGTTGAGCACATTGAGCAGCAACATCACCCGCTCTTGCCCATCCATGGCGAGAAAGATCGCCTCCATCTCCGTGCACGCCCCGACCCGGACCTGCACCCGATCCCCGCGAACCAGCACGGGAGCGGGCCGAGCCGTTGCGCAGCGCTGGCGAAGCTGATCGATGATCGTCTCCTGCACGCGACACGGCTGACCGCAGAACCCGACGACACGATTGACACCGCGCGTCGAACGCAACGACAGCCAGCTGTCCTGCGCCCCCATGCGAACGAACACATAGCCGGGAAACAACGGTTGCGACTGCTCGCGCACCTTGCCGGCACACAGGCTCTGCATCATCACGGTCGGGGCGAAGCATTCGAAGCCCTGCCTCGACAGGTGCTCCTGAGCGCGCCCGTCCTGACGCGGCTTGCACTGCAGCAGATACCAGGCCTCAGTCGGCAAATCGGTGTGCCTATCCACAGCGTCTCCGCGAGTACTCAAGCAATCGGTGAAGGTCGAGCAGGCCTGGAGCACCAGGCGCCTTCACTGGACAGGCCCGATCCAGAGCAGTTCCGCCCTGTTACACGCAGCAACACACTTGGAAGGACGACCGGTCACGTCGGCAGGCAATCGATGATGACGGGACGTTTTGCTGGCGAACCAGGCGTCGGGGCGCCTGGGCTCGGCGAAGGTGCCGAATTTGGCAAAGCGAGCCCTGGCATCGTGACGGGCGGGCTCGCGGGGAATTACAGCGTAGCGGGGATAAGGGAATCGCGCAGCGGGGAGGGTCAGGCGCGCTCGATACGATCAGGGTGGATCACGATGCGCCCCTGCTTGTAGAGGCCACCGATGGCTTTCTTGAAGTTGCCCTTGCTGACGCCGAACAACCGCGCAATCTCATCGGCAGCGCTTTTGTCACTGACCGCAAGAGTGCCCTGGTTCTCCTCCAGCTTCTGCAGGATCAGCGCCTGCAAGGCGTCGCCCGCCTCGCTGCCAACCGGCTGCAGGCTCAGGCTGATCTTGCCGTCGGCGCGCACTTCCTTGATATAGCCCTTTTCCCGCATGCCGCCGCGCAGGAACTTGAAGGCCTCGTTCTTGTGGATCAACCCCCAGTGCCGGCCGTTGATGATCGCCTTGTGCCCGAGGTCGGTGGGCTCGACCACCAACAGGTCGACGGCTTCACCAACCTTGTAGCGCGCAGGTGTCTTGTCCAGGTAACGATCCAGCCGCGCCGTGGCGGTGATGCGACGGGTGTGCTTGTCGAGATAGACGTGCACGACGCAATAGTCGCCTTCGTTCAGCTGGCGCCTCTCCTCTGAGTGCGGCAACAGCAGGTCCTTGGGCAAGCCCCAGTCGAGGAAGATCCCGACCCGGTTGATCTCGACCACCTTGAGGCTGGCGAACTCACCCACCTGCACCTTGGGCTTCTCGGTGGTCGCGATGAGCTTGTCTTCGCTATCGAGATAGACGAATACGTTGAGCCAGTCGTCGACCTCGGTGGGAACGTTCTTGGGTATGTAACGGTTGGGCAGAAGGATCTCGCCGTCCGGTCCGCCGTCCAGGTACAGGCCGAAACCGGTGTGCTTGACGATCTGCATGCTGTTGAAGCGCCCGATTGCGGCCATTGCAAGATTCCTGAGGTTCGAAGGCAGCGATTCTAACAGGCCCGCCCGGCACGGCGGGTTGCGATGAACGAGCGGACCGCCCGAAGACACAGCCGGGTATGGCGAGGCCCGTCGATCCGGCCCCGCCCTGCCCCACACCCGGAGCCACACCTATCGCGGCAAGGCATAGGCGATCACCGAGTCTCCCGCGCGGGTGCCGAGGGAGCCGTGGCCACCGGCAACAACTACCACCATCTGCCGTCCGGAACGGCTGAGGTAGGTCATCGGAGTGGACTGGCCCCCGGCCGGCAGCCGCCACTTGGCCAGTTCCCGGCCCGTGCTGCTGTCATAGGCGCGCAGGTAGTTGTCCAGCGTGCCGCTGAGGAACGCTACGCCGCCAGCCGTGAGCATCGGTCCGCCGAGACTCGGCACGCCCATCTTGAAGGGCAACGGGACCGGTGCACGGTCGCGCACGGTGCCGTTCTTGCGCAGCCAGTGGGTCTTGCCGGTACGCAAATCCGCCCCGGCGACGTATCCCCACGGCGGCGCGGTACACGGCAGGCCGATCGGCGAGACGAAGGGCTTGAGCTCGACCGCGAACGGCGCGCCGAAATTCTCGTTGAGGTGTGGCGCCTTGTCCGAGACGTAGGTTTTCTGGTCGTCTTCCCGGGGAATCAGGGTCGAGGTGAACGGCAGGTAAGCCGGCGTACTGAACACCACCTGCCGGACCGGATCTACCGCCACGCCACCCCAGTTGAACACGCCGAAATTGCCCGGATACACCAGGGTGCCCTGGGTCGAGGGCGGTGTGTAGCGACCTTCGTAGCGCAGCGAATGGAACTGAACATGGCAAAGCATCTGATCGATGAAGGTGGCGCCCCAGAGGTCCTTGCCCTCAAGCATCGGAGGCGCGTAGCTCAGCGCCGAGACCGGCTGGGTAGGCGCGGCCCGGTCACCTTCGGCGGCACCCTGCGGGGCCGGCACCTCACGAACCGGCAGGATCGGCTCCCCCGTACGACGGTCGAGCACATAGATGTCACCCTGCTTGGTCGGCGCGACCAGCGCAGGGACCGGGCCGGATTCAGTGTCGATGTCGACCAGACTCGGCTGTGCCGGCACGTCCATGTCCCATAAATCGTGGTGCACGGTCTGAAATACCCAGCGCAGCTGGCCGCTGTCCAGGTCGAGCGCGACGATGGAAGACGAGAAGCGCTCGGTGTTTTCCCCACGTTCGCCGCCCCATTGATCCGGCACCTGATTACCCAGCGGCACATAGACCAGGCCCAGCGCCTCGTCGGCACTGGCGATGCTCCAGCTGTTGGGCGTGCTCTGACTGTACGTCTGCCCCTCGGCAATCGGCTCGGTCTGCTCGGGATTACCCGGATCCCAGTTCCAGCGCAGCTCGCCGCTGATGGCGTCGTAGGCGCGAATCACGCCCGACGGCTCGGTAGTCGAGACGTTGTCGTTGACCGCCCCACCGATGATGACCAGCCCATTGGCGACCACCGGCGGCGAGGTGGAATAGTAAAAGCCCTCCTTCACGTTCGGCATGTTGGCCCACAAATCCACCTCGCCATTACGGCCGAATTTAGGACAGACCTGACCTGTTTTAGGGTCGAGGGCGATCAGCCGGGCGTCGGCGGTCGGCATGAACAGGCGCTGCGGGCAAGCCTGGCTGTCGGCAGGCGCCTCACTGGCGTGGTAGGACAGGCCGCGGCAAGTCAGATGCTGACGATTGGCGGAGTCCGGGACCTTCGGATCGAAACGCCACCGCTCTTCCCCCGTATCGGCATCCAGGGCGATGACCAGATTGTGCGGGGTACAGATGTAGAGGCTGTCATCGACCTTCAGCGGCGTCACTTCGTAGGTCGTTTCATCCGGATCGCCCGGCCGACGCTGATCGCCGGTGTGGTAGTGCCAGACCTGCTCCAGGCCATCGACATTGGCAGGCGTAAGCTGCGCCAGTGGTGAGTACCGCGTGCCGGCCTGGGTACGACCGTAGGCATGCCATTCGCCTTCCGGCACCTGCCCGGCTGGACTCGCCGACGCCACGGGCGCTGCCGCCAGAGGCTGGGGCAACATGCCCTTGATGTCATGGCTGTCGGTCGAAATCGCCTGCACCGCCGTTGCGCCCCAGAGCGCGACCGCCAGCATCAGCACGAGGGCGCCGCCGCCCCAGGCGCGCGCACCGAAATGTTGCCAGCCCAGCCGCTGCGCAATCCAGGGCGTCAGGAACCACAACCCCAGCGGTGCGATGATGCTGCCGCGGGGTGCCAGCTGCCACCAATCGAAGCCGACCTCGTAGAGGGCCCACCCCAGCGCGGCGAGCATCACCAACGCGTAGACCCACAGGGCCGCGCGGCGTCGGGCCAGCAGCAAGCCGCCGGTTAGCAGAAAACCCACCGCCAGCAACGCGAAGTACCAGGTACCGCCAAGCGCGATGATTTTCCAACCGCCAACGGCGAGCGCGAGCCCCAGGATGATGCAGAAAATTGCGCTGATGACGACCGCCACACGCCCTCCTTTCGTGTACTCAGGTTACGAAGATGAAAAACGGCCTCTCCACCGGTCATCGTCGGCAAGCGCTGGGACAAATCAGGGCGCCCGCATTGCAGTGGACCGTTGGTCGGCCGGAACGCTCCCCAATTGCTCGAAATTGGTGCGCCGGCTTAAGGCGCCTCAAGCCCGACGCGCAACAGTTTGCCGCTCGGCGAATCGGTCAACAGATAGAGATAGCCATCCGGCCCCTGACGGACATCGCGGATGCGCTCGCCCAGTGATTTCAGCAAGCGTTCTTCATGAGCGATGCGATCGCCGTCGAGCTGCAGGCGGATGAGTGATTGGTCCACCAATGCCCCGATAAAAAGGTTGTGTTGCCATGCCGGGAAACGATCCGCGTCGTAGAAGGCCATACCGCTGATGGCCGGAGATCGCTCCCAGACGTAATGCGGCGGCTCGGTGCCCTCGGCTGATTTCCCCTTGGCTTCCGGTATCGGTCGCCCGCTGTAGTCGATGCCATGGGTCGCCAATGGCCAGCCATAATTGCGCCCCGGCTGCGGGATGTTGACTTCGTCACCGCCGCGCGGGCCGTGTTCATGCGTCCAGAGGCGGCCGCTCCAGGGATTGAAGGCCGCGCCCTGCTGATTGCGATGACCATAGGACCAGATCTCCGGGCGCGCTTCTGCCGTCCCGACGAAGGGATTGTCGTCGGGCACCCGACCGTCCGGGTAGATCCGCACCACCTTTCCCTGCAGCTTGCCCAGATCCTGCGCAGTGGGCCGCTGGTTGTTCTCGCCCAGCGCGATGAACAGATGGCCTTCACCGTCGAAAGCCAGCCGAGAACCGAAGTGAACGCCGGTGGACAGCTTCGGTTGTTGCCGGAAGATCACCCTGAAATCCTCGAGCCCCGAGTTGTCGTCCGTCAGCCGACCACGCCCCACGGCGGTGCCAGCCTTGCCGCCCTCGCCTGCCTCGGCATAGCTGAGGTAGACCAGGCGGTCCTGCTGGAAGTCGGGCGACAGGCGCACGTCCAACAAACCGCCCTGGCCGCGCGCATAAACCTCTGGAATGCCATCGAGCGGCTTGGACAAGCGCCCCTGACTGTCGACGATACGCAGCCGCCCCGGCCGTTCGGTGACCAGCATTCCGGCCTGCTCGGGCAGAAACGCCAGGGCCCATGGGTGTTCCAGCCCCTCGGCAACGGTTGCCACCGTGACGCGACCTTGCTCGCTGTCGAACGACTCGGGGGCCGCGAGGGCTTGAGCGGAACAAGCCAGAACCACGCTGTAAATGAACGCGCGATGGGCATTGCGCAACATGGGAAGTCCTCCAGAGCGTAAGCATGAGCCTTTAGCAAAGACCATGACGGCGGGTAAACGCTTCGGAAAAAGTCGTGTCATCGAATAATCGAACAAAAATTAGCCAGATCTGTATAATGTCCGGTTCGACTGACCAAAGGAACCAGATGACGATGGCCTCCAAGACCACCTCCGCCAAACGCAAACCCGAACCCGCCAGCGAAACCAGCCAGTCGCTGGCCGCGCAGATGGCCGCCTTTCTCAAGGCCGGCGGCGAAGTTCAGAAGATTCCCAACGGCGTCAGCGGCCAGACCCAGGGTCCATCGCGCCAGATCACCATCAGCAAGAAGTAACCCGCAACAGCCTGACCGACGCGCGAGCTTCCACTGCCCTGTGCCGTAGCGCAGTGGCTCGCCAGGTTTCCCGCCGATACACCCCGAGCCCAACATGACCGACCCGATACGCTTGTCCAAATGCCTTGCCGAGCAGCTTGGCTGTTCCCGACGCGAGGCCGAGCTCTATATCGAAGGCGGCTGGGTCAAGGTCGACGGCAAGGTGATCGAAGCACCATTTTTCAAGATCGGCAGCCAGCAGATCGAATTGCTGCCCGGCGCCACCGCTACCGAAGTGCCACCTGTCACGCTGCTGCTGCACAAACCCGCCGGCCAGCCCACCGCAACGGACCCGGCCGACGCGCAGCGACAACTATCCAGCGCCGAACACTGGGCCGGCGACGGCGCACGCATCGCACCGCGCGCGCGACATCTTGCCCGCCAGACCGCCCTTTTGCCGCTGGAGCCGGACGTCAGCGGCCTGGTGCTGTTCAGTCAGCAGCGCGAAGTGATCCGTAAACTGGCCGACCCGCGTGGCAAGCTCGAGCAGGAGTACGTCGTCGAAGTGGCCGGCGAGCCAGAGGAAGGCGGCCTGGCACTGCTGGCCAAAGGCATTGGCCATAGAGGCAAGATCCTGCCCAAGGCCAAGGCCAGCTGGCAGAGCGAAACCCGTTTGCGCATCGTCCTCCATGCACCACGTCCCGGCGATCTGCGCCAACTCTGCGAGGCCATCGGCCTGCAGATGCTCAGCTGCAAGCGCATCCGTATCGGTCGCCTGTCAATGGCCAAGCTGCCAGTCGGCGAGTGGCGCTTCCTCGGCGAACACGAACGTTTCTAGACGGCTACATAGCGAACCATGACGCCGACGGCTCGCGCCGTCCGGCCGCTCGGCTACGCTGATGAGCTTGAAACGGACCCGAGCCATTTGCGGTCTGCATATCAAATGCCCTATCGGCCGGCTGCTTCGCCACCACCGCAAAGGTTCGCCATGCACAGACTCGTTCTGCTTTTATATGCACTGCTCCCGCTGTATTGCGGCGCGCAGCAGCGAGTCGAAGTATGGTCCTATCATCTCTCGCCACCTTTCATGCTCGATGACCAGCAGGGTTTGTCGCATGCGTTCGTCGACATGCTCAACAAGGACCCAGGCAACCACGATCGCTTTCGCTTCGAGCTGGTAGAGCTGCCGCGCAAGCGGGTGGATGAGCGCCTTGCCCAAAGAAGGCCTGGCGTTCTGCTCTGGGCCACGCCGAGCTTCTTCAACCCCAAGCAGACCGCCCACGGCAAATGGTCGCAGCCGCTGCTGATCGATCAGCAGGATTTCGTCTCGCTACCCGACGCGCCGTTCGATTACGAGGGGCCCGAGTCGCTTCACGGGCTGGTGCTGGGCGGTGTGCTCGGCCATCGATACCGTGCACTTGAAGCGGACATCGCCAGTGGCAAGATCGTCCGCCAGGATGTCCGGACCGACGCGCAGAACATCGAGAAACTGCTGTCGGGCCGCATCAATACCCTGCTGATTCCACGCTCCACATTCCTCTACTATCGCAAGGAGCAACGTCTGCGAGACCTGTATATCTCGACGACGCCGCTGTACCAGTTCGCGCGGCACCTGTTGATCAACGGACCGCTCGACGAAGCCGTTGTCCACTACCTGGAAGAATTCCTTCGCGCCTTGCCAGACAATCCCGAATGGCAGATTCTGCTGTTCAAGTACGGACTCAACCCCATCGCCAACGAGCGCTGAGAAGCTGAACAGAAACGCGACATGCCGGTCAGAACAACGCGCTGACACCTCTAACAACAGCAAGAGAACCAAGCCGTAATGAAGAATCTTTGGGTAATCGGATTGCTCATGCTCCTGGGAGGCTGCGCCTCTCAGCCGTGTGACCAGTCGCGTAGCGACAGCTCGTGCCGCGCAGAGCGGCTGCTCTATCAGAACGATCTGTTACAAGCGAAGATTCTTATCGCCATTGGCGATGAAGAGGGTTACGAGCTTGCCGATGCCTTGCTCAAGCGCAGCGCTCGCCTCGATGAACGTGGCGAGATCGAGTTCTATCAAGCGCTGCTGTTGATCCGCCAGGGCCCGCAACCCGAACAGGTGCTGCAGCTGCTGGAGAAGGCTCGAGCCAAGGGACATCCGCACGCCGTGGCGCTGCTGTACAAGATCTACCAGGAACCCTATCTGCTGGATGAGCGCGATGCCGCCAAGGCAGAGCTGTACCGCCAGGCCTATGCCGAGCTGGACGTCGCGCAGAGTGGCTATCCGTCCTTCGAAAAGGCGCTGGAGCTGGTCTCCCAGCTCGTCGAGCCGCCACCACCGCTGCCCGAACGGGTCGACCCCTGCGCCAATCGGTGTCTTTGACCCGCTGGCCACAGGTCAGTCGTCTAGGTCTTCGCCTGCGCGCGTTCGAGCGGCGCAGGCCGTCATATCTGTCAAAGGGCCCGACCAGCTAACCCGGTATTTCTCCCGCGAGCTGCTGCCGTTCGGTCCCCGCACGGGAGACCGACGACGCTTGCCGCCCTGCTCCACCAGTCTTGCCCATAGGGACAGGCCAGCCGGGACCGCCGCCGAAACAAGCCGTTGCGGTGTGTTCCGAACCGTCGTCGCGCCTGCTGTTCTACTGAACAGGCGGTATTTTTTCGTTGAGTAACCAGAGACATGAGGGCTTCGATGCGGACGCGTCAGGTACTGGGCTGCAAGGCATTGCTGGTACTGCTGGCGCTCACCCTGGTCGTGGCCGGTTGCAGCCGGATGAACCTGGCCTATCGCAACCTGCACCTGCTGATTCCATGGTCGCTGGCTGACTACCTGGACCTGGATCGCGACCAGCAACGGCGTTTTCGTGCGCAATTGCGCGAGCACCTGGACTGGCATTGCCGTACCCAACTGCCCGGCTACCTCGTCGACATCGAACAGCTGCAGACGCAGGTCCGCCGAGGAGCCCTCGACGAACGCACGCTGCGCGCCGATTACGAGAAGGCACGCCGAGCCATTCACGCGATCGCCACGGAAATAACCCCAACGCTTACGCAGCTATTGGCCGGCCTCGACGAGACGCAGGTCCGCGAACTCGACGAAGCCCTGGAAGAGGATCGTCGCGAAAATCGGGACGAATACCTGAAGCCACCGCTTGATCAGCAGATCCGCGAGCGAGCGGAACGCATGAGCGAGCGGGTCGAGCAATGGCTTGGCAGTGTCAGCCCGGCACAACGGCAGCGCATCCTGACATGGTCCCATGCACTCGGAGCGCAAAACCGACCCTGGCTGGAAAACCGCGCCCACTGGCAGCAGCGGTTGAGTGAGGCCTTGGCCGATCGTCACGGAGCCGGCTTCGAGCAGCGCATCACGCAGTTATTGCAGGCCCCGGAGACGCTCTGGAGCGCCGACTACCGTGCCGCCTTCGGCCGTGCCGAGCAGTTGACCCTCGACCTTGTGCGCGAGCTTTACAAGCTGTCCGATGCAGGCCAGCGGCAGCACTTCGTGGGCCAGCTGGAAGACCTGCGCAAGGACCTGGGCTCGCTGGAATGCCTGCCGGAGCCCAACTGATCCCTGCGCGTACTGAGGTGCGCACCAAAGCCAGTTAGTGCGACTAGCGGCGGCGACGCAACAACAGCAAACCGGCGCCGATCAGCCCCACCGCGATGCCGCCTGCTACCAGCAGATTTTCCTGACGCGAATTGTCGGATCGCCAGCCGCCATCGATTCGACGCTGGCCCAGTGCCGGATGAAAGAGGTTGCCTGACGAAGGCGCCACGCGATCGGCCCGACGCAGCGCAGCACCGGTAATCAGCCCCGACAACTTATCGAAGCCAGGCGTGATGAAATGCGCGAAGCGCAGCAGGGTCGCCATCACGCCGACCGAGGTGGTATGGCGTGGGTGCAACGCCAGGCTGACCATCGCTTCGGCCACCTGGCGCGGATCACAGAGCGGTGGCGGCGGTTGCAGGGAGCGGCCCGCATAGTTGCCACCATCGCGAAAACCGGGAGTGTCTACGACCGAGGGATACACATCGCACACGTGGATGCCGGGCCATTGCACCAGCTCCCCGCGCAGTGCATGGGAAAAACCGCGCAGCCCAAACTTGCTGGCCGAGTAGGCGACGGCGTACGGCTGCGGCACCCAGCTGCCGACCGACAAGGTGTTGATCAGCACACCGCTGTTCTGCTGTTTGAAATAGGGCAGCACCACATGCGCGCCGCGTAGATAGCCGATCAGATCGGTTTGCACCACTTGCTCGTGGGCGTCTAGCGGCGTTTCGTCAAACGCGCCAACCGCGCCGACGCCGGCATTGTTGACCCAGACGTCGATACGCCCCTGCCCGAAGTCGGCGGCGGCGCTGGCCAGCCGCTCAACCGAGTCGCTGAGGGTCATGTCGGTGACCACCACCAGCGTCTCGCCGCCGCAGGCCCGGCACTGCGCGGCGACCTCTTGCAAGGCCTCGTCGTCGCGTGCAGCCAGCACCACACGGGCCCGCTGACGCGCAAAGGCCTGCGCCGCCGCGCGGCCAATGCCGCTGGATGCACCGGTGATGACCACCACCGCGCCGTCGAGCGTGGTTCCAGAACTAGACATGCTCATTCCCTCCTGCTGACCGTCGTCCATAGCTGACAGTCAGGACGAGGCAAACATTCCCTAATGCATGGCTTGGCGCGTATCAGAAGCGGTCCGGCTCAGACCATCTGCAGCGGTTGCCGACGAGCCGGCGGCGGGAAGGCACCGTCGAGCGTGCTCAGGTCCTCGGCTGACAGCGTCAACTCGGCCGCAGAGGCATTGGCGCGCAGGTGCGTAGCGCTGGCGGATTTGGGTATCACCAGCACCCCGGGCTGACGCAGCGCCCAGGCCAGCGCGACCTGAGCGGGTTGGGCCCCGTGCCGGCGCGCGACATCGACAAGCGCCGGGTGGCGCAGCAGATCACCACCCTGCCCCAACGGGCAATAGGCCATGACCGGCATGCCCTGCGCCTGGCACCAGGGCAAGAGGTCGAACTCGATCCCCCGTTCGGCAGGGTTGTAGAGCACCTGATTGGTCGCGCAGGCCGGCGTGCCCAGCTCGTGCATGTCGTCAAGATCGAAATTCGACACACCCCAGCGACGGATCTTGCCTTGGGCCTTGAGCCGCTCGAAGGCCTCGACCGTTTCAGCCAGCGGGTACTGGCCACGCCAGTGCAGCAGATACAGATCTATGCAGTCGACGCCCAGCCGCCGCAGGCTGCGCTCGCAGGCCTGTGGTACGCCCTGGCGGCTGGCATTGTGCGGATAGACCTTGCTGACCAGAAAGACCCGCTCGCGCCGGTTGCGAATGGCCTCACCGACCACCTCTTCAGCACCGCCTTCGGCATACATTTCCGCGGTGTCGATCAGGGTCATGCCAAGCTCGATGCCCTGCCGAAGCGCGGCCACCTCGTTGCTGCGTTCGGCAGGGTTCTCGCCCATGTGCCAGGTGCCCTGCCCGATCACGGAAAGGGCCGTACCGTCGGCCAACGTCAAGGTTCGCATCAATCCTCTCCTCGTGGCGCGTTCTGCTCTGCAACCGACTCGGCCCAGGGATCGTAGGTACCGAAGTTCCACAGGTGCCCTTCGAGGTCGCGGCAGCTGAAGCCGCGACCACCGTAGTCTTCATCCTTCAACTCGATGACGACCTCAGCGCCCGCGGCCTTGGCCTTGGTGTAAAGGGCATCGGCACTGTTGACGATGACGTAGATGCTCTGGGTGGATACACCACCCACCTCGTCCGGCTGCCTGACCTGGCGACCGTAGGGCGAGTCGCTCACCGGCCCCAGCATCAGCATGCCGCTGCCGAAGCGCAGCTGGGCATGGATGATGCCGGCCTGCGGGTCCTCGACCACGCTTTGCCGCTCGAAATCGAACACCCGGCACAACCAGTCCAGCGCCGCGGGCACGTCGCGATAACGGAGACAGGGGATCAGGTTCGAGGTGGTGTTCTTGCTATACAGGGACATAAATGCTCCTTCCGATTGCCACGGCGTCACCAGCGAACGCCCACATAGCATGTGGACCGACACCGGGCGCGACGTTCCCTCCGCTAGACGCGTTCGGCCAGCCCGAGGCGGATGCCCAGCCCGATCAGCATCGAGCCGAGCACACGATCGAGCCATTGGCTGAGACGCCGATTGCCACGCAACGCCGAGGTCGCTCGGGCTGCCAGCAGCACCAGGCTGCACTCCACGACGATAGCCACCAACACCACCAGCACGCCGAGCCCCAGCAGTTGCAGGGCTACCGGACCCTGATCGGGGCGTACGAACTGCGGCAGAAATGCCATGAAAAAGATCGCCGCCTTCGGGTTGAGGATGTCCACCAGGATGCCCTGGCGATAAGCCTGCCAGGCGCTGGCTCGCGGTACTGGCTTCACGCTGAGCTGGGTACCGCCGGCCGAACGCAACGCCTGGACACCGAGATAAAGCAGGTACACCGCGCCGACATACTTGACCACTGCGAAGGCCAGCGCCGAAGTCGCCAGAATCGCCGAAAGCCCCAGCGCGGCGGCCGCCACGTGCACGAGCGCGCCGCTGCAAACACCGCACGCCGAGGCCACACCGACACGTCGCCCGCCGCTCAGGGTACGCGACAGAACGAACAGCAGATCCGGCCCCGGCGACAGATTAAGCGCCAGGGCAGCCAGGAAGAAAACCAACCAGAACGCCGGATCCGACATCTCGCCCTCGCTCGCCACGACGAAAAAAGACACTGACTTTAGTCCAGCGCGACAACCGTTGCCAGTTCCGCTCAATCCCCGCAGCGATGCATTTCGTCGGATAATTGGCACAAGCACATGCGCTCGACTTTTTATTGTCACCACACTGAACTACCTTTTGCACTGCAGTGTCAAAGCGCCAGTGCCGACCAGGAATTCGGGCGCTTACTCAATCGTCACCTAGCAAAGGATATGCATATGAACGATGAAGCCTCCGTGGCGCTCGTCGCCTCTTCTACTCGCCTCGTCCTGCTGTCGAACAGCGAATCGCCGGACGGCGCGCTCCAACCGTTGCTCATGAGCTGCTCACCGTATCGCCTGACCCGCAGCAATACGCTTCGCCCCGGGCTGAGCGACGCGGACCTGACCCTGGTCGATGTCGGCAGCTTTACGGACGCCGAATGCCTGCGCCTGCTTCGCCAGCTGCGCGATACCCCGACCGCTCTGATCAACGTGCACGTCGAACAGGCGCCGCGGTTGCTGGAGCTGCATCCCTGGCTCAAGGGCGTGTTCTACCCGAGCACCAGCCGCACCAATTTCAGCCGCGGCATCGATGTGATCCTCGATGGCGGCGACTGGCTGCCTCGTGCCCTGATGGAAAAACTGCTTGGCCGCTATCGGCAGCTGACGCACGCCTCGCGCGCCATCGACGACCTGTCGGTTCGCGAAAAGCAAATCCTCGCGCTCGCCGGCAAAGGCCTGTCGAACTCGGAAATAGCCGACCGCCTGCACCTGAGCACGCACACGATCAAGAGCCACATCCACAATGCGCTGAGCAAACTGGGCGCATCCAACCGAGCGCAAGGCGCCTCGCTGCTGATGGGGCATGTGAGCGAGGCCGGCATATGAAAGCCGCCTGCCTGAGTCTGATGTTGCTTGTCGGCATTCAGCAGGCGTATGCCGACGAGGCCGAACTCAAGGGCTTCATCACCAACAACACGATTTCGCGATCCGGCCAGGAGTTCTATCGCAAGTTCTGCGAACGCCTGAACGACACCAGCAAGCTGGACTTCAACCTGGCCGTCAAGGAACGGCCCTCGGCCCGCTGGGGCATCCTGGTCTGGGTTGAACACAACGACCAGCCGCTCTATCGCCGCTTCCTCCAACCAAACGTCAGCGACATGGAGCAGACCGCCTATGACGCAGCCGACTTTGTGGTGGAAGAGCTTAATCGCAGGAAAGTCGAAGCATTGTTCGAAGACACCATTGACCTCGCAAAGGATGAGTTATGAACCGGCCACAACAAAAAACAACCGGCATGCTCCTGGCCGGATTACTGCTCAGCGCAGGCGCCAGCGCCACCGAACTGGTCTATACCCCGGTCAATCCATCGTTCGGCGGCAGCCCGCTGAACGGTGCCTGGCTGCTGGGCAATGCCCAGGCTCAGAACAACAAAAAGGATCCGGATGCGATCGATCGCTCCTCGCTGGCCGGCACCTCGGCACTCGACCGGTTCACCAGCCAGCTCGAGTCGCGTCTGCTCGCCGATCTGTTGAACAAGATGGACGATCCCAACGGGGGCTCGCTGATCACCGATGACTTCATCGTCAATGTCGTCAACCTCGACGGCAACCTGACGGTGGAGATCACCGACCGCCTCACCGGGGAAGTCTCGGAGATCATCGTCAACGGCTACGGCGCCATCAACTAACTGCAAGGAGAGCAAAGGCCATGAGAAGCCTATTCGTTGCCATCGGGATGATGGCCGTTCTGCAGGGCTGCGCCGTACGCGAGCCCATGTCGGCGGACCAGGAAACCCCAACCCTCACGCCCCGTGCCTCGACTTACCAGGATCTGCTCGAGCTGCCTCGCCCTCGCGGGCCTCTGGTGGCTGCCGTCTACGGCTTTCGTGATCAGACAGGACAGTACAAGCCGAGCCCGGCCAGCTCCTTCTCCACCGCCGTTACCCAGGGCGCGGCGAGCATGCTGGTCGACGCCATGCAGGCCAGTGGCTGGTTCATCGTGCTGGAGCGCGAAGGCCTGCAGAACGTGCTGACCGAGCGCAAGATCATCCGCGCCTCGCAAGCCAAGCCGGACGTCGCGCCTAACATCCAGTCGGAGCTGCCTTCGTTGCTGGCGGCCAACATCATCATGGAGGGCGCCATCGTCGCCTACGAAACCAACGTGCGTAGCGGTGGGCAGGGCGCGCGCTATCTGGGCATCGGGGTCTCGCAGGAATATCGGGTCGATCAGGTTACGGTCAACCTGCGCGCCATCGACGTGCGCAGCGGCCAGGTGCTGTCCAATGTGATGACGACCAAGACCATCTATTCCATCGGGCGCAGCGCGAACGTCTACAAATTCATCGAATTCAAGGAACTGCTCGAAGCCGAAGCGGGCTACACCACCAACGAGCCGGCGCAGCTCTGCGTGCTCTCGGCGATCGAGGCGGCCGTCGCTCATCTGATCGCACAAGGGGTCGACCGGCGTCTGTGGCAGACCGCGGACAACACACCGGCAGTGCAGCAAGAACTGGCGAAGTACCTCGCAACACCGAACAAGCTGTAGCGTTTTCGCTGGCGAACCGGCCAGCCGATAAACAAGCGCAACGATTTCAGCCGTTCGATGGATTTGCCCAATCGCGGTTTAGGACAGGATGACCTACCGCGATTCAATCAGGGATGACCGATGGACCAGGTGCAATGGATTGCCCGCAAAGCGCTGTTGCCGTTGCTCGCAGCGCTGACCTCCCCCCTTCTCCAAGCCGCAGGCCTCCAGGGTTCGCTGGACCTCGCCCCCAGCGAGCTCGCAGCCGCCCCGCTTCCCCCAGGCACCCTGCCCCAGTCGGCGGCCAGCCTCACCGCAGCCAACCTCGCACTCATCGCCCAGGTCGGTGACAGCCTGATCGCGACCCTCGTTCAGGACGGCTACGCGCAGGAAGCCTTGATCCTGCAGAGCGGTTATGGGCACGAAGCGGCCATCGAGCAACACGGCATCTACAACCAGGGATCGATCATTCAAAGCGGTGCCGACAACCAGGCCCGTATCGAACAGTTCGGCGCAGCCAACAGCGCGCTGATCGAACAGACCGGCACCGGACATCGCAGTCGCGTCACGCAGCATGGCCAGGGTCTGGATCTAGTGGTACGTCAGTACCGCTAACGCAAAGCACCACCAGGAAGTACCGCTGAAAACATTCCATGGAGAGACAATAATGTTCAAGATCAAACCCCTTGTAGCTGCCCTTCTGACCATCGCTGCCGCCCAGGCATTCGCCGCGGACAATCGATCCGAACAACGCCAGAACGGCATCGACAACCTGGCGCAGGTCGAGCAGCACGCCGGCAGCGCGAACATGGCCACGCAACTCCAGAGCGGCTGGGGTAACGACGCGATGGTCGTGCAGAGCGGCTCGCACGCTTCGTCTACCCTGCAGACCCAGATCGCCAACTTCCATCAAGCGAACATCAACCAGACGTTGGCCGTCCACAGCAGCGTCGAGCAGTGGCAGAACGGCAAGGGCAACGACGCCGTCGCCAACCAGACCGCCACCTGGGGCAGCCGCATCGAACAGCGCCAGCACGGCTATGCCAACACGGCGGACTCCGCTCAGACCGGCACCCACGACACCACCACCGTGACGCGGCAGCAGGGCAATAACAACGTTGCTTCCAGCTACCAGGCCGCCACCCATGGCAGCCAAGCGGCCCTGTACCAGGCCGGCAACTTCAACGATGCCAACGTCGGTCAAACGGCAAGCATCAACGATCGGGCGTTGATCGACCAGCAGGGCAACGACAACGCTGCAACCGTCGGACAGAACTGGAGCATAGGTTCGGTCGCGGAAGTCGAGCAGGTCGGCAATCGCAATGATGCCTCCGTGCACCAGACCGGCACGCGTCAAGAGGCCTATACCTACTCGAGCGGCGACGACAACAACCTGAACGTCGACCAGCGCGGCGGTTACCAGAACGCCTTCGTGTATCAAGCGGGTAACGAGAACGATGCCGACGTCGCCCAGCGGGGCAGCGGCAACACCGCCAACACCGATCAGAACGGTTTCGCCAATACCGCGGCAATCGATCAGGACGGTCGCAACCAGCTGGCCACCGTCGGCCAGGCTGGCACCTACAACGACGCCATGGTCGACCAGCAGGGCAAAGGCAACGAGCTGAACTTCAATCAGTCGGGCGCTCTGAACCGCCTGGCCGCCGTTCAGGAAGGCGAAGGCAACCGGATTACCGGTTCGAGCAACATCGCCGGCAACGACGTCGACATCGCCCAGGACGGCGATTTCAACTTGGCCAACGTCAACCAGTTCGGCACCAGCCAGGCCGCGACCGTGTCCCAGTACGGCGAGAGCCACCTGGCCACGGTCTTGCAGAACGGCAGCGGCAACGAGGCGTTGGTGGCCCAGAGCGGCATGGGCAACAACGCATTGATCAGCCAGGCAGGCTTCAACAACATGGCGGTGGTCAACCAACACTGACGCCGCACCAACCAGAGCGGCCGGCCCCTGTGCCGGCCGTTTCTTTTTCCGCGCGGCACCGGCTGCGGACGCAAGGGGCGATGCGACCCGACGCCCTCATACAGACCGCGGCGACGGCCAGCGCTGCCAAACCCAGCCCCACCGTCGCCGGCGTTCATTTATAAGCTGCTCCCTCGATAAAACGATGAAAATCAAAGCGTTTTATGGTATCTCCGCTGCGTCTGAGCGCTGTCGCGCGGCGCTGTGCGGCGCGTGAAGCCCGCACGCTCGGGCCATTCATACAAGCAGTGCCAACTGCACCCAAGGAGTACACCGATGAAACGCAGCCTCAGCACCGCCCTTCTCGCGGCGGGATTGGCTTCTGCCGGCCAGGTCATGGCCGACCCCATGCTTTGGCAGGACAACAGCCTGACCTATCTGTACGGGAAGAACTTCGCCGTCGACTCGGGCGAGGACGGCCGCGAGGCTTCCATTCAGCAGACCATCACCTTCGAACACGCCAGCGGCTGGACCTGGGGCGACATGTTCCTGTTCGTCGATCACAAGTGGTTCAACGGGCATTCCGGCAAGGATGGACGCACCTACTACGGTGAGTTCAGCCCGCGCCTCTCGCTGAGCAAGACCACCGGCCGGGACTTCAGCTTCGGTCCGGTCACCGATGTTCTGCTCTCGGCGACCTACGAGCGCGGCGAAGGCCGCAACCGCAACTACCTGCTCGGCCCCGCCGTCGATCTCGCGGTCCCGGGCTTCGATCGCCTGTCGATCAACACCTATTACCGCAAACCCGACGGCATCACCGGCCAGGCCAGCGGGCAATGGCAGATCACCCCGACCTGGGCCATGACCGTTCCGGTGGGCAAATCCGACATCCTCTTCGATGGCTTCATCGACTGGGTCGTCAACGACGCCGGCTCCCGCTCGAAGGGCGACTTCGTGGCGAAGAACCTGCACATCAACCCACAGGTCAAGTACGACCTGGGCAAGGCACTGGCGCGCACGCCCGGCAAACTTTACGTCGGTATCGAGTATGACTATTGGTCTGACAAGTACGGCATCGAGGACAGCCATGCCTTCAACACCGACAACAATGTGACCAACTTCATCGTCAAGGCGCATTTCTGACCGCGCGGCGATAGCGCCAGCATGGCTACAGCGGGTCGAGGCGTCTGAACACCAGCGCCTTGAGCCCGCTGTCCTCGCTGATGTCGGGAAACTCCGGCGGGTTTTCCAGGCGCTGCTGGAATACCAAGGCTGGCGCTTCGGCCGCCATGCTCTGGATGAGGAAGTCCGGGCCGGTATCCGGATCGTTGATGCAGGCCAGCACCGTGCCGCTCTCAGTGAGCAGCTCCGGCAGGCGTCGCAGAATCTTCTGATAATCGCGGCTCAGCGCGAAGCTGCCCTTCTGAAAGGAAGGCGGGTCGATGATCACAAGATCATAGGGCCCGGTCTTCTTTACCTTGCCCCAGGACTTGAACAGCTCGTGGCCCAGAAAGCTGACCCGTCCGAGGTCATGGTCGTTGAGCCGATGGTTATCCCGCCCCCGGCTCAGCGCTGCGCGGGCCATGTCCAGGTTGACCACGTGCTCGGCGCCTCCGGCGATGGCCGCTACCGAGAATCCGCAGGTGTAGGCGAACAGGTTGAGCACGCGCTTGCCACGCGCCTGCTCCTGCACCCAGCGCCGGCCGTAGCGCATGTCGAGAAACAACCCGTTGTTTTGCTTGATGCCCAGGTCGAGCTTGTAACGCAGCCCGTTTTCACTAATCAGCCACTCCTCGATCGGCTCGCCGAGCAGCTGCTGCATATGGCTGTCGGGCAGGTAGCGGTGTTGCAGCAACAAGGTATGAGCGCCGCTCGATTGCCAGGCTGGCGTCTCGGTCAGCGCTCCGAGCATCCGGATCAACGCGTCCAGTTCGGCGGCGGCCGGTTCACGAAACAGTGAAACCAGTACCACGCCTTGCAACCAGTCCACCGTGACGTGCTCGAGCCCGGCCCAGCAGCGCCCGCGGCCATGGAACATCCGGCGGGTTTCGTCCGGTACCTGGCTCAGAGCTTGGCTGAGGTGCTGTTGCAGTGTCGCGAGGGCATCAGGCTGCATATTCAATCGTCTCGAGAAAGGCGCGCGCATTCTAAACGCGAACCGGCACGCCTGCAGGGCCGCTCCTGGATCGAGCCGTGTCGGGCACCCTGCGTGTGCCGCCCGAGACGCCAACGAAGCGCGCGGTTTAGGCTGCCTGGCCGGCGCGAACGACGCACCCGCCGAGCCTTCGAGAACAGTCTGGGGAGCGCGTGTTACTACCTGCTGCAAGCCGGGTTCGTCGGCTAACAGGCCGTCACGCCGGGCTGGGTGACTTAGCAGCGCGGCGCGCCTTGGGAGCGGCTTTGCGTGTGGTGCCCTTGCGCTTTTTCCACGGCGCACGGCGGCCGGCTGGAGCAGCGGGCCCACTGATGGTCAGGCGTACGCCCTTGCAGCGCTCGACCTGCTTGCTCATCCATGCCGATTGTTTGCTGACGAATTCCTCCAGGCTCATTTCCCCGCTCTGCACCATGTCCAGCGCCTGCTCCCAGATCGCCGTGGTGCCGGGGTCGGCGATGGCCCGCGGCACCGCATCGATCAGGCTGAAGGCCGCCGGTGTCGCCGCCAAGGCCTTGCCCTGCTTGGTCAGATAGCCGCGGTCGAGCAGCCCCTGGATGATCCCCGCGCGCGTCGCCTCGGTGCCGATGCCGGTGGTGTCCTTGAGCTTCTGTTTCAGCTTGGGATCGTCCACCAGCTTGGCGACGTTCTTCATCGCCTTGATCAGGTCGCCTTCGGTGAACGGTTTGGGTGGCTGCGTCCAGAGGTCCTTGAAGGTCAGGTCGCGAACCGGGCAGGTTTGCCCTTCACGCAGCGCCGGCAGCGTCTGCGGCATTGGCGCTTCACGGCCGCGACTGGCCGCCAGCGCCTCGGGCAAGGCGCGTTTCCAACCCGGTTCGACGATCTGTTTACCGACCGCCCGCAACGCCTGGCCGGCGCAGTCGAGATCGGCCTGGGTCCGGTCGTACTCATGCGCGGGCAGAAACTGCGCCAGGTAGCGGGCGCGGATCAGCGCATAGACCGCCCGCGGTTTGCCGCTCAGGCGCTCGAAGGCGCGAGCCGCTGCCGTCGGGATGATGCCGTGGTGAGCGCCTACCTTGGCATCGTTCCAGGCGCGCGACTTGCGCCGGGGCTCGAGGTGCGGCGCGAGTTCACCGAGGGACGGATCGGCCTGCGCCAGCGCGGCCAGAATGCCCGGCGCCTCGCCGTGCTGGCTCACCGGCAGGTAGCCGCAATCGCTGCGCGGATAGGTGATCAGCTTGTGGGTTTCGTATAGGGACTGAGCAATATCCAGGGTTTCCTGAGCGCCCAGGCCGAGCTTCTTCGAGCAGATCTCCTGCAGGGTGCCAAGATCGAACGGCAACGGCGCGGCTTCACGCACGCGCTCGGTCTTGAGCCGTTGAATCTGCGCCTCGCCGGCCGCCCGCATGGCCTCGGCGGCTCGCTGCGCCAGCGCCTGGTCGAGGCAACGCCCCTGATCGTCGCAGTGCTCATCCGGTGCGCGCCACTGCGCGGTGAACGGCATGTCGCCGTCGCCCAGCAGCTGTACCTCGATGGCCCAGAACGGCTGCGGTACGAAGTCGGCGATGCTGCGATCACGGTCGACCACCAGGCGCAGCGTTGGCGTCTGCACCCGACCCACCGGCAACACGCCCTGATAACCGGACTGCCGGCCGAGCAGCGTGAACAATCTGCTCATATTCATGCCGATCAGCCAGTCGGCACGTGAGCGCCCCAGCGCCGATTGATACAGATTGAACGTTTCGGCCCCCGCGCGTAGTGCACCGAGCGCCTTGCGAATCGAGGCATCATCCAGCGCCGACAGCCACAGCCGCTGGATCGGCCCCCGATAGCGACAATGCTCGACCAGCTCGCGAGCGATCATCTCGCCCTCGCGGTCGGCATCGGTGGCGATTACCAGCTCCTGCGCCTCACCCAGCAGCCGCTTGACCGCCTTGTACTGGCTCGCCGTCTTGGGCTTGACCAGCATCTTCCAGCGTTCGGGGACGATGGGCAGATCGCCCAGCACCCAGCGCTTGTAGCGCGCGTCGTAACTGTCCGGCGGCGCGGTTTCCAGCAGGTGGCCGATGCACCAGGTCACGGTGACACCAGCCCCCACCCAGCACCCCTCGCCCCGCCGCGTAGCACCGAGCACCTGGGCGATGTCCTTGGCCTGGGAAGGTTTTTCGCAGAGAAACAGCCGCATCAGGTCATCACCCGTTCGCTTCGCAATGGCCGATAGCATGCGCAGCGCAGGGGCAGCAGGCAAGGTTTATCTGTATGGATATACAGATACTACTTAAACGGGTGGGACGAAGGCGGCGGGCCAGCTTCGCCTGTCGGTCAGCAGCAGAACCTAGCCTGAGCTGCACGGTTCTGATGTCTGCCTGGCCCGCGCCGCTCAGCCGCTGCGGATAGACACAACCGAGGGGGGTGCAGCTGGAGCGCCAGAGATGCTTCCGTTGCAACGGCCGCGTGCGCCCCACGCAGCGCATCGCAGAAACCGCACATCAATCAAACGTCACCTTCGCCCCCGCATAGATCGTCCGCCCTGGCGCGGGCTCGTAGTAGCGGCCGGAGCTAGCGTTGATGCGCAGGTTGTCGTAGTAGTCGCGCTCCAGCAGGTTGTCGATGCCGACGTAGGGCTCCCACCGCTGATCGCCCAACACCAGCCGCCAGCCCAGGCGGGCATTGGTTACCGCGTAGCCGGGTACGCGGTCGAGGTTGGCGTTGTCTGCGTACTGCTGGTCATAGGCGTTGACGTTCACCCGTGCATACCAGTCGTCGCGGTCATAGCTGACCTCGGCGAACAGACTTTGCCTCGGAATACCTGGGATGCGGTTGCCATCGAAGTCCTCGAACTGGTCGTAACGGTAGCGGTTGTAGCTCCAGGCCCCAGTCAGTCGCCAGAAGCGCCCCACTAGCCAGTCCCCGCTGAGCTCGACACCGTCGCGACTGGAGTGGCCCGCGTTGGTATAGAAGATTCGTCCGTCGCCTTCCGGGATCAGCTCGTCCTCGATGCGCATGCTGTAGAGCACCGCTTCGTAGCGCAATCCCGGGTACTCGCCCTTCAAGCCAATCTCGCGATTGACCGACTGCGCCGGACCGAGCGAGGGATTGAAGCCGCCCCCGTCTGGGTTGGCCATTTCGTTGATTGTCGGCGTCTCGAACGAGGTTGCGTAACGCATGTACGCCACATGATGGGCGTCCAGTTGCCGGCTCAGCCCCAGGCTGTAGTTCCAGTCCTCCAGGTTGCGTTCGCCCGAGGCATCATCAGCGTCGCTCAGGTAACGGTCCTTGGCTTCGAGCCGCACGCTGTCATAGCGCACGCCAGCGGTGAGCAGCCAGGCATCGCCGAGGCTCAGCTGGTCCTCGATGAACACGCCCCGGCTGTCCGCCGTTTCGCGCTGGCGCTGCGTCAGGGCGCCGGTGATGCCGCCCGGCAGGTTGTCGTTCCGCGAGCGTTCATCGCGCTGGCTCTCCAGGTCCATTCCGACCGTCAACTGATGCGGCAGGCCCGCCAGTTCACGGTGAAAGGTGCGCTGCGCGCCCACCCCGGCGAACCAGCGGTCGTAGGCGGTCTGGCCATCGCCCTCCAGCGGCAGACGGTTGCTGAACTCACGCTGGCCGTAATAGCTGCGCAACTGGTACGTATCGTCGCCGGCGGCCTGCCCATCCCAGACCAGCGAAAGGCGTTGTTGCTCGACGGTCTCGTCTGAATCGAACTGAAGGCTCTGTGGCCGCGCCTGGGAACGATCGGCCCGGACCTGATCCAGCGTCAGGCCACCGGGGTCTTCGGCTCGGTTGTAGATCGCATGCAGGGTGAGCCCGAGCGTGCCGCCCTCCCCGTGCCAACGCAGCTTGCCGGTGAGGTGGTTGGTTTCGGCAGTCCCGTGGCTGCGGTAGCCGTCGAGCTGCGTTGCGTTGACCGCGAGCAAGGCGCCCAGCGACCCGGCGCTGCCGCTGGTTTCCGCGCGCATGCGCCGGTAGCCCAGTTCGCCACCGGTCACCTCGACCTGAGTGCGCGGCGTGTCGCCTGGTTGTCGCGTCTCGATCGCCAGGACGCCCCCTGCGGCATTGCCGTAAATGGTCGACGAGGGGCCGCGAATCACCTCGATGCGCTCCACCAGCGAGGTATCCAGCCCGTCCATTTCGGTCTGCCCATCGGGCATCGTCAAGGGCACACCATCGACCAGCACCCGCACACCACGAACGCCAAAACTGGACCGGGACCCGAAACCACGAATCGACAAGCGCATGCCTTGCGCCAGGTTGTAGCGGCTCTGCGAAAGCGCGCCCGGAACAGGCCCGAGCAAGCTGTCGAGGGTGAGCAGCTGCTCACCCGGCCGGTCCTGCGCCGACACGGCGGACACCGCCATCGGCAAGGTAAACCAGTCGGATTCCGCCCGGGGCGAACTCACCCACAGAGGGTCGAGCGTGAGCGGTTCGCTCGTCTGTGCGAGCAAGGGTCCGGTTGCCAACGAGAGCGATCCGGCAAGAAAAAGTCGATACATGGTTGAGCCTTGTTGTTGTGGAGTGACGTTACTTCCGCCAACCGCTGCTGCCGGGCAAGCCGCTCGAGAGCGCTGACCGAGAGGAAGCGATTAGGCAGCCTTGGCGCAGGCCGAACCGGAGCGGTTTTTAAAACTACAGAACGGATCTGGTGCGGAAAACCTGCATAAGCCTGCTCGTCATCAACGCAACGCACATGCCAAGCGAGCCTTGAGACATCACCGATCGCCGTTTGGGTCCGAAATAATCCGCCGGCCGCCAGTTCTGCTGCCTTGGCAGGCCGTTCTGCATCGCCGTCTCTAAATCCTGCCTGCTATCGCCAGGCCTGCTGGCACCGCTTCCCTGTCGCAGCGACGCGACAGCTGTCGCAGCCGTGCAACGGTCCGGCTGCGACAGGCCGCTTCAGCCGCGGCGACACGTGACCGCCCGAGGCCGCGCCATACCAGGCTTTGCAGCCAAATCGGAACGGCTGGCACAGCGGTTGCTCTCCCAGAAAGACCTGCCCCACGGGGCGGCCAGACCAATAACAAGAGAGAGCACGCTATGAATCAATTCGATCCCTGTTCGGGCCGACGGCCCGCCGCCCTGCTTGGCGCCAGCCTTGCTGCCCTACTGTCCCTGCCGTTGCACGCCGCTGAAGTCGATGGCAAGCGCATCGCCAATGCCGACGCCGAACCCGGCAACTGGATGAGCCACGGCCGCGACTACGGCGAGCAGCGCTTCAGTCCACTGAAGAAGATCACCGACGCCAACGTCGACGAACTCGGGCTGGCCTGGAGCTACAAGCTCGACATCGACCGCGGCGTCGAAGCCACGCCCATCGTGGTCGATGGCGTCATGTACACCACCGGGCCGTTCTCCATCGTCTACGCGCTGGACGCACGCACCGGCAAGGAAATATGGAAGTACGACCCCAAGTCCGACCGTTCCCGCGCGGGTGAGGCCTGCTGCGATGCGATCAACCGCGGCGTTGCCGTGTGGAAGGGCAAGGTCTACGTCGGTGTGCTCGATGGCCGCCTCGAAGCCATCGACGCCAAGACCGGCGAGCGCGTCTGGTCGGTGGATACCCGCTACGACAAGGAACGCAGCTACTCCATCACCGGTGCACCACGGGTCGTGAGCGGCAAGGTGGTGATCGGCAACGGCGGTGCCGAATTCGGCGTGCGCGGCTATGTCACCGCCTACGATGCCGAAACCGGTGATCAGGCCTGGCGCTTCTTCACCGTGCCGGGTGATCCGGACAAGCCTGCCGAAGGCAAGGGCATGGAGATCGCTAAGAAGACCTGGCACGGCCGCGCCTTCGTCGAACAGGGCGGCGGCGGTACTGCCTGGGACTCCTTCGCCTACGACCCGGAGCTGAACCTGCTCTACATCGGCGTCGGCAACGGCTCGCTGTGGGACCCGACCTGGCGCAGCGAGGGCAAGGGCGACAACCTGTTCCTGTCCTCCATCGTCGCGGTCAACGCCGACACCGGCGAGTACGTCTGGCACTACCAGACCACGCCGGGCGATGCCTGGGACTACACCGCCACCCAGCACATGATCCTGGCTGACTTGGAGATCAAGGGCAAACAGCACAAGGTGCTGATGCAGGCGCCGAAGAACGGCTTCTTCTACGTCATCGACCGCGCCACCGGCGAGCTGCTCTCGGCCGAGAACATCGTGCCGATCAACTGGGCCAAGGGCGTCGATCTGAAGACCGGCCGCCCCATCGTCGACGACGAGGCGGCTGCCTACTGGAAGGGCGAGAAGAAGGCCAAGCTGGTCCAGCCTGGCTTCTGGGGCGCGCATGACTGGCACCCGATGTCCTACAACCCGAACACCGGGCTGGTCTACATCCCGGCGCACATCATGTCGGCCTGGTACGAGCACGTGCCGGATGCGCCCGCTCGCAACAAGTTCAAGAGCATGTACCAGCTGGGCCTGAAGACCGGAATGATGCCCGAGGACCCGGAAGGCCTCGGCAAGTACGCCGACACCTGGTCCGGCAAGCTGATCGCCTGGGATCCGGTCAAGCAGCAGCAGGCGTGGGAAGTACCCTACGTCACCATCTTCAACGGCGGCACCTTGAGCACCGCCGGCAATCTGGTGTTCGAAGGCAGCGCCGACGGCCGCGTCATCGCCTATGCCGCCGACACTGGCAAGAAGCTCTGGGAGCAGCCGGCCGCCAGCGGCGTGATGGCCGCGCCCATCACCTACAGCGTGGACGGCGAGCAGTACGTTACCTTCATGGCGGGCTGGGGCGGTGCCTTCTCCACCTTTGCCGGCGCCCTGTCGCTGCGCGCCGGCGTACAGCCCTACGCCCAAGTGCTCACCTACAAGCTCGGCGGCACGGCCGAATTGCAGGAACCGGCCCCGCGTGAAGATGCACCCAAGCCACCACCATTGACTGCCGATGCCGCCACCGTCGAAGCGGGCGCCAAGCTCTACGACGGCTACTGCTCGCAGTGCCACGGCATCCACGCGGTCAGCGGCGGCGTGTTGCCGGACCTGCGCATGCTCACCCCGGAAAAGCATAAGCAGTTCCTCGGCATCCTCCACGGCGCGCGCATTCCGGATGGCATGCCGTCGTTCGCAGAGGCCTTCGACATGGAGCAGATGGGCCAAATCCATCAATACCTGATCAAGCGTGCCCACGACCGTCTGGAACACGGCCCGGACGACCTGCCACAGCCGACCCAGAAAACGGCCAGCAACTGACCCTCAGGAGATCGATATGACTGACGCAACCACCTACCAGAACTACATCGACGGCGCCTTCGTCGCCTGCGACAACCTCATCGAGGTGCGCAACCCGGCCACCGGCGCGGTGCTTTCCCGCGTGCCCGAATCCGACGCAGCCACCGCCGAACGCGCCATCGCGGCCGCCCGCGCTGCGCAGAAAGGCTGGAGCCTGAAGCCCGCCGTCGAGCGCGCCGGGCACCTGCGCGCTATCGCCAGCAAGATCCGCCAGAACGCCGAGCTCCTGGCCCGCGTCATCACCGAGGAAGGCGGCAAGATCCAGAGCCTGGCGCTGGTGGAAGTCAACTTCACCGCCGATTACCTCGACTACATGGCCGAGTGGGCGCGGCGCATCGAGGGCGAGATCATCACCAGTGACCGTCCGGGCGAAAACATCTTCCTGTTCCGCAAGCCGCTGGGTGTGGTCGCGGGGATCCTGCCGTGGAACTTCCCCTTCTTCCTGATCGCCCGGAAGATGGCGCCAGCACTGGTGACCGGCAACACCATCGTCATCAAGCCCAGCGAGGAGACGCCGAACAACTGCTTCGAGTTCGCAAAACTGGTAGCCGAGACCGACCTGCCCAAGGGCGTGTTCAACGTGGTCTGCGGCAGCGGAGCGGGCGTCGGCAGCGCGCTGACCACCAGCGACAAGATCGACATGATCAGCTTTACCGGCAGCGTCGGCACCGGGCAGCGGATCATGGCCGCCGCGGCGCAGAACGTTACCAAGCTCAACCTGGAACTTGGCGGCAAGGCCCCGGCCATCGTCATGAACGACGCGGACCTGGACCTCGCCGTCTCCGCCATCCGCGCGTCTCGGATCATCAACACCGGGCAGGTCTGCAACTGCGCCGAACGCGTCTATGTGCAGCGCGGCGTCGCGGAGCAGTTCATCGAACGCATCGCCGGCGCCCTGGCCGAAACGCGCTATGGCGACCCGATCGCCCAGGCGGATGTGGAGATGGGCCCGCTGATCAACGAGGCCGGGCTGCGCAAGGTCGAACAGATGGTGCGCACCGCGCAGAGCCAGGGCGCGCAGCTCGTTACAGGAGGCGCCGTCGCGGATCTGGGCAAAGGCTTCCACTACCAGCCGACACTGCTCGCCAACTGTTCGCACGACATGGAAATCATGCGCAAGGAAGTCTTCGGCCCGGTGCTGCCGGTGCAGATCATCGACGACCTGGACGAAGCCATCGCCCTGGCCAACGACTGCGAATACGGCCTGACCTCCTCGATCTATACACGCGATCTCTCGACTGCGATGAAGGCGGCCGCTGGCCTGGACTTCGGCGAGACCTACATCAACCGCGAGAACTTCGAGGCGATGCAGGGCTACCACGCCGGGGTGCGCAAGTCCGGCATCGGCGGTGCGGACGGCAAGCACGGGCTGTACGAGTACACCCATACTCATGCGGTGTACGTGCAGAGCTGAGTGACTTGAGGTGACCAAGAACCCCGCCCCGGCGGGGTTCTTGTTATTCAGCCAAGCGAACGTCCAGCCCACCGAAAACTTCGAGTCGTCTGCCAATCATCACTTGCGCAGCGCGGCTAGTCCGTAACGATGCAGCTTGCGATATAAGGTGGCGCGGTTGATGCCGAGGGAACGAGCGGCCGACGTGACGTTGCCGCCATGCTGCTCCAGTGTCGCTTGCAAATGGGCCGCTTCGGCAGCGTCTCGGGTGGTCCCCAGCGATTGCGCCACTGACCGGCGTTCCGCAGGCACGGCCATGACCTCCGGCGGCAGGCAATCGAGACCGATCACCCCATCGTCAGCCAGCGCGACGGCACAGCGCAGCACGTTGATCAGCTGGCGCACGTTGCCGGGCCAACCATAAGCGACCAGGCGCTCCATCGCCTCGGCAGTCAGCTCGACAGGCTCATCCCCGGCCTCACGTTGCAGAACGCGACGGATAAGCCCCACGCGATCCGCCCGGTCGCGCAAGGCGGGCAGCCTGACCGTCAAGCCATTGAGCCGGTAATACAGGTCTTCACGAAACTGGCCCGCAGCCACCATCGCCGGCAGGTCGCGGTGCGTCGCGCACACCAGCTGCACATTCAGCGACACCGGCGTTGCGGCGCCCAGCGGCACCAGCTCCCGCTCGGCCAGCACACGCAACAACCGCGTCTGCAGGTGCGCCGGCATATCGCCGATCTCGTCGAGAAACAGCGTCCCGCCGTTGGCCTGTTCCAGCTTGCCCTTCATCCCCTGACGGCTGGCGCCGGTAAAGGTCCCGGCGCGATAGCCGAACAGCTCGCTCTCGATCAGCGACTCCGGAATCGCCGCGCAATTGAGCGCAACGAAGGGCCCCTTGGCGCGCACGCTGGCCTGATGGATCGCCCGCGCAAAGGCTTCCTTGCCGGTGCCCGTCTCGCCCGTCAGCAACAGCGAAATATCGCGATCGAGCACACGCCGCAGCTTCTGGACCGAGCGTTGCAGGTCTGAGTCTTCCCCGGCCAACTGCTCAAGCGTCGGCTCTGCCGGAACGACCCTCAAGCCGCGCTCGTTCCGGGCGCGCGGCGGGGCGGCAGCCGGCATACGCAGCGTGACCTCCAGCGCCGGTCCACCGGCCAGCCGTAACGATGCGCTGCGCTGGCCACCCTGGGTCAGGGTTATCAGCTCATCCAGTGACATCGACAGGACGTCCTGAACCGCCTCCCCCAGCAGCGCGCTTCCGCGGCCGGCGGCCAGAAAAGCCGCGCGATTGGCACCGAGGATCCGGCCCGCCACATCGAGCGCCAGCAACCGCTCGTTGCCCAGGTCACCGGCATCGCCGCCCAGGGTCAGCATGGCGCAACTGGCATAGCGCTGGCGGAAGCTGGCGTTTTCGATGAGCCGTGCATACAGGCTTACCAGCTGAAGCGTCAGATATTGCGCCTGCTTCGGCCCGCCACTGTTGAGGCACGAGGCATTGAGACACCCCAGCAACGCCCCCTGGGGATCGAACAGCGGCGCCACCGAGCAACTCAACATGGCGTTGCTGCTGAGAAAGTGCTCGTCCCGGTGGATGATCAGCGGCTGGCCCGCGGCCAACCCCGTACCGATGCCGTTGGTCCCCACCAGCGACTCGTCCCAGCAACTGCCGACCACCAGCCCCGAGTCCGCGTAGGGACTGTGCTGCCCGGGCAACCGCGCATCGAGCGTGATACCGCGGCGATCACTGAGCAGCACCGCAAACCCCGCAGGGTTCAGACGCCGCGACAACCCTTCCACGCCCTGGCTCGCAATGGCCAGAAAGTCATGATGCTCCTCTTGATGCAGACGGATCTCGTGATGCTCGAGCTGAACATGGGCGGCAGCTTGAGCCGGATCGAGCCCATGCTCGTGGACGCTGCGGTACCAGGATTCGGCAATCAACCGATCCGGGTTAGATCCTCGCCCGGCGAAGTGCGTGGCAACGAATGCAGAGAGATCGGTTGGAAGCTCTGATGGCGGACGCGCGATCATGCGGGACTCCAAACAAGGCGCCGAGTCGGGCCATGCATAATTGTTCGTATCGGCCGTGGAAACAGCCAAGACCAAGCCTAGCACGGCCACTCCAGACCGGGCTGACCGCTTGCCGAGTTGGGGTATTCAAGGGGACAAGCCCGTTGGTTGGGCTTTGCGGCGCTGGGTAGTTTGCATGTTGTTTCGCTGGGAAAGGGCAGCTATCGGCCAAAAGCTGCCGGACATAACTTGTTACTTCCTTACAGAACACCATCGGAAATCGAATCAATGACTGGAGAAGGCACTATCGTGGCGGATTTAAAGATGCTCAAAGGGAGGAATTTGATAGTCAAGATGCACTTATCAAAGAGCTTCGCAACGCGAGCTTGCAATGAATCGCCCCTAGTTTCGTAGAAGCCTCCAAGCTCCAATGGAGGCCTGCTAGACTACTTCTAAAAAGTCCTCCTTGCCCGCTTTCGGCCAATAACTTCCGTTGTTATCAATTTTTCTTGCCTGAGGCGACTTCCGGTGGAAGGAGCTGCATATGCTTCAGAGCGAATTAACTGCTCAATTAAGATCAGCTTGCTATAGCGGGATTCCCCCTGAGGACGAGCGATATCTCAGATACCTAAAGGAAAAATTGAAATTTACACCTGAGTATCGACAGGTCAAGCTTCCATCTGAAGCGTAGAAGTATCTCTAAACCAGTGCCGCTTTCCCAACCTATTGGCACTGTTCGAGGCTTTCCCGCTACCTGATGATGGGGACAGCGACCTGGGTACCCCACATACACTCAGCCTTCTAAACCAAAGTCCAAATATCCCTGCCTTGTAACTTGAGCAACTCTATTATTGACATGTTCAATAGCCAAATTATACTCCCGCCGATACAACACACCAAGTGACAACATCAAGCTATTTTCAATGTCAGCTGCTGTAATTTCAAGAAATGGACATATTGCCTTCAAATCCATCTCATAAAGACCATCACCCAAATCTTTAGATTGAGCAGAAATGGCTTTCATGGTCAGAACTGACGGGTACTTCCCCTGCAAAAACTCACTAGCAGTTAAAAACAATTTATGTAAGAATGTATTCTTCACAACAGAACTAACTTTCGCAGGAAACATTTCCGCAGATATCGTTGCACCACCCCGCTTATCAAAGCCCTCCTCATAATTAACAATATAAACTATCGAAGCAGCATACTCATCAATCAAATCTTGACCAACTACAAACTCATCACCAATCACCTTCATATCCAGGCCCAGCATCTTACTTACCGCAGGAGCGATATAGAACGCCAGATAGTCAAAAGAATCAATTTCTTTCATGAATAACAAGGTATTCGAGAAAACGCTATAAAAACCCAACTCCTCCGCACACTTTCTATAGAATCCTTTTTTCTTCTCAGTATCTAGGCCGGCAGCCAAAAAAGAAGCACAGTAGAATTCCTGGATAGACTTATGAATAAACTTATACTCGTCATAACCATCTTTGATTAATAGGTTGGTTATTTGTATCAACTCTGTAGCGATAACGTCAGCAGAGGATGGCTCTTTACTCAAATAACTGAGCGTATCGGATATCAAACCTGCCAACTCTGAAAAACTAAAGCTAGCAAGGGACTTTCTTTGAGAGATAAAACAAAAATAATCAAACACATTGCGATATATACTTCTATCATCATTCCAGTATCGCGAACGAGAAACGCCACCCTTTAAATTGTCGTGCTTTAAAAAGACCGTGTCGAATATATTTTTATAAAACTGAGATAACGATTCGGGAATCGATATCCCCAGATTGTAGCTTGTGCAAAAAAGAACAACCAGAATAGGAGACCTTAAAACACTATCACTATCTTTATGAAATTCACTTCGCTCTAAAGCGCTGCATAACTCTTCCGCCTTATCCTGATCATTGCAAGTCTTGTGAATGATCGATTGTATTTGCCTTTCTTTTAAAAACTCAACTCTATAGACATCCACACCTACCAATGCATCAAGCTCAGTATCAGGACGAGTTGTACAGATAATATTGCAATTATACTTTCTTACGAGCTTGTCAAGCTCTGCATATAATGCAGCTTTATGATCAGAGGGGCACTCATCAAAAGCATCAAGGAAAAGCCTTACATTGCTATCGTTGAATATTTTCTTTAGCCCACCAGGGCTAAACTCAATCCCTTGACTGGATAGATTCCTTGAGATCGCAACCTCTATCTCTCCACCGTTATAATTCTTCAACTCATAAAAAAAGGGAAGCCTGCTGATTTTTGCTATATTATTAGACAGCAACTTCCTCAAAATGGTCGACTTACCCTGACCAGCAAGACCGACGATTAGAGACGCTCGACTTGAATTATCAAGCGTAGTCCCATTTTCAACTTCAATTCTAGAGTGACCCGAAAGCTCCAGCGGCACATAAATCTCATCCACATGAACCGAATTGTCCGGAGATACAATCGTTTTTATTAATAAATTCCCAGAGCAGAGCTTAAGATACTTATCCTTAAACCCAGAGAATGACGACAACTTGTACTTCGTCACCAAAGAATCAAATACATCCGACACAATTGTACTTTCAATAATTTTCTTTGGTGCGCCCGATGCATTTACCACTGACAAACCTACAGCTACAGGCTCCATTAATCTCAATTCCTTTTTAATTTAGATACAAAGAAGGCGAATGGAATTAACACCCTCCGAAAACCCAATTCGTTCAATAACTTTTATCGGTCAGACCGCTGCCGCTTTACTCACATCCTTATGCAATGACAATTAATGGCTGAATGCTACCAACCCTACTGAATCTTGTCTTTCTCAATCCAGTCCTGACCACCTCCCCCCTCCATCCCTGCTTAACTGCACCAAGCGCCATAACGGGTACTGCGATGAGGTACCCAATACCTTTGTACAGCGGGTCGGCACCCATGCTGGCGTAAAGGGGAACGGAAGTGATCAGCAGGATCGAACAGGCGAGATCATCTCTACGGCTGACTGTCATTCCTAACCTCGCTTTCAGCTCCGTGCGTGATAGCGTAGATGACGGGAATGTTATTGCTCCGTGGGTCCGCTTGGGGTGGGTAGCTGCCTATCACGACAGGCTGCTATTGGCCGATAACTGACGCTCCACTCCTCCCCTAACCCGACGAACCTGCCCCAGACTGACTACAATTCGCGTCCAATGACTCTGGGCCATGAAGATGGCTGTATCGAACGAGGAACTCACCGCGATGGCGTCCCCGAACAAACAGCAAAAGCGCGCCCAGCGGGCTAAGGTCAAGGCCAAGCAGAACCGTTCGGGTAAGGCCAAGGCCAATGTCCTGCATCCGTTGCTGGCCAATCCGCTGATCGATGAGCCGTTCGACGATGTCGAGATTGACCTGAGCACCTTCGACTTCAAGGACATTGAAGAGAACGGTTTCGACCCGGCGCACTTTGACGATCTGTTCCAGGCGATGAGAGCCGCTGAAGGCATCAGTCTGCTGGCGATGTGCTTGGTGTTCCTGCAATACCCGGTGCTGGAGCTGGTGGTCGCAGAGGAAGCGGAAGAACCTGCCGTCGACTTCATGATGGGCTTGCTGATCGTCTATCGCGGGTTGTTTCACGGCGAAGACGAAGACACGGCATTGAGTTGGGTCGGCAGCGAAACCTTCCAGAGCGCCTACAACGAAGCGTCAGTGAGCTTGCAGAAGAAGCACGCTCGCCGTACTTCGGCAAAACCCGGCTAGCCGCACTCGCCGCCCCTCTACCCCACCGTTCCCCGACGCCGGCATAGCCTTTACCGAGCTTGGGCCGGTGATCGATGCGATTCACACCGGCCTTCGTCCTGATCGTCTTTGCAATGTTGCCGATGCAGCGTTAGGCACCGGCAAGATCACGGCGGGGCTGTGCATGGAGCACAGCCAACCGCATCCATCAGAACCCGTACCGCTCGGCGCCTGCCGGAAACTCTTCAACCCCGCCGTCGGCCCAATACCTCATTAGCGAAAGCGGCACCTGCCACTTTCTTCCCCTGCCCCAATTCGTTTTCGGGGCATACCGCTGGTGAAGGAAGCCTGATGAAGTATCCGAAACTCATCCATCACGGCGCGCGTGAAGGCGTCACCGGGTCGTGCCATCAGTTCTGGATGGATGACAGTTCCAGCGTATTGATCGATTGCGGGCAGTTTCAGGGGCAGGACGCGGGGCCGGACGACGATGAGCTGGCTCTGGATTTCTCCATCGAGGGCATCAAGGCATTGATCGTGACCCACGTGCATATCGATCACGTGGGGCGGATTCCGAACCTGCTGGCGGCGGGGTTCAGCGGGCCGATCCTGTGCAGCGAGCCGTCGGCCCGGTTGTTGCCGATCGTGCTGGAGGACGCCTTTCGCCTGTCCATCAGCCGCGATCAGGATCAATTGGAGCGTTACCTCAAGGTGGTCGAGCAGCGCATCATCGCCCTGCCCTACGGCCATTGGTTCACGCTGAACGAGACGGAGAGCGGTAGCTGTCAGGTGCGCTTGCAGCCGGCCGGGCATGTGCTGGGTTCGGCTTATGTCGAGCTGGAGCTGCGCGCCGTCGATGGCGATGTCGATGCCGAGCGGGTGGTGTTCAGCGGCGATCTGGGCGCTCCGCATTCACCGCTGCTACCTGATCTGGTGCCGCCCGAGCGCGCGGACCTGCTGATCCTGGAAAGCACCTACGGCGACCGTCGCCACGAAGACCGCGCGCACCGCCGCGAGCGGCTGCAGGCAGCCATCGAGCGGGCGCTGGTCGACGAGGGCACGGTGCTGATTCCGTCGTTCAGCATTGGCCGCACCCAGGAGCTGCTGTACGAGCTGGAGGAGATCCTCCATGAGCGAAGCGAGTCGGCGCCAGCCAGCGACACGCCCAACGCATCCGCACGGCAGGCGAAGGAAGGCGACCCGGATATCGACTGGCCGCATATCCCGATCATCCTCGACTCGCCTCTGGCCAGCCGCTTCACCAGCACCTACAAGGAGCTGCAGGCGTTCTGGGACGAAGACGCGCGCGAGCGCCTGGGCGAAGGCCGCAAGCCGCTCTCCTTCAAGCAGCTCATCACCGTCGACAGCCATGACGAGCACATGCGCATTGTCGAACACCTTACCCAGACCGCGCGCCCCGCGATTGTCATCGCGGGCAACGGCATGTGTTCGGGCGGGCGCATCGTCAACTACCTGAAGGCGATGCTGGGCGACCCGCGCCACAACGTGGTGTTCATCGGCTATCAGGGCAAGGGCACGCCGGGGCGGGATATCCAGACGCACGGGCCGGACGGCGGTTTCGTCGATCTGGACGGGCAGCGCATCGACATCAGCGCCGGGATCGACAGCGTCGGTGGCTATTCCGCCCACGCTGACCAGGCGGACCTGGTCGGCTTCGTCACCCGGATGAAGCAATGGCCGAAGCAAATCCGCCTCATCCACGGCGAAGACCCGGCCAAGCAACAATTGGCTGAAGTGCTGCGGGCGCGCTACCGGGACGCCGGAAAGGCCGGAGATATCAGCATTCCCTGATGACGACCCAAGGCCCGCCCATCGATCGCGGGCGCGCGCACGAAGCGATGCGGGACGGCGCTGAACGACCCGCTCGCGGGCCGCTACGGCGTCGCGCCTGCGCTGCGTGCCGGTGCTAGAGTGCGTGCTCCATCAGCGCACAATCCCCCTAGCGAGGCCTCCATGCTCAACCATGTAATGGTCGGTTCGAATGATCTTGAACGGTCGAAGCGGTTCTACGACGCCGTGCTCGGCCTGCTCGGCGCAGGCGAGCCGATCCGCAACACGGGCCCCACCGGGCACACCCGCCTCTTCTACCGGCACGACGGCAGCCTCTTCGGCGTCACCGAGCCCATCAACGGCGAACCGGCAACGGTCGCCAATGGCGGCACGATTGGCTTCAAATGCAACTCGCCCGAGCAGGTCCAGGCATTTCACGACGTCGCGGTCGCCCATGGCGGCACCACCTGCGAGGATCCACCGGGCCTGCGCGAAAGCAGCCTCGGCGCGATGCACCTGGGCTACGTCCGCGACCCGGACGGCAACAAGCTGTGCGCGATCTACCGCGCGCCATAACCGCCCACTGAGCGCCGCACACCCAAGTGCGGCACTGCCCTGACCGTCGATGCGCCGCCCGCTGCGGCGCATCAGGCCTCATGAGACCGCGTCGCAGCTCCCATCTGATCGAAGTCCTCGTACCGAATTCGCCATGCAGGGCGGCGTGGTCTCGCCCTTACCGCTTCCGGGGCGGGAGACGCAGCGCATCGAGCACCAGCCTGAACGCCGGCGAGGGCTGCTTGCGGCTGGGGTAGTACAGGTAGTAGCCATCGAACGGCTCGCACCAATCATCCAGCACCCGCACCAGCCGGCCTTCTTCGAGGTGCGGGGCGAATTCGTCTTCCGGCAGGAAGGCAATGCCCAGGCCCTCGAGGGCGGCGAGCACGATGTGCGGCGTGCTGTTGAGCACCACCTGGCCCTCGACGCGGACGTTCAGTGCCTGCTCGCCTTTCTCGAATTCCCAGACGTACAGCCCGCCATGGGTCGGGAAACGCAGGTTGATGCAGCGGTGCGCGGTCAGCTCCTGCGGCGTACTCGGCCTGGAATGCTCTGCAAAATAAGCCGGCGATGCCACGGCGGCCATCCGCAGCGGCGGGCCGATGGGCATGGCGATCATGTCCTTGTCGATGGTGTCGCCCAGGCGCACGCCCGCATCGAAGCGGTCGGCGACGATGTCGCGAAAACCGTAGTTGACGTCGAACTCGACGTTGATATCGGGGAAGGCCTTGAGCAGCGGCGTGAGCTTGGGCAGCAACAGGGTCCGCAACACATGGTCGCCGCAGGTGATCCGCACCGTGCCGGCCGGTTTCTCGCGCAGGTCGGTCAACACGTCCAGCTCGGCCTCGATCTCATCGAAGCGATGACCGATGGCCCGCAACAGCCGTTCACCGGCCGGCGTCGGCGAGACACTGCGTGTGGTGCGGGTGAGCAGGCGAATGTCCAGGCGCTTCTCCAGCCCGCTGACCGCCTGGCTCAGCGCTGACTGCGAGACGCCCAGCTGCGCCGCGGCACGGGTGAAGCTGCCTTCACGCGCGACGGTGACGAACGAGAGGAGATCGTTGAGATTGCGTCTGACCATGGGCCTAGGGTCTGTTGATGTTTCGTCTAGCTTGGCACAAATGACTGATTAGCGGCGCTTATAGCGGTTTTAAGCATTCATTAGCTAATCAGGATAGCCCTATCCCGAGACAATGCTCGGCAGAGACGTCGCGTTGCCGCCGGCTCGCAATCCATTTTGCGAGGAAGCAGCCGCCGCGTCAGCCAGGCACTGCGGCCCTTGCCGCCACCGAGGGGTATCGCCACCCATGACCAGCTGCATAACCGACGCAACATCCGACGCCCGCGAGACCGCACGGCAGCCTGCGCATTGGGGCGGCGTGTTCGCCATGTCGATGTGCGTCTTCGCGCTGATCGCCTCGGAGTTCATGCCCGTCAGCCTGCTCACCCCCATCGCCGCCGATCTCGGAGTCAGCGAGGGAATGGCTGGCCAGGGCATCGCAATTTCCGGGGCGTTCGCGGTAGTGACCAGCCTGTTCATCTCGGCACTCGCCGGACGCATGAACCGCAAGGTGCTGCTATTGGTGCTGACCGGCATCATGGGGCTGTCCGGCGCGGTCGTCGCCCTCGCGCCAAACTACGCGACCTACATGGTGGGCCGCGCGCTGATCGGCGTGGTGGTCGGCGGCTTCTGGTCGATGTCCGCGGCGACGGCCATGCGCCTGGTGCCGCCGGATCAAGTCCCGCGCGCGCTGGCGGTGTTCAACGGCGGCAATGCGTTGGCGACCGTGATTGCCGCCCCGCTGGGCAGCTACCTGGGCTCGGTCATTGGCTGGCGTGGCGCCTTCCTGTGCCTGGTGCCGGTGGCCCTCGCCGCGCTGGTCTGGCAGTGGATCAGCCTGCCGTCCATGCCCTCGGATTCGCATAAAGCCCGGCCGTTACAGGCCTTCAAGCTGCTCCGGCACCCGGTGGTGACCCTGGGCATGCTGGCCGTCGGCGTGTTCTTCATGGGCCAGTTCACGCTGTTCACCTATCTGCGCCCCTTCCTCGAGACGGTGACGCTGGTCGATGTCGCCATGCTGTCGCTGGTGCTGCTGGTGATCGGGGTGATGGGCTTTATCGGCACGCTGCTGATCAGCGCGGTGCTCAGGCGTGGCCTGTATCCGACGCTGATCGGCATCCCGATGCTCATGGCGGCGATTGCGCTGCTGCTGACGCTGTTCGGACACACGATGGCCGTTGTGGTCGTGCTGCTCGGCATCTGGGGCCTCATCGCCACCGCCGCCCCGGTGGGCTGGTGGAGCTGGATACCAGCGACCTTTCCGCAACACGCCGAGGCCGGCGGCGGGCTGATGGTGGCGGTCATTCAACTGTCGATCGCCATGGGCTCCACGCTGGGCGGTGTGCTGTTCGACGCCAGCGGCTACCGCGCGACCTTTTTCGCCAGTGCGGCGCTGCTGCTGGGCGCAGCCTGCCTCACCTTCGCGACGTCACGTACGCAGGCCGACGGCTCATGAGGCGTCGGCGCAACCAACCCCGGCCAAGCGGCCGCCACTCACTGAATGAAAGGACGGGACGATGAAAGAACTGCTATTGGCGGTAGGTCTCATGACCAGCGCCTACACCTTCAACGCGATGGGGCAGGACATGTCCGACGGTGCCGACAACTTCTACAAGAGCGAAAGCCTGACCCAGGAGAAAGTCCGGTTCGACAACCAGTACAGGATGAAAGTCGGGGGCAACCTGTTCATGCCCAGCAACGCCGACCGCAACACCCGCTACCCGGCGATCATCGTCGGCCACCCCATGGGCGCGGTGAAGGAACAAAGTTCGAATCTCTACGCGCAGAAGCTCGCCGAGCAAGGCTTTATCACGCTCGCCATCGACCAGTCATTCTGGGGCGAAAGCGAAGGCCAGCCGCGCAACGCAGTGGCGCCGGACATCTATGCCGAAGCCTTCAGCGCCGCGGTGGACTACCTCGGTACGCAGCCCTTCGTGGACCGCGAGCGGATCGGCGTGCTGGGCATCTGCGGCAGCGGCAGCTTCGTCATCAGCGCGGCCAAGATCGACCCGCGCATGAAGGCCATCGCGACCGTCAGCATGTACGACATGGGCGCGGCCAACCGCGACGCCCTGAACAAGTCGCAGACGCCCGAGCAGCGCAAACAGATCCTCGCCGAGGCGGCCGAGCAACGCTACGTCGAATTCACCGGCGGCGAGACCCGCTACACCAGCGGCACGGTGCATCAGCTGGACGCCGACACCCATCCGATCCAGCGCGAGTTCTACGACTTCTACCGCACGCCACGCGGCGAGTTCACCCCGGCCAGCTCAACGCCCGAGCTGACCACGCACCCGACGCTGACCAGCAACGTGAAGTTCATGAACTTCTACCCGTTCAACGACATCGAGACGATTTCGCCGCGCCCGATGCTGTTCATTTCCGGCGACGAGGCGCATTCGAGGGAATTCAGCGAAGCGGCCTATCGCCTGGCCGGCGAGCCGAAGGAACTGGTGTGGGTCAAGGGCGCTGGGCACGTCGATCTCTACGACCGCGTCGACCTGATCCCCTTCGACAAGCTGGCGACTTTCTTCAAGCACAACCTGGGCGAGTGATCGAGAAAACTGCTCGGCCAAGGCCGTGACATCAGCCCATCCGATACGGAGAGACCTATGCGCAAGCCACTGATAACCCTGTTGACCTCAGTCCTGGTGCCGATAGTGTTCGCCGCCGAAAGCAACACCGAAGACCAACGCATCGCCGTCGCCGGCAGCCAGGCATCCATCGCCGGCCCGGAAGCGTGGTTCACCGGCCATGCGCGCATCGACCCACTCTACGGCGCGAACGAACATATGAACGCCTCCGGCGCCTACGTGACCTTCGAGCCCGGCGCACGCTCGGCCTGGCACACCCATCCCAAGGGCCAATATCTGGTGGTCACCGCTGGCGTGGGACGCACCCAGCAATGGGGCAAGCCCATCCAGGAGATCAAGCCGGGCGACGTGGTCTGGTGCCCACCGGGCGTCAAGCATTGGCATGGCGCCGCGCCGAACACCGCCATGACTCACATTGCCGTCACCGCGGTCGATGAAAAGGGCCAGAACGTCGAGTGGCTCGAAAAGGTCAGCGACGCGCAATACCAGGGCTCCCGGTAAAGCGCATTCGGGCAAGGCTCGGTGGCGTCACGTCGCAAGCCTCCTGCTTCGCTACGGCGCGCTGGAGGTCGCCAGCCGCACGCCGAACGCAACCAGCACACCACCGGTTACCCGATCCAGCGCCCGGGTCAACGCTGGGCGCCGCAACAGCTTCCCGAGGGGAACGGTCGCGGCGATGAGCACGGCGAACCAGGCCAGCGTCAGCAACACGTGCAGGCAGGCCAGGAAGAACGAGTAGCCCGCCACGTCGGCGCCGAGCGGGACGAACTGCGGCAGGAAAGTCACGTAGAACACGCCGATTTTCGGATTGAGCAGGTTGGTCAGCAGCCCGCGCCAGAAGGCCTGGCCGTGCCCACCAGACATCCCCTTGCCCGTCCCCGTATCGAACGAGGCGCGGGGCCGGAACAGCAGCCGCGAGCCCAGCCAGATCAGGTAGGCGGCGCCGGCGAACTTGACCACCGTATAGGCCAGCTCGGAGGCCTGCAGCAGCGCACCCAGCCCGAGCGACACCGCCACCCCCCAGGCCAGGCAGCCGAGGCAAATACCCGCCCCGGCCAGCACCGCCTGACGCCGCCCTTCCAGCGTCGCCGTGCGCAACACGATGGCCGTATCGACGCCCGGCGTCACGGTGAGAAGCGAAGCGGCTGCGATAAAGGCGAGCAAGAGCGGAAGGTCGATCATGAGTCAGTCATCCAGATTGTCGAAGGCAAGGGACCAATCATCTGCAGGGAACCCGGCGGCTCGGTGATCCATCCGAGTGGCGGCTGTCAGATATCGCCACGGCGAATCACCCGTTGCGTCAGGCTGGTGCGGTTGACTGCCAGTTCACCACTGACATCCGCGCCACGATAGACCATGGATGTTTCGTGGTGCACATAGTCGCCGTGACGCTGCGCGCTCAGCCAGTTGAACGAGCCTACACACAACAGCTCGTCGTCGGCCATGAGGATCTTGCTGTGCACTTTATGGACGATGCGCACCTCGACACTGCGAGCCCTGAGCGCGGCGATCGCATCCCGGAACTCAGCGATGCGTTGCGGATCACCTTTAGGCTGGGTGCGCTTGATGTCGGTATTGAAGCGTAGGTCGGTATACACGGTGACCTGAACGCCGCGCTGCACCGCGTGGCCCATCAGGTCCAGCGCACCACTTTGCTGCATCCATCGTTCGACCACCCAGGGCGTCACGATCTGTACCTGATGACGAGCCGTTTCCAGCGTCTGCTTCAAAAAGCCGTCGTGCTCCGCAACGTCATGCAGGTGGATCAGACCGGTACGGGGCGTCTGCAGGTCCTGCCTGGGCTGCTGCTCGAAGATCAGCTCGCTCGCTGAATCGGCGAACAGAAACTGAGCCAGCAGCCCACGCGGTTTGCCGCCCGGTTGCTGACTGAACAAATCCATGTCGCCGAACACCAGAAAGCTGTCCTTGGCGCGCGATACCGCCACGTTGAGCATGCTGTCCTTGCGGTCGATGAATTGGCCGTCGGCATGCTTGGAATAGACGGCGGAAAAGATCACCACCGGCCGCTCGGCCCCCTGGAAGGAATGAACGGTACCCACCGTCATTTCTCCATCACCCTTTCCGGTGCTGATGCCCAACGCCGCACACGCCTGGGTGATCGCCTGCGTCTGCGCACCGAATGGCGTGATCACGCCAACGATTTCCCACAGTTCCTTTCCATAGCGTTGTCTCAGATCGGCTTCGTTCGCCTTGAGCCACGCGGCGATCGTCTGCGCCTCCAGCAGGTTATGGCGACTGCCGCCGTGGCTTTGCTGGCAGATGCCGTCGATGTGCAGATAGCCAAGCCCAGGCAGGCCGCCTTCCGGTTTCGGGCCCCGGCGCGGTTGCAGCTTGCCCTTGTAGCAAAGGGCGTTGCAGTACTCGATGATCGGGTCGTAACAGCGGCGGTGCTCGTACAGATACATGCCCCGCGCAAGATCGGGATCGTAGTGATAGCGGCTGGTCGCCTGGGCGATCGCCATGACGCTGCCATTGGCGGCACTGCGCCCGCCCTCGCAGAACGCGGCGTAATCGTCGTCCACATTGTCGCGCCCCAGCAAACCCGCGCTGATGAGGTTGCCGATATCGACCGCTGTCGGGATCGACCAGATCGGCTCGATCTGCTGGGTATCGCCGATCACCAACGCCTGCCGGGCAAGCGCGAACGAGGGCGCAGCCACCTCGGGCAGGACCTGCCCGGCCTCATCGACGATCAGCAGATCGATGAAGTCGAGCGCGTAGGCGTCGACGAAGCCGTTGCCATCATGCCGTTTGCAGCGCAACTCCTTCGGCAGCATGAAGAACGTGGCAACCAGGCAGGGTGTGAGCTTCATCCAGCGGCGCCAGTTCTGCTCCAGGGTCTTGCGACCGGTCTTGCTGCGGCTTTTGATAATTTCGGGCAGGTTTTCGGCGACCTCCATCAGCCAGCGCCCTTCCCAGTAATGGGTGGTCAGCAGGAATATTTCGAAGCGCAGGGTCGTGTCCGCCCAGCTGTCGCAATCGTAGAGGGTGATTTCAGCGGCGGTCTTGTCCACGGGGGTCGGCAATACAGCTATCGCGCTCTGCCAGTTAGCCAGCTGGCGCTGTTCAGCCAGCTGCAGTTGCTGCGCCTGCTGCAATTGCGCTTCGGCCGTTTTCTGCGCCTTGCTGGCTTGCGCCATAGCGGCGGTCAGCCTCGCCTCGATTTCTCCCACGCTGGCAGCACTCTGCAGATCGGACGCGGTTTCGTCGAACTGCAGTTTCGCCAGACGCAGCCGTTTGCCGGCAACCGGGCCAAACCAGCCGAACAAGGTGTAGAGCAGCGGCTCATGGGCGAGGTAATGCTTGAAACGCGTCAGCATCGCCTGGGCATCAGCCAACTGCTCGGCACAGCTGCGCTGCCGTGCGTCGAGCTGCGCGATAGCTGCCTTGGGGTCTTCACCCAGCAACGTCCGAATCGCATCGCGCGCCTCGACCAACCTGGCCCAGGCCTGTTCGATACTCGCGAGCTGTTGCTGGCGGCCGCGGATCGCATCGCGCAGGCGCTCGACCGTGTCCGCAACGCCTGGGCTCTGCATATCCGGGAAGGCATCGGCGGAGTGCGCGAGATAAGCCTGCTGCGCCTTGTCCAGGTAGTCCTGCGACTCGAGCCCGGTGAAAAAGCTCCGGGTCTGGTAGGTGCGGGACATTTCCGCTTCCGCCGACGCCTTGGGAAAGTACGCGCCAAAGCTTTTGATATCCGGCAACCAACGGCCTGCGAACGGACCGCTGCCTGCAGAGAAATCCTTGCCGAACGCAGTGATGATGTTGGTCACGGCTTGATTGTTGGTGGAGCTGGCCACGATGACCGGCGGCTCTCCACCCGCCAACGCGGCCTTGGCCCAAAGCGACGCGACGACCGAAAGCAGTAGCGTGGTCTTGCCGGTACCGGGCGGCCCGTTGACGGCGAGGATATCGCCGGATCGCCCATTCAGCAGATGGGTCAAACTGTCCCGCTGGGCAGGCGCCAGAGCGTATTCGTCGCCCGCGTGAGCGAGTCGCTCGGCAAACAGCCCATTGGCCACGAGGCACGGTTCGTCGGGGCTGCGCTCGCGCTGGGCGAAGCGCTCGAACAGCGGCACCGCTGGCCTGGTATCACGCAGATGGTCGTAGAGCGCAACGATATTGCGGCTGAAGCCCTCGACCTTCTCCTCCTTGAACAGGTAGCCGAAGTCAGCCAACTCGAAGCCGTCCGCCTTGCCGTCCCATCCGCCGCTGACTTCGCGGAACATCTTCATGCAGAACTGCAGATATTCGCGCCAGTTGGCCTGATGCTGATCGTCGCTCAGGGCTTCGGCATCTACAGGCGGGTCGAACCGTTTGCCATCGTCGGCGGACAGAAACGCATCCAGATCGACCTGCGCGCCAATGGCGAAGTTGTCTCGGTCCAGCGGTTCGAGAATGTCGCGCGGCATCATGGTTTGCGCGCTCGGATGCAGCCGACCATCTCGACTGACCGAGACCTGGCAGATCACTGGCGTGATGATCGCCGGTAGCCCGTTGCGAACCCGGCCATGCTCGCGGCGGGCCCGGAAAACCCACGGGCGCAGGGTGATGTCGACAAACGGGGTGTCGTCGGGCTCGCTCGCGAACAGCTGATTGACCAGCCCTTCGGGCAGGCAACCCGAGGCGAGGGATTCGGCCGGCAGGGCGAGGAGTTTTTCAGCCTGGCTGAGGGACAGGGCACCGTTGCCGTTTTCGGCATCAGCCAGCGAGTTTCGCCAGTAGTTGGCAAGTTTGAACGCGTAATCATTCATCGTCGACGTCAACGCACCTCTGATGCAGCGGGACAGAAAGGTTTAAAAGGCGGTTCGAGCGTAGCGGCTCGCGCACGCGATGGCCAATCGGAAGGGCGAAGTAACCGCTCTAGCATAAGGGTTGGAGCATTCCGTCGTGGCGGACACGATCGGCACAGGATCGGCTATCTCGGACATATCCGGGATCCTGAGCCGCAGCCGGTCAGCGACGAGGCCGCACGGCTCCCGCTGTTGGGCTATAAAGAGTGCGGCAGCCACGCCGGAGGAGACGCCATGACCCGACCTACCGTGAGCGAAAAACGCGCGACGTTTCGCGAGATGCACCGTGCGGGGTGCTTTCTGCTGCCCAATCCCTGGGACGCCGCCGGCGCCCGTCTGCTCGAGCAGCTCGGCTACCGGGCCCTGGCGACCACCAGCTCGGGCTATGCCTGGTCGCAAGGGCTGGCGGACGGCCAACTGTCACGCGCCGATACCCTGGCGCACCTGCGTTATATGGCGGCCATCAGCGATTTGCCGATCAACGCGGACTTCGAGAGCGGTTTCGGGCGTACCCCGGAAGAGGTTTTCGAAAGCGTCAGCCTGGCGGTGGACACCGGCGTGGCGGGCCTGTCCGTCGAGGATTCGACCGGCGACCCTGACCAACCCGTGCGCGACAAGGCGCAAGCCGTGGAGCGCTTGCAAGCGGCGCGCGCCGCCATCGACGCTCTCGGCGGCGACACCCTGCTGGTGGCGCGCGCGGAAAATCACTTCATGGGGCGTAACGACTTCGACGATACCGTCGAACGCCTGCTCGCCTATTCGCAGGCCGGCGCGGACTGCTTGTACGCGCCAGGCCTCAGGACCCGGGAGGAGATCCAGACGGTGGTCAGCGCCGTCGCGCCCAAGCCGGTGAACGTGCTGATCGGCTGGAGCAGCGAGCTGACGGTCGAGGCGCTGGCCGAGCTAGGCGTGCGTCGTATCAGCGTCGGCGGGGCCTTGGCCCGCGCCGCCTGGGGCGGCTTCATGAGCGCAGCGCGGACGATGATCGAGCAAGGTCGTTTCGATGGCTTGCGCGATGCGCTATCGGGTGCGGAACTCGATGAACGGCTGCGCTCGAACAGGTCCGGTAACTGAAACCGCGGCAGTACCCGCAATCACTACCGGCACGTCCCCGCGTCACCCAGGGCAATGTCGATCACCTACGGTACAAATTCAGGACAGGCTTAGGGGCTACGGGGGTCGGTTTCACTACGCCAGCGCTCGATATGCCCGGCGAGCAGATCGGCAATGGGCAGGCACGCGCCGAGCCGGTAGAGGTTCCAGTAATGCCCTTCCAGCGTACGGTTGACCAGTAGCGTGCCGGAGGCTGGCTGCAGACTGCCGAGCGCGGACATCACCAGCGGAAACAGCTCGACCAGTTGCTGGTGCAGCGATGCGCCGCGGAAGTCCCACTGGGCACCGGGCTGGAGCAGGGGGTGCAGCAGCTGGTGGATACGACGGTACAGCCCATGCGGCGGCACGCTGCCGGGCTGGCGTCCGCCGAGCGCCTGGAAGCCCGCCTCCAGCGCCTCGCTGGAGGGGCCGCGCAGCGCATCGAAGAGCTGCACGTAGGCCCGCAACAAGGGCGTCGACAGTGGCACGACGGCGCCGAAGTCATAGACCACCAGCTCCCCCGCCTCACGCCAGGCGAGGTTGCCCGGGTGCGGGTCGGCATGCAGCAGCCCCATCCCGAAGGCCTGTTCGGCCAGCCACCGACAGAGGGTTTCGGCGAGCTGCTGGCGCGTGTCGGCGGTGGCCAGGTCGACCTCGTTCATCGACCGTCCCGGCAGTTCCTGCTGCACCAGCACCCCCGGACGGCACAGCTCCGTCGCGACAAATGGAATGTCCACGCCCGGCCACTCGGCGAAATGCGCACCGAAGCGCTCGGCGCTGCGCCGTTCGGCGTCGTAATCGAGTTCCTGCTCGATGGCGTGTTGCAGTTCGCGGTAGACCGACTCGAGTCGCGCCGCCGGCGTGCCGAACAGGCGTCCGAGGGGCATCAGGCGCCGCAGCTGGCGCAGGTCGGCGTCGCAGATCGCACGGATGCCGGGATACTGGATCTTCATGATCAGCGCCCGCCCCTGCCGGTCGCGGGCGCGGTGGACCTGGCCCAGCGACGCGGCCGCCGCGGGCCGGTGCTCGATGGATTCGAACAGCTGATCGAGCTGGCCGTCGTAGAGCCGTTGCAGATGCGCTTCCAGCGAGGCGAACGGCAGCGACGGGACCTGATTCTGCAGACGGGCCAGCGCCGCGTTGATCGGCGGCGGCAAAACGTCCTGCCACTGCGACGCCTGCTGGCCGAGCTTGAGTACCGGACCTTTCATCTGCCCCAGGGTGTCGCCCAGCAGCGCACCGACCGGTGCCCAGTCGACACGCGAGGCGCCGGGGGTGATGCGCTGCACCAGCAGATTGCCGGCGATGCGCGCACCCGTGCCGCCCAGATGCAGAAAGCGCCCCAACGCCGAGGCCGACGGTCGTGAGAATCGAGACATGCAGATTACCCGCAGTGGCCAAGCGTCGATCATGGGCCAGCAGGCCTGACTATCCAAGCGCCAGCGAATTGCAAGCTGTTGCAACCGGGAGGGCGTCTATTCGACAAGGCCTCGCGATCACGCACCTTAAATAGCTGTCATATTGCTAGCATGCGGAACGGCACGGCAGTTGCCGAGTCCGATGTCAGGCTACGCCCCTGGATCGGGCGCCTGCCGACCGCAACACTGGGCCTCGGCGCTGCTTATGGCGATCCGCCAAGGGTTCTTGCCCGAGCGCCTAACCGGCCTTTACGGGCGTGTCCCGACTGCGGCGCACCCACGCCCGACGTCGCGGAACAGAGATACGCTGCCTGCCCCGGCAGACGCGGCGTAAGGAGTACTGGATGAACGATTTCGATGAGAGCCGTATGGCGGCGGGCGAGGAAGATCGGCGCATTTCCACCGGCAGCGAAGGCCTCGACGACATCCTCGGCGGCGGCCTGGATCCCAATCGGATGTATCTCTACGAGGGCAGCCCCGGTTCGGGCAAGACCACCATCGCCTTGCAGTTTCTCCTCGAGGGCGTGCGCCATGGCGAGCGGGTGCTCTACGTGACGCTGTCGGAGACCAAGCGCGAACTGGAACTGGTCGCCAAGCGCCACGGCTGGACGCTCGAGGGCATCGATGTTTTCGAACTGGTGACGCCCGAGAACACGCTCGATCCCGAGCTCGAACTGACCGTGCTGCATCCGGCGGAAATGGAGCTGAGCGAAACGACCAAACAGGTCTTCGACCGTGTCAGCGAGACCAATCCGACCCGGGTCATCTTCGACAGCCTGTCGGAGATGCGTCTGCTGGCACAGAGTCCGCTGCGTTATCGCCGACAGGTACTGGCGATCAAGCACTTTTTCACCACCCGTCGCTGCACGGTGATCCTGCTCGACGACCAGACGTCCGAAAGCGGTGATCTTCAGCTTCACTCCATTTCCCACGGCGTGGTGAAGCTCGAGCAGCTGGCCATCGACTATGGCGCTGAGCGCCGCCGTCTGCGCGTCATCAAGATGCGCGGCATCCAGTTCCGCGGCGGTTATCACGACTTCACGATCAAAAAAGGCGGGCTGGCGATCTACCCGCGCCTGATTGCCGCTGAGCACCACTCCCCGTTCGTCGGCGAACTCACTTCCAGCGGCAACGACAAGCTGGACCAGATGCTGGGCGGCGGACTGGAACGCGGCACCAATGCGCTGTTCATCGGAGCGGCCGGCGTCGGTAAGTCCTCGCTTGCCCTGGCCTACGCCGATGCGGCCTGCAGACGCGGCGAACAGGCGGCGTTCTTCATCTTCGACGAAGGCATCGGTACGCTGCTGGCGCGCGGCCGGGCGCTCGGGTTGGATCTGCAACCCTGGATCGACAACGGCCTGCTGCATCTGCAACAGGTCGATCCCGCCGAGCTGTCGCCCGGTGAGTTCACCGCCGCGGTGCGCCATAGCGTCGAGGTGAAGAAGGCGCAGCTGGTGGTGATGGACAGCCTCAACGGGTATCTGAACGCCATGCCGGACGGCCGCTTCCTGATCCTGCAGATGCATGAGCTGCTGAGCTATCTCGGCCAGAAAGGCGTGATCAGCGTGATGGTGCTGGCTCAGCATGGCCTGGTTGGCCCGATGGATACGCCTATCGATATCAGCTACCTCAGTGATGCGGTTATCATGCTGCGCTATTTCGAACACGCCGGTGTGGTGCGACGTGCGCTGTCGGTGGTCAAGAAGCGCAGCGGACGTCACGAAGACACCATAAGGGAGTTTCGCCTGGGTGCCTCCGGCATCAAGGTCGGACCGCCGCTCACGCACTTCACCGGTATATTCTCGGGCACGCCGCACTACACCGGCGATGCGACTCCTCTCATGAAAGACGAGCATGACGACGCCTAAGCGAGACAGCCCTTTAGTAGTCGTCTTCGCCCCCATCGGCCGGGATGGCCCTGCCGCGGCCGATGTGTTGCGCCGCAGCGGCATGCAGGCCGAGGTGTGTCACAGCCTGGCTGAAGTGCTGGAGCGCGCCGAACGCGATGCCGATGCGGTGTTCATCGCCGAAGAGGCCCTGTTCGGGCAGGATCTCCAGGACCTCGGCAACTGGGTCGACCAGCAGCCGGCCTGGTCCGATTTTCCGTTCGTGGTGCTGACCAGCAAGCATCGACAGCCGGCGGTCAGCGCGTGGCGTCAACGCATGGTCGCGATCCTGCGCAACGTTTCGCTGCTGGAACGCCCGGTACAGAGCATCACCCTGTCCAGCGCGCTGCTGGCTGCCGTTCGCGGGCGTCTTCGGCAATACGAAGTGCGCGCCTTGATCGAGGCCCGCGAACAGGCTTCGCACGAGCTCGAAGCCCTCGTGGTCGAGCGCACCCGCGCGCTGGAGCAGGCCAACCTGGAACTGCGCACCCAGATGGACGAGCGTGCGCATATCGAAGAAACCCTGCGGCAGACGCAAAAAATCGAAGCCATCGGCCAGCTCACCGGCGGCATCGCCCATGATTTCAACAACCTGCTCATGGTCATCTCCGGCGGGCTCGACATGCTCGACCGCCGCGCCGATCCGGAACGGCGCAAGCGCCTGATGGACGGCATGCGCCAGGCGGCCCAACGAGGCTCGGCCCTGACCCGTCAGTTGCTGGCCTTTTCCCGCCGCCAGTCCCTGGCACCCGAGCCGGTGGACCTGGCCCAGCGCATCAGCCAGATGCGCGAACTGCTAGACCGCAGCCTGCGCGGTGACGTGCATGTGAAACAGGAGTTCGCGCCGGATCTGTGGCCGGTCGAGGTCGATCCGGGCGAGCTGGAGCTGGTGATCCTCAACCTGGCGGTCAATGCCCGCGACGCCATGCCCGAGGGTGGCTCTATCCTGCTGCAGGCCCGGAATGCACCGAACGAGCAGGTGCTGGGCCGGCGTGGCGACTTCGTCCGGCTCGCGGTGATCGACACCGGCACCGGCATCCCGGTGGAGGTTCGCAACCGGGTCTTCGACCCCTTCTTCACTACCAAGGAAATCGGCAAGGGTTCCGGGCTCGGACTTGCCCAGGTCTATGGGTTCGCCCGGCAGTCCGGCGGTTCGGTGTGGATCGACACCGACTGCGTTCAGGGCACCAGCGTGGTGATGCTGCTGCCGCGCGCCACCAGCATGCCGAGCCGGGCCAAGGAGCAGGCGCAGGTCGACGAGGCCGTCGACGTGTCGGCCGGCAACGTGCTGCTGGTCGATGACGACGTCGAAGTGGCGGCGCTGGTGGGCGAAATGCTCGAGCACCTCGGCTATCAGGTAACCCATGCCGCTAGCGCCGCCGCCGCGCTGGGTGCGCTGGCCAACGGTCGCAGTGTCGACATCGTGTTTTCCGACGTGATGATGCCCGGCGGCATGAATGGCCTGGAACTGGCGCGTGAAATCCGCGCCCGGCGGTTCGACGTGCCGGTGCTGCTGACCAGTGGCTACGCCGACGCGGTCAAGCATTCCGCCGAAGCCGAAGGCGTGCAGATCCTGGCCAAGCCCTATCGGCTGGAAGAACTCGCCGCTGCACTCATGGCCGCGCTGGAACGCGTCCAGGCCGCCCCAGCTTCCGAGCGCATTCAGGGCTAGCCGAACTAAGCGAGACTCCGACCGTCGAAACGGCAGCCTTGACGCCCACGCGCCGATCCCGGGCCGCTTGGCGTTCGTCCGCAGCCATCGAAAGGTCCCGCCATGCCCTGTTCCCCCCGCCCCTGCCATTACGCGCCGCTGCCCGTCTCCTGCGCCATGCTCTTGGCCAGTCTGCTGCTGAGCGGCGGCCCGCTGCTGACTCAGACGAACGAACAGGCCCTTGCCGATCGCGATGCGCAGAACAAGCGCTGGAGCCAGGAGATGGCGCGCAAACCGATGGGCCATCCGCCGCCGGTCGATGCCAGGTACAACCACATCATTACCTTTGGCCAATCCCTCGCTTCGGCCGCCGAAGGCTGGCCCGCGCTCTCCAAGCAACCGCGTTACGACAACCTGATGCTGGGCGACTCGGTGCGCTCGGCGACCTTCAGCGGCGCGCGCTTCATCCCGGTCGGTGAAGCGGCGTTCAAACCACTGCGAGCGGTCGTCCAGCTCAAGCGTGAGCCGAAGGTCATTCTTGATAGCCAGGCGGTGGCGGCGCTGGAGGAGCACGCCCAGGAAGAAGGTGAATCGGTGGAAGTCGGCGCGCTGAACATGGCTCGGCACCTGTATCTGGCGAGCAAAGGCATCAAGGCCGACCCCGAGCACCTGTTCCTTGCCAGCAACGCTGCCACGTCCGGCCGTTCCATTGCGCAATTGTCCAAGGTCGGCGGCACCCATGAGTATCGCCGGGCCCTGCAGGCGGTCGACCAGGCCAAGCAGGTCGCGGACGCAGCGAATGCCAGTTACCGCATCAGCGCCTTCTTCTGGCTGCAGGGCGAATACGACTATGCGCAGGTTCAGGGCGGGATCAACGACAAGGCCTATTACAAGCAGCGCCTGCGCCAACTGCGCAACGACCTGACGGCCGACACCGCGCAGGCCATCGCCGGGCAGCCAGACGCGCCGGCGTTCATTACCTACCAGACCGATGCCAAGTCATCGGTGGTCGATGGCAGCCTCGACATCGGCATGGCGCAGTGGGAACTCGCCCGGGAAGAGCCCAGCTGGTACCTCGCCGGCCCGGTCTACCCCTACGTGGACAAGGGAACGCACCTGTCCGCCAATGGCTATCGCTGGTTCGGCCAGATGCTCGGCAAGGTCTATCACCAGGTGGTGGTCGAGCGCCGCAACTGGCAGCCGCTGTCGCCGCTCGGCGCCTCGGTCGAAGGTCGGGAGGTGTTCATCGACTTCCACGTGCCCTCCCCGCCCCTGGCCTTCGACCAGCCCTACCTGGGTTACCAGCAGCGAATGATCGAAAACCGCGGCTTCACGTTGAGCGATGCGCAGGGTGAGGTGCCGATCGAAGCGGTCGATCTGGTCGCCGACACCGTGGTGCGCCTGACCGCTGGACGCGAGCTGGTCGGCACTCCGCGCATCCGCTATGCCAGCCACGCCGTGGGCGGTGCGGGCGAGTTGCGCGACAGCGACCCGACCCGGGCCGACGCCCGCTATGAATACCTGCCGGCTGAAGGCATGCCGGACGAGGCGAATATCGCTGCGCTGGTCGACGCCCCCTACCCGCTACACAACTGGAGCATCTCCTTCGAGATCCAGGCGCGCCGGGACGACACCGACCAGGCCCCGCACTGACCGATCGGGTGCAGCGCTTCAGGCGATACTGCGCAGGCGCGCCCGATCCTTCACCGGCGAGGCGCCGAATAGCCGGCTGTATTCGCGACTGAACTGCGAAGGACTCTCGTAGCCGACCCGATAGCCGACCACCGACACGTCCAGCCCCTCGGCCAACAGCAGACGCCGGGCCTCTTGCAGGCGGAGCTGCTTCTGGTACTGCAGCGGACTCATGGCGGTCAGCGCCTTGAAGCGGTGGTGCAGGCTCGAGCTGCTGAGGTTGACACGCCGGGCCAGTTCATCGATGCGCAGCGGCTCAACGTAGTTGCGGTTGAGCCATTCGATGGCGTCGTTGACCCGGTGCGACTGGCTGCCCTGCAGCGCGACGGCCTGCAGGTGCCGGCCCTGGGGACCACGCAGCAGGCGGTAAAAGATCTCGCGCAGGACCAGCGGTGCCAGCACGGGAATGTCCTTCGGGCTGCCGAGCAACCGGACCAGGCGCACGGTGGCCTCGAGCAACGGCGCGTCGATGCGGTCGACGTACATACCGCGGCCGTCCGGCTCGACGCCCGAGGCGAGTGGCTCTGTTTCGTTGAGCAGGCCGCTGATCAGGGTCGGATCGATGTCCAGGCGGATGCAGATATAGGGCTCTTCCGGGCACGCCCGCACCACGCAACCTGCCACCGGCAGGGTTACCGACACCACCAGATAATGCAGCGGATCGTACGTATACAGTTCGTCCGCCAGACGTACTTCCTTGCCACCCTGAACGATGATGCATAGCGCCGGCTTGTGTACGCCGTAGGTCATGTCGCCGGGGCGCTCGCAGCGGATCAGGTAGAGCGGATCGATGGCGGTCGGGTGCATGCCGTCACCCTCGACGAAGCGCTCGACCAGCTGTGCCAGCTCGGCGCGCTGGGCGCTGGTGTCGTCATGGGGGGATACGAAGGAATTCATGGAACTAGCCTTCCTGAGTAGCGAAGGCGGAAAGCTTAGCAGCTCGGTGAGCGTTAGCAGTTAATCCAGGCGTACGCCCGTCGTGCCATCTCGGCTCGCCCGGCCATCGCAGATCAGGCCGTTCGCGAGCGAACCAGGCAGATTACCGCCGCCATCAGGGTTACCGCCCGCCAATCGCGCGGGCTGCAGACAACAACGCCGGCACGGGGCCGGCGCTGTCTGACTGCCTTGCGATCAGCTGCGGGCGCGTTCGGCGTCGCGCAGGGCCTTGACCTGGTCGTGGTTGCGCTGCACGCCTTGCAGCTGGCGTTCGACCACCGCACGGACCTCCGGCGGCAATTCCTTCTCCAGCGCCTTGCGATAGCTCTTCAACGCCACGTCTTCGCCACGCTCGCACTCGTTGAGAATGGCCTCGTCATTTTTGCCGGTAATGCTCGTCTTCAGGTCGACCCAGCGCCGGTGCATGTCGCCGGCCATGCTGGTCCCGGTCTCCGGATCGCCACCCAACGTACGGACCAACTCCTGCAGTTCGGTCGCGGCCGTGGCGCAGTCCTGGGCACGCTGGGTCATGGTGGTCTTCAGTTGCGGGCTTTTCAGATCTTCGGCGCATTCGCGGAAGCCCTTCTCGCCGTCCTTGCAGGTTTCGATCAGATCGTTGAGTACGGAAACGGTGTCTTCGGTATCCATGCAACAGTCCTCCTCGGAGATTGATAACGGCCGGGAAAGCCACGGCCAACCTGTTCAGTCGACTGCGCCGTTTCGATAAAGGTTCAGGTCGGCAGCCCGACGGAGCGCACGCTCGCGAGACCAAATACCGCATTATCCAAGCGAACGCAGATTTGAATAATTCTCAATAACAGCCGTACACTGGTCGCATCTGTAACCGCGGACCGGCTCGTTCTATGTCCCAGGATCACCAGGATCACCAGGATCTCCTTCGACTGCTGCACCTCGCGGCCCGGGCATTGCCAGGATTGGCCGGCGAGATCGGAACTGCCGAAGATCACCAGCTGATCTGCGGCAGTCCCGGCAATGCAGCACGCGTTTCGGCGCTGCACTGCTACTGGCAGCAGTCGCACCCCGAAGCGGGCCCGCACTACTGGTCCGCGCGCAGCTGGTCGCTGCTGATCTGGCAGCCCATCTACCTCAGCCTGCTGGCCGTCCATCTCGGCGGACGCGCGCCCTGCCTCGCCCAGATGGGGCAGTCGGTCATGGCCGGCTCGGTACATGGCTTTCGTCTGCCGCCGCACTGTCCGTACGGGGGCGATCAGTCTGCGTTGATCGCCTGCGCCAGCGCGCAGCTCCAGGCCTTCGTCGACACCCAGCTGGAGGAATTCAACGCGGTCGCCGCCATCTACCCGAAAATGGCGCGGCTGCTGGTAGCCGATTGCGTGCGCGCCGCGCTGTTGCTGGCGCAACGGCACGCGCCGGTCGGCGATGACGCCTTGCTGGAAGCCGAGCGGCACTGGCTCGACGCCCTGGCATTGCCTGGCGGCGGCGCGCTGGTGCCGCTGGAACTGGAGGATGGCCTGCACTGCCTGGGAATGGGGCGCAAGGTCTGTTGTCAGCATTTCCGCCGCGTCGATGGCGAGCTGTGCGCCAGCTGTCCGAAGCTTGGCAAGGACGAGCGGCTGCAACGCCTGCGCGAGGCCGCGTCGTGCTGAGCCTGGTGGACATCGAGGTGCGCCGCGATGAACGCACGGTGCTGGCGGTCGACAGGCTCGAGCTGGGTGCCGGAAGCTTCACCGCGATCCTCGGCCATAACGGCTCGGGCAAATCCACCCTGATGAACCTGATCGCCCGGCAGTTCGCCCCGGACCGCGGCGCCATCCTGCTCGACGGCAAGCCGCTGGCGAGCTACCGGCAGCGTGCCTTTGCCCGCAAGGTCGCCTTTCTGCCGCAACACCTGCCGGACGTCGCCGGGCTCAAGGTGCGCGAGCTGGTTCGTCTCGGCCGGTTTCCCTGGCGCGGTCTGCTGGCGCCCTGGCAGGCCGAAGATGAACGGGCCATCGACCGTGCACTCGAGCAGACCGATATCGCCGGCTACGCCGAGCACCTGGCCGACAGCCTTTCCGGCGGCGAGCGCCAGCGCGCCTGGATCGCCATGCTGTTGGCCCAGCAAGCGCCTTTGCTGCTGCTCGACGAACCCACCTCGGCGCTCGATCTCGCGCACCAATACCAGCTGATGAATCTGCTGCACGCGCTGAATCGCGACACCGGCCGGGCCATCGTGGCGATCCTGCACGACGTTAACCTGGCCGCACGCTTTGCCGATCGCATCGTTGCGCTCAAGCGCGGGCGTCTGTTCTTCGACGGAACGCCCGAGCAGCTATTGTCCCCGGAGCGCCTCAGCGCGCTGTATGACGTCGGCATCCATCTGATCGAACAGCCGGGGCAGGCGCGCCGGATCGCCGTGGTGAGCTAGTGCAGGCGGTGATGACCGACAGGCTGATGCCGTCTGCCGCGATATCGGGGCGCTACCTCGCCACGCTCACCGGCCTGGCTCTGCTCGCCGTGCTGCACCTGAACCTGGGCATGACGCACTGGTCACCGGCGCAATGGTCGCTCCGGCCACCGGCTGCGGGCAGCTTCGATGCGCTGGAGTTCGGCCTGTCGGTATTGCCCCGTCTGGCCATGGCCGTGCTCGTCGGCGCCGCGCTCGGGCTGTCCGGCAGCGTGATGCAACAGCTGACGCAGAACCGCCTCGCCTCGCCCATGACCCTGGGTGCCGCATCCGGCGCCTGGCTCGGTTTGACGGTCATGGCCCTGCTCTGGCCGGCACTCGCCGCGACCCACGGCCACTGGGCGGCACTCGGCGGCGCGCTTGCCGCGGTCGCGTTGGCGCTGCTGGTTGCCGGTCGTCAGGGCGCGGCGGGGTTGCCGGTGATCCTTGCGGGCATGGCGCTCAACCTGCTGCTCGGCGCCATCGCGACCGCGATCCTGCTGGTGCACAACCAGCAGAGCCGCGGGTTGTTCATCTGGGGCGCCGGCGACCTGGGGCAGATCGATTGGCATTGGGTGCACTGGCTGTGGCCGAAACTGCTGATCGGGCTGCTGGTGGTGGCGCTCGCCCCACGCCCGCTGGCGCTCCTGCAACTGGGCGCCACCGGCGCCAGGGCGCGCGGCCTGTCGCTCTGGCCGGTGATGCTGGGGCTGTTTCTGGCCAGCCTGTGGCTCACCTCGGCGGCCATCACGGCCGTCGGGCTGATCGGCTTCATCGGTTTGATCACGCCTAACCTGGCGCGCCTGTTCGGGGCTCGCGCCTCACGGGACGAGTTGCTCTACAGCGCGTTGCTGGGCGCCGTGCTGCTGCTCGGTGCGGATACCCTGACGCTGGCGCTGAACCGCTGGTTCTCCGAGCTGATTCCCAGCGGGGCGACCGCTGCATTGATCGGCGCGCCGGCCCTGCTCTGGCTGTCGCGCCGGCAGTTGGCAGCCGAGGATCGGCAAAGCCTGGCACTGCCGCCGGGCGCCAGCGTGCTGGACCGGCAGCGATTGGCCCGCCTTTTGCTGGCCGGCGGCGCGGTCGCACTCGCCACGCTACTCGTTGCACGCGGGCCGTCCGGCTGGACGTTCGGCTGGCCGACCGAGGCGCTCTGGACGCTGCGCTGGCCTCGGCTGCTGACTGCAATCGCGGCGGGCTGCGGCTTGGCGGTGGCCGGGATGATGCTGCAACGCCTGTTGCGCAACCCGCTGGCCAGCCCCGACATTCTCGGACTGACGGCCGGGGCGACGCTGGCCGTGGTGCTGGCGGTGATGCTGCTCGGCGCCGGCTCGATGCAGCTGATCGCCCCGATTGCCGCCTTTGCCGGCAGCCTCATGGTGCTCGGCCTGTTGCTGCTGTTCGGTCACCGCCATCAGTACTCGCCGGGCATCATGGTGCTGGTCGGCGTGTCGCTCGCCGCACTGCTCAACACCGCCCTGCAGATCGGCCTGACGCGTGGTCAGGCCGATGCGCTGGCCTTGCTCGGCTGGCTCGCCGGCTCGACCTATCGAGTCGAAGCACGCGAGGCGATCACCTTGAGCGTTGCCGTGGCGGTGCTCATCGTCATCAGTCTCGCCTTGCAGCGAGCGCTGACGTTGATCTCTATCGGCAACGGCGTGGCGCTCAGCCGTGGGCTCGATGTGCCCCGCGCGCGCCTGGCGCTCCTGCTGCTGGTGTCGCTGCTCTGCGCGGTGGTGACCAGCCTGCTCGGGCCGGTCGCCTTTCTTGGGCTGCTGGCACCGCACATGGCCGCGCTGCTCGGCGCGCGCCGGGCCTTGCCGCAACTGCTGCTCGCGGCGCTGCTCGGCGGCTGGCTGATGCTGCTGTCGGACTGGATCGGCCGCTCGCTGCTGTTCCCGCTGGAAGTGCCGGTCGGGCTGGTGGCGTCGATCCTCTGCGGGCTGTACTTCCTTTACCTGCTGATCCGGCAGCGAGGCCGATGAGGTACTTGCCGCGCCTCATCGCGCTGTTCGGCCTGTTGCTTGCATTGTTAAGTCGTGGGGCTCACGCCGGTGAAGAGCCGCGGGTCGCGGCGCTGAGCTGGGAGCCGGTCGAGCATTTGTTGATGCTGGGCGTCGAGCCGGTGGCGGTCGCCGATGCGGATGACTACCGCGCCTGGGTGGTGCGGCCGACGTTGCCGGACTCGGTGACCCGGGTCGGTACGCGCACCGAGCCGAACCTGGAGCTGCTGGCCCAGCTGGACCTCGACCTGATCGTGATCACCCCGCTGCTCGAAGATATGCGCGACAAGCTCGAGCGCATCGCGCCGGTGGTCTCCTACGGCGACTTCACCCAGGCGCGGGACAACTACCGGATGCAGCGCGAGAACTACCTGGCGCTGGCCGAGCGCATCGGCCGCCTCGACCGGGCCCGGGAGACGCTGGCTGCCATGGACGCACGGCTGAATACGTTGCGCGAACGGCTGCACGCCCACTTCGGCGAGACGCTACCTGCGGTCGCGGTGGTGCGTTTTTCCACGCCGACCGCGGTGCTCGTCTACGGACCGAACTCGATGCCCGCGCATGCGTTGAGCCTGCTCGGGCTGGGCAGCGCCTATGACACGCCGGTCAGCCGCTGGGGCAACCTGCAACTGCCGGTGACGGTGCTCAGCGAGATCGACCGGGGCGTGGTGCTGCACATCGAACCCTTCCCCGCCGCCGACCGCTTGTTCAGCAGCCGTCTGTGGCAGGGCATGCCGTTCGTCAGGGCGGGGCGCTTCGCCGGCATGCGCGCCGCCTGGACCCACGGTGGCGTGTTCTGCGTGCAGTTTCTCGCTGAAGCCATCACCGAAGCGCTGCTGGCGATCCCGGCTACGGCTGAGCCGTGAAGCGGCAAAAAAAAGCTGCAGGCTGCAGGCAAAAGCAAAAGCCGGGGCAGTCCAACCGCCTTTGCCTGCCGCCTGAAGTCTGAAGCCTGCCGCCGTTGACGTCAGTACGCCCAACTCAGCGTGACGGTCGCATTGCGCGGCGCCGCGTAGTAGCTCTGCTCCCAATAGAGGCTGGTCAGGTACTTCTCGTCGAACAGGTTGTTGACGTTGAGCGCCACGTTGAAGTGTTCGTCGATGTCATAGCTGGCCATCGCATTGACCACCGCGTAGCTGTCCTGCCGCGTGACGATGGTCTCGCCGCTTGCCGTGGCGCCCTGCTCGCGAGAGATGTCGTCCTGCCAGACCATGCTGCCGCCGACCTTGAGGCCGCGCACCTGCGGCACCTTGTATGTCGTACCCAGATACAGGTAGTTGCGCGGCACATAGGTGCGCACCGTGCGGCCTTCCTTGTCCTGCAGGGAAAACAGGTGGGTCAGTCCGGCGCTGGCCTCCCAGTTGTCGGTGATCTGGCCGGCGATGGTCAGCTCGTAGCCCTTGGAGATGGCGTCCACGGTGTTGTAGTAGGAAACCCCCGCGCCGCTGTCGAAACCGCCGTATTCCGGCGTGTTTTCCTGCTCGGTGCGGAACATTCCGGCGCTGGCATTCAGGCGGCCGCCGAACCATTCACCCTTGATCCCGCCCTCGACGCTGTCGCCCTCGATGGGCTCGAGCAGTTGCAGCGAGGCGCCGAGCAGATGCTGCGGGCTGAATATCTTGGTGTAGCTGGCGTAGGCGGCGTAATGCTCGCCGAAATCGTAGGTGGCGCCGGCATAGGGCGTGGTCTTGGATTCGGCGTAACTGTGCTCGTCGCCTACCTGATAGCCGCTGCTGTCCAGGCGGGTGTGGTTGGCTCCGAGGATCAGCTTGAGCCGGTCGGTCACGCTGAAGTGGCCGGCGGTATAAACGCTGCGACGGTAGACGGTGTAGTCCGCGCCGCTGGTCAGGCCGTTGTCGAAGTCCGGCCGCGGGTAATCGCCGTCGAAGCCGGCCGGCAAGGGCACGTTGAAGGCGTCGTCATAGGATGACCAGCGCGTGGTCGAGCGCGACCAGTTTGCCCCCATCATGGCTTCGTGCGTCCGGCCGAACAGCTCGAACGGACCCTTGAGGTAGGCATCGCCCAGCAGTTGCCGCTCGATACGGTCGTACTTGGAGGCATAGGTGGACAGCCCCTCGCCGGTGTCCGCATCCGGCACGCCGTAGGCGAGGAACTGCTCGGCGTCTGAGCCGATCTCGCGGTAACTCAGCGACACGCGCGACTGCCAGCCGCCGCCCCATTGCGTGGTCAGCTCGGCGAAGGTCTGCTTGTCCTCGGTGTCCCAGTAGGTCCAGTCCGGCGCGAAGCTCTTCGAGCGGCTGTAGTCGATCGGGTTGCCCTCGCTGTCGTACACCGACAGGGCGCCCCACATGATGCCGTTGGGCCGGTTGCGCTGCTCCGAGTAGCCGAACAGCGCGGTGTTGCGGTCGCCCAGGTCCGCCTCCAGCATCGCCGAGAACAGCGTCTTTTCAAGCGAGTAGCGATCCAGATAGGAATCACCATCCTGCTGCACGGCCAACACGCGGCCGCGGACGTGGCCCGCGTCGTCCAGCGGGCCGGAGACGTCGAGCTCGCCGCGCGCCGTGTCCCAGGAGCCGTAGCTCAGCGAGGCCCCGGCCTGGAAATCGCGCGTCGGGCGCTTGCGCACGAAGTTGACGGTGGCCGCCGGGTTGCCCGGGTTGGCAGTCAGGCCGTTGGCGCCCTTGAGCACCTCGATGTGGTCATAGAGGAAGGTGTCGATGTCGCCCATCTGCTCTTCGGAGCTGAACGGCAAGCCGAGGCCGTCGACCTGGAAGTTCGACACGTCGAAGCCACGGACCGAGTAGTAGGTGCGATCGGTCTCGACCCGCTGCACGTTGACGCCGGCGGCCTGTAGCGCGCCGGTGGCGTTGGTCAGGTCGAAGTCGTCGAGTTGCTGGCGGGTCAGGGTAACGGCTGTCTGCGGTGTTTCCCGCGGCGCCAGGTCGAGGCGCGTAGCCGTGGTGGTCGAGCCGATGGTGTAGGAGTCGCTGCGTTCGGTGATGCTCGGCGCGGCTTCGCGCTCGGCGGTCACGTCCATCGATTCGAGCTTCAGCGGGTCGTCGGCCTGCTGTGCCAGGGCGATCGGCGAGGCGAGCAGCAATGCGATTGGCGCCAGCCGGCAGGCCAGGGCCAGCGGACGAACGGGCCAGCCGGTACGTGGCGATGGCATGGGGATTACTTCGGTCATGGTGTCTACTTTCTTGTCGGTTGTCGTTCGGGTGCTTGCGGAGAAGAGGTCGAGTCAGCTCATGGAGTCCGTTCCTGTGCAGGTGATGTTTGGTTTCATGCCGGGTGCAGCGACTGCTGCATGACGCCGCGATACCACTGGTGGAAGTGCTGCATGCCCTCCTCCAGCGGCACCTGATAGGGCCCGCTGTCCTCCTCGCCGCGGCGGTACAGCGCGCGACGCCCGGCGTCGGTGCGCTCGGCGATCTCGTCGTCCTCGAAGGCGGTCTCCAGATAGGCCGCGCGATGGGCCTCGCACAGCTCGGGGTGGCGATCACGCAGCTCGGCCGGGTAATAGAACTCGACGACGTTCAGCGTCTCGTGCACCCCTTGCGGGTACACCGTCGAGAGCACCAGCGCGTGGGGGAACACTTCGATCATGTGCGTCGGGTAGTAGCTGGCCCAGATGGCGCCGAACGCCGGCGAGCGACCGCCTTCGTGGGCCAGCAGCCCTTCGTGCCAGGCGCGATAGGCCTCGGTACCGGCGCGGGCGAGGTTCTGGCTGACCGCGATGCGCTGCAGGCTGTACCAGTCGCCGTACTCCCAGCTGAGCCCGCCGCTGTGCACGTAACGGCGCAGGCCGGGGTGGAAGGAGGCGATGTGGTAGTCGTCGTTGTAGATCTCGATGAAGGTTTTCCAGTTGCACCGGCACGGGTGCACCTCGACGTGATCGAGCGCGTAGCCGCTGAAATCCATCTCGGGGCGGTCGAACAGCGGGCCGATATCCCCTGCCGGATCGCGCTCGCCCTCGAACAGGAAGCCGCCGACGTTGAACAGCGGGTAGCGCGGCAGGTTGCGGCAGGGGCGCTCGGGGAATTTCGGCGCGCCGACGATCAGCCCCTGGCTGTCGTAGCTCCAGGCGTGGAGCGGGCAGAGGATGCGCCCGCCGGTGCCGCGCAGGTTGCCGCGGCGAATCGCGCAGGGGTCGCTGTCCGGGCTGTGGTCGCCGAGCATCAACGCCTGGCGATGCCGGCAGACGTTGGACAGCAGTTCGATGCCCTGCTCGCTGCGCACCAGGATGCGGCTGTGCTCGTCCTGCGGCAGCGCGTACCAGTCGCCTGGCTGCGGCACCATCATTTCATGGCCGACGTAGCGGGCGCTGTGACGGAAGATCAGCGCCTGCTCGCGCTCGTAAACAGCCGGGTCGCAGTAATCACGTATCGCCAGCTGCGGCTCGTGCCTGGCTGGACGGCTGATGGCGCCGGCCAGCCGATTCGGATTGAACATGCAAGCTCCTTGGCGCGGTCGACCGCGCCGCTCCACTTCACTGCCACTTTTCGAGGCATGCGAAACCCTGATCCCGGCATCGCGGCCGGGGACGAATGGCCCCGAATCGGGGCCAGTGGCGCGTGGGGCTAAACGGTCAGCGCCGCCGTGCTTTCGGCGCCGCGCCGCTGCCGCCCGGGGCCGAACGGCGCCACCGGGTTGTCCAGTGGCTCGGCCATGATCAGGCTGCCGGCCGGGTTGGCCAGGTCGACCATCTGCAGGTTGTTCTTCAGTTGCAGGCGGTTGAGGCACGAATGCAGAAAGGTCGGCGCGAAGAAGTCGTAGCGGGCGAAGCGGTCGGCCAGCCCGGGATGGGCGCGCTGGTAGTCGAGGACCGACTCAGCGACGGTGCGCCAGAATCGCTGCTCTTCCAGGGTTCCGCTGTCGTCGAGCAGCTGGGCCATGTGGCGGAACACACCGTCGAAGATGTCGATGAAGATGCCGAGGATCTTGAAGTCCTCCGGCACGTCGACCGCCAGGCGTTCGAGCCCTTCGGGCATCTGCGCGTCCTTGTCGAGGATGGCCGATTCCTCGGCGATGTCCTTCATGAACACCCGCGTCGGCACGTGGCCTTCGAACACCAGGATGAGGTTCTCGCCGTGCGGCATGAACACCAGATGATGGGCATAGAAGCAGTGCACCACCGGGATCAGGAATGCCTCCAGATAGCGACGCAGCCAGGCCGTGGCGGTGAGCCCCGAGCGGCGGATCAGTTCCGGCAGCAGCGGCGCCCCCTGCGGGTCGATGTGCAGCAGCGCGGCCATGGTCATCAGCCGCTCGCCGGGCTGCAGTCGCGGGATCGGACTCTCGCGCCAGAGCGCCGAAAGCATCTTCTTGTAGGGGCTGTCGGTTTCCAGCGCGGCCTCGTAATAGCGGTTGCGGTAGCCGACCGAGGCGACCTCGCGCAGGATGCCGAAGCCATGGTCGCGCAGCACCGGATCGGCGCTGATTAGTTCGTCGAGGAAGGCGTTGATCGCCGGTGTGCCGGCCATGTAGTACGGCGACAGGCCACGCATGAAGCCCATGTTCAACACCGATAGAGACGTCTTCACGTAGCAGCGCTCGGGCGCGGAGACGTTGAAGTAGGTGCGCACCGACTGCTGCGCGCAGTAACGGTCTTCGCTGAGCCCCAAGGGCACGATGCGGCGCTCGGCCACGTCGGCGGCGAACATAATCGAAAGCTTGTTGAACCACTGCCAGGGATGCGCCGGCATGAACAGGTAGTCGGCCGGATCCAGACCCTCGCCGGCCAGATGCCGACGCAAGGCGATGAGGCGCTCGCTGCCCAGTTCCTGGCGCAGCAGGCTTTCATGATCGAGACCGGGCACGGCGGCAAAGTGCGCGTTGTCGCGGTGCACCGCCAGCCAGACGATGGCGAAACGTCCGCCGGTCTCGGGTGCGTAGCTGTGGTAATCGAGCGCATCGAAACCCAGCCGGCCGTTGTTGGCGACGAACCCGGGGTGGCCTTCGATCATCGCCGCTTCCAGCGTCTGGTAGTCGGCGTCGGCCAGCTCGGCGCTGCTCAGCCCGGGGCGTGAATGTTTGTAGGCGGCGCCAAACAGGGTGCTGCTGATCTCGTCGAGGTACACCGGCAGCTTGTCCGCCGGGATACCGAGCGTGCGCTTGAAATCGATGACGAAGGTCAGCGCATCGAGCGGCTGCGCCTGTCCATCGACGAGCCGCTCTATGCTCGCCGCGTCCACATGCCAGTGCCGCAGCGCCATGCGCCGAGCCCTGAAGGTGTAGCGACAGCCAGAGGTATCGGCGACCAGTTCATAGCGGCCCCAGGCCCCTGGCGCTGCGTTGTCCAGGCGTGACGGGGTGAACACCTGCTCGTGGGCGAACTCGGCGATGGCCTTGCGCACCAGCAGCCGGTTCACCTTGCGCCACACCTCGGGGTGCAGATGGGTAACTGCCGATGCGGGGCTATCGAGACTCGGGGACGTCGTCATGGGGCCTGTTCCTCCAGTGATTGAGCGAAAGCGTGGGCTGTGCAGAACGCCAGCCGGGCCGTCTTGCCGGGCAGCGTCACGGTGCCGGCGTCGACGAAGCCGACCAACCGGTTGAGGCGGTGCACCCGCTCGTTGCGCACGTCCGGCTCGACCACCACCCGTCGCGCGCCGCGCGCATCGAAGAGGAAAGCCATGACGGTGCGCAGCACGTCGCGGGTGTAGTGACGGATCGGCCGCTCGGCCGGGCCGACGAAAAAGTGCATGCCGATGTCGCCGGGCTGCACCGGATAGCAGTCACCGAGCGGGTCACGGCGCGGGTCGTAGCATTCGAGGACGAACGCCGGGCGCTCCTCGTAAAAACCGAGGTAGGCCTGTAAGCCGTGCGTTGCGGCGTCGCGATAGAAATCGGTGGTCGCCTCGACGCTCATGTCCTGCATGTTCCAGAAGTGCGCGTAATCCATCTGGTACCAGGGCTGGATGATCGCGACGTCGTCATCCAGCCGCAGCGGGCGCAGGGTGAAAGCCGGATTCAAGGCGGCGCGGTTATTCGCGGGTTTGATCAGTTCAGGCATGGCAGGCCTCCGCAGGTGCACGGTGACGGCGGTCGACACCGAACCAGCCGCGGTCGATGGCTGCGGTCAGCAACATGCTGGCCGCGGCAATGGCGAAGCTGGTGGGCACGCCGACCCAGTCGACCAGGTAACCGGCGCTGAACGACGAGAGCAGGACGCCGAGGTTCTGGAAGAAATTGGTCACGCCGAAATCGCGCGCATACATCGGTGGCGTGCTGACCTTGAACAGCGTGACCTCGAGCTTGACGATCACCTGGTACAGCGCCCAGCCGTACAGGCAACGGCCAACCACGATCAACCACAGCGATTCGCTCGCCTGCAACGCCAGGCCCACCGCGCCGACGACGAGGTTGAGCAAAGTGTGATCGACCCAGCGCGGCTGGCTCGCCATGCGGTGGCGCAGCGCCAGGGCCAGCAGCGCGACGATGCCGGGAATGGCAAAGACGACGCCGGTCAACAGCGGCTCGACGATGCCGGTGCGCGCCTCCCAGTAGAGGGTGAAGAACGGCCGTACCAGATAGGCGCTGAAATCGAACAGGAACATCAGCAGGCTCAACTTGAGCAACGCCGACAGCGCCTCGGGCGTACGCCGCGGGGCCGGTGCCGCGCGCTCGGCGGCATCCTCGGCGAGCACGCGCACCACCCGTCCGCTGCGGATCAGGTAGGTGCACAGACCGAACTGGGCGAGGTCGCCGGCGGCCATCAGCGCCACGCAGAAGCGCGGGCCGAGCTCCTGCAATGCCAGGCCGCCCACCGCCGCACCGAAGATGGCGCCGATGTGCATCACCACCGACAGCAGCCCGATGGTCACGCTGTGCCGCTCGGCCGGCTCCAGGCGCATCAGGTAAGGGAACATCAGCAGGTAGCTGGCCTTGGTCATGAACATCAGCATGGTCAGCAGCCAGTACGCCTCGACCGTCGGCGCCCAGATCGCCAGCAGGCAGAAGCTGGTGGCGGCCAGCTGGGTCCAGGCCAGCAAATGCATGGTCTCGACGCGCCGCGCCACACGGGCCCAGACCGGCAGCATGCACATAACGGCGATCGAGATCGCGGCGATGTAGGCACCCACGTGCACCGGGCTGGTGAGGCCGTAACGCAGCTCGAAGAACTGCGGATAGAAGGCGATGAGGATCGAGTCGCTGATCACGCCGAAGGCGGACATGATCAGGATGGTGGTACGCAGCGTCACGAGCCGACAGCCTCCCGCTCCAGTGCGACGAAGCCGCTGTCCTCGCCTGGCACGAAATCCTGGAAGGCGGTGCGCGGCTCACTCGGGTAGTGGTCGTGGCCGGTCAGTTCGGCCAGCAACCGGCTGTTGCGGTGGCAGGCCAGGCCGAGATCCGGGTTGGTCAGGCCGTGGCTTTGCAGGCCGACGTTCTGCACGTAGATTTCCCGATTGTGGTGATCCACCGCCCAGCGTTTGGAGGGCACGTACTGGCCCTGATCGTTCCAGCGGATGCGCTCGCGGATGCCCTCGATGAAGGGCGGCACCTGGTAGCGATAGCCGGTGGCGAATACCACGGCATCGGTGCGGTGGCGGTAGCGGCGGCCGAGCTGGGTGTGGCGGAACTCCAGCTCCCAACCGCGGCCGTCTGCGGCACGTCGACAGGCGTCCAGCGCCATGCAGGTCAACAGGCGCGTCGGTGGGGCGTCGCGGTGACTGCGCTCGTCGAGCAAGGCGTAGAGACGCTCGATCAGCGACTGGTTGATGCCGTTGTAGATGCTGCGCTGGTCGTCCAGCACTTCGGCTTTGACGGCCGGGTCGAGGCCGTGGAAGTAGTCGCCGTATTCGGGCGTGATGAGTTCGAGGGTGAGCTTGGCGTTTTCCATCTGAAAGAAGCGCGGCGCGCGGGTCACCCAGTTCAGCGTGTAGCCGTGACGCTCGGAGCTCTGTAGCAGGTCGTGATAGACCTCCGCCCCGCTCTGCCCGCTGCCGATCACCGTGATGCTGCGCCCGGCCTGCAGGCGCGCACGCTCGGCGAGATACCGGCTGCTGTGCACCAGCTGCGTGTGGTCCGCTGTCGCACAGCACTCCGGCAGGCGCGGCACGCCGCCGATGCCGATCACCAGTTTGCGGGCCTGATAGGCGAACGGCGCGCCGTCTGCGGTGCGTCCGCTAAGCTGATACAGACCAGACGCCGCATCGTGACTGATCGCATGCACCTCGTGACCGCAGCGCAGGTTATCCAGCCGCGACGCCGCCCAGCGGCAGTAGCGGTCGAACTCCTGGCGGTCGAGGTACCAGTTCTCGCGGATGTAGTAGGTATACAGCCGGCCCTGCTGCTTGCAGTAGTTGAGGTAGCTGAACGGGCTGGTGGGATCGGCCATCGAGACCAGATCGGCAAGGAAGGGATTTTGCAGCGTCGTACCGTCGAGCAGCATGCCCGGGTGCCAGCTGAATTCGGGCTTGCGCTCGAGGAACAGGCTGCGCACGGCGGGCAGCGGCGCCGTCAGGCAGGCGAGTCCGAGATTGCAGGGACCAACGCCAATGGCGATGAAGTCGTAGGGCATCTGGTGCACGGCTCTTCACTCCGGTCAACGATCTTGATCCGAGAAGCTAGGCTTGATGATAATCAGTGTCAAACACGAATTATTATTATCTTCATCGAGGCGTGCTTCGCTGAGGGTAATCAGCAACCCGCCAGAGCCAGCGCAAGGGCCTGGCGCGGAGGCAGGCAGAGATCGGAAAGACAGAGCGGCTGCTGGCTGGAGACCGGGACAACAAGGGTCGGTTGGCGCCGCGCCACGATCACCGACCGACGCGCGTCAGCCGGCCCGCGGGAACGCAGCGGACCGGTTTTACCGCTTCCGAAACTTGGCGCCAATCATTTCCGCCGGATGATTGTCCGAAGAAGGACGCCGTCCAACCGCGTCAGACGTGCGTGCTGTTTTTTCACCGCATTCGAGCCATACCGATGCCGCAATACCTCGCTCCCGTTCCCCGCTGGGAACCGCATGAACGTCCTTCGATGCCCGGATCCCCGGCGATCCTGCTGCATCCGATGCCGGTGCGCATCGCCTATGCCTGTGTCGCCGTGCTGGTGGGCATCACCGGTGGCCTGGGCAATGCCTTGTTCATCGCCAACCTGCCGAGCATCCAGGGCGACCTCGGCCTGACGCCCTCGCAGGCGGCCTGGCTGCCGGCGGCCTATTTCATGGTCAACGTGTCCGCCAATCTGCTGATGATCAAGTTCCGTCAGCAGTACGGCCTGCGCCGCTTCGCCGAGATCGGTTTGACGCTCTATGCCCTGCTCAGCATCGCCCATGTGTTCGTCGAGGGGCTGGAGATGGCCATCTTCGTGCGTGCGGCCAGCGGCCTGGCGGCGGCCACCACCTCGTCGCTGGGCCTGTTCTACATGCTCCAGGCGTTTCGCAAGTCCGACCTGCCGAAGGCGGTGATTCTCGGTTTCGGCATTTCCCAGCTGGGCACGCCGTTGGCCTGGCTGATGTCGCCGGCATTGCTGGAGATGGGCGAGTGGCATCGCCTATACGTGTTCGAGAGCGGCCTGGCGCTGTGCTCGCTGGCCGCGGTGGTGGTGCTCAAGTTGCCGCTGGGCGAGCGCATCAAGGTCTTCGAGCCGCTGGATTTTCTCACCTTCGCCCTGCTCGCTCCTGCCCTGGCGTTGATCGCTGCGGTGTTCGCGCAGGGCCGAATCCTCTGGTGGACCGAGCAACCGTGGCTCGGTTACGCGCTGATCGCCGCGCTATTGCTCATCTGCGCGGCGTTCATGATCGAGCATCACCGCCGCAACCCTTTGCTGCACACGCGCTGGCTGGGCACCGCCGAGATGCTGCGCTTCACCTTCGGAGCGCTGATGCTGCGCCTGCTGCTGTCCGAACAGACCTACGGCGCGGTCGGCCTGCTGCAAACGCTCGGCATGGGTACCGAACAGCTTCAGCCGCTGTACGCGGTCATTCTCCTGGGGCTGACCATGGGCATCGCCGGCAGCGCGATGACGTTCAGCCCATCGATGGCCTTCCCGCAGATCCTTCTGTCGATCGTGCTCATCGCCATCGCCAGCTTTCTCGACATCGACGCAACCAACCTGACCCGCCCGCACAACATGTTTCTCAGCCAGGGCCTGCTCGCCTTCGCCAGTGGCATGTTCCTCGGGCCGCTGCTGATCACCGGCATCGGGCGGGCGCTGCGCAACGGGCCGAACTATCTGGTGACCTTCATCGTCTTGTTCACTATGACCCAGAGCCTCGGCGGCCTGGCGGCGCCAGCGCTGTTCGGTACCTATCAGGTGATGCGCGAGAAATACCACTCCAGTCACCTGACCGAACAGGTGGTGCCCGGCGACCCCCGCGTCGCCGCGCGCCTGCAAGCCCAGAGCCAGGCGCTGACGCCGCGCCAGACCGACCCGCGCCTGCGCCAGGCACAGAGTGCGGCGCAGTTGAGCCAGGCGGCCACGCGTGAAGCCAACGTGCTGGCCTTCAATGACGTTTTCCGGCTGATCGGCATACTTGCCATCGCGGTATTCGGCTGGACGCTCTATCGCACCCTGCGCATCGCGCAGCAGAACAGGAACGCGGCCTCTCCATGAGTGAACGTACCCAAACCGAGGACCCGGAAAACCTCCAGCCCGCCCAGCCGCCGCAACCGTCGGCGGCCGCGACCGATGCCGGCCCGGCACCTGACGACCCGCCGAAGACCATCAAGCCGAGCCGTCGCTCGGTCATCCTGATGGTGGTGGTCGCACTGGTCGGCGTGCTGGCGATCCTCTATGCCTGGCAGCTGTGGCCGTTCAGCGGCCGCGTGGCGGTCACCGAGAACGCCTACGTGCGCGGGCAGATCACGGTTCTCGCACCGCAGGTCAACGGCTACGTGACCGAAGTCCTGGTGCAGGATTTCGAACGGGTCGCCCAGGGGCAGACACTGGTGCGCATCGACGATCGCCAGTACCGCCAGACCGTCGAGCAGCGCCGTGCCGAACTGGCCGCACGACGCTTCGATCTGGAAAACCTCGAGCAGACCCTGGCCTCGAACGAGGCGACGCTGGCTTCTCGTCGTGCCGAACTGTCCTCCGCCGAGGCCGAGCTGCAACGCGCCCTGGCCGACGAAAAGCGCGTCAACGAGCTGGCCCAGCGCGGTTCGGTCTCGATCCGCGAGCGCGACCAGATCCGCGCCGGTGCCCGGGCCGCAGCGGCCCGGGTGAAGCAGGCGCAGGCGGCGATCGCCATCGCCGAGCAGACGCTCAAGGCCAGCGAAGTCTCCCGCGGCGGCCTGCAGGCGCAGGTCGAAATCGCCGAAGCCGCGCTGCAACGGGCGCGGATCGACCTGGATAACACGGTGATCGAGGCGCCACGCGACGGCCAGGTCAGCGAGGTCACGGTACGCCAGGGCCAGTACGTGACCGCCGGTTCGCAACTGCTCTATCTGGTGCCGGAACAGCTCTGGGTGATCGCCAATTACAAGGAGACCCAGACGTTCGCCATGCGGCCCGGCCAGCCGGTGCAGATCGAGGTCGACGCACTGGACGGCGCGCGCCTGAGCGGACACGTCCAGCGGCTGGCGCCGGCCACCGGTTCGGAATTCAGCGTGTTGCGCCCGGACAACGCCACCGGCAACTTCACCAAGGTGGTCCAGCGCGTCCCGGTGCGTATTTCCATCGATCCGGACCAGCCTTTGGCCCAGCGTTTGCGCCCGGGGCTCTCGGTGGTGACCCACGTCGACACCGGCGCCGCCGTGCCAACCGAGCAACCGGTCGCGGACGACGCGCAATGAGCCGTCGCCCCTGCGCCCTGCCCTGCCTGCTGACAGCGCTGTTGCTGCTGCCGCTGGCCGGCTGCATGCCGCCCCGAAAACCGCTGCCACCCGAGGCCACGTTCGCCCCGCCGGCCGACTGGCGCGAGCCAAGGGCGAAACCGGCGGAGATTTCCGTAACCTGGTGGGAAGCCTTCGCCGACCCGCAGCTGACCGCGCTGGTCGAGGCCGCCCTGGCCAACAACACCGATGTGCTGAGCGCCGCCTCGCGGGTCGAGCAGGCGCGCGAGCAGATCCAGCTGTCGCATGCCGCCCTGCTGCCATCGCTGGACGCCGTGCTGGGTGCACAACGCCAGCGCGAGCTGAGCGTGCTGGGCATCACGCATACCACCGCCGTGCAGCCTTCGCTGCAGGTGTCCTACGAAGTCGATCTTTGGGGACGGCTACGGCGCCTGCGCGACGCGGCCGAACTGCAGTTCCAGGCCAGCGAAGCCGAACGCGACGCGGTGCGTCTGGCGGTGGCCAGCACCACCGCCCGGGCCTACGTCTCGCTGCTGTCGTTGGATCGGCAGCTGTACGTGACCCGAGAGACGGTCAAGTCCCGGCAGGAGGCGCTACGCGTTGCTGAAGACCGCGCCGGCCTCGGCTACACCTCGCAACTGGAGCTGACCCAGGCGCAGTCGGAGTACGAAGCCGCGGCCGAACTGCTGCCGCGCTTGCAGCAGGCGATCCGCGAGCAAGAAAACGCCCTGCGCCTGCTCACTGGGCGCCTGCCTGGCCAGATCGAACGCGGCGCCGGCCTCTTGGCCCTCGAGCCGCCAGCGGTGCCCGGCGTACTGCCGTCCAGCCTGCTGCGCCGCCGCCCGGACATTCAGCAGGCCGAGTTGCTGCTGGCTGCCAGCAGCCTGAACCTGCAAGCCCAACGTGACCGTTTCTTGCCCCAGGTTCAGCTGTCGGCCAGCCTCGGCCAGCTGTTCGTCAACTCGCTGGATTACGACCCGGTGCGGGTCTGGGACCTGGGCGCCAGCGTACTGGCGCCGATCTTCAACGCCGGTCGGCTGGAAGCCGGTGTGAACATTGCCACCGCTCAGCGCGATCAGGCGGCGTTCGCTTACCGCGCCACAGCCCTGCAAGCCTTCAATGAAGTGGAGAACAGCCTGGCCGCGGTCGGCAACCTGCGCCAGCAGCTCGCGCGCGTCTCCGCACGGCGCGCCGTACTGGCGCGCTCACTGACCTACGCCGAAGACCGCTACCGCGCGGGTTATTCGTCCTACCTGGAAACCCTCGATGCCCAGCGCAACCTGTTCAACACCGAGCTGGCCGTCGTGCAATTGCGCGAAAGCCAGCTCAATGCGCTGATCCGCCTGTACCAGGTGCTCGGGGGCGGCTGGCGAGCCAGCCGCGAACCGCCTCAGCCCGGCTGATCGACTCGCAGCCGGCGCGACCGCACCAAGCCGTCGAGCACCACCTCGCCGATCACGAACAGCAGCAAACTGACGCCCAGCACCGGCAGGAAGATGCAGAACAGCACGGTCAAGGCCAGCGTCATCAACCGCGCCGACGGCGACAGCGCCGCCAGCGACTGCACCAGGCCAATGCGCTGCGCCGTAGCGCGCCGCAACCCCATCACATAACCGAAGGCCACCAGCGTCGCCAGTCCCAGCGCCGTGGCTGCCAGCAACAACTGGTTGGCCAGGCCGAACAGCGCGCCCATGTGCGCGTCGATACCCCAGCGCGTGAGCTTGGCGGCCAGCGGGAAGGTGGCGAAGTCGATGCGGTCGGTGATGCGCAAAGTGCGCGGGTCGACCGCCACGGCATCGACCTGGGTCGGCCAACTGCGGTCGATCTCGGTCACCGTCCAGGCACGATCCGGCGCGCTGGCCGGTAGGATTTCCAGCTTGCCGGCGTCGATACCGGCCTTACGCGCGGCGGCGAGCACGGCGTCGAACAGCGTTGAATCCTGTGGTTGCGGCGCCGGCATCGCCATCCCCGCGTGGTGGGCGTGCTCGCCGAGCGGCGCGGCGGTCGCACCATCCAGCGCGGTGGAAACACTCGGCGTCGACATGCCCAGCGCGGCACGGGCGACGCCGATGTTGTCGCCGGCCCAGCGCGACCAGGTCAGCCCCGTGGCAGAAAAGAACAACAGGCCGATCGACAGACACAGCCCCAGGGTCGCATGCCAGTGACGCACCCCCTGCCGGCGTGGCCGCGCCGTACCGCGTGGCCGGCGGCGAATCCACCATAGCGCCAGCCCGCCCAACACGGCGACCCAGAGCCAGGACGCGGCCAGCTCGCTGTACAGCCGGCCGGGCTCGCCCAGCAGCAGGCTGCGGTGAAACTGATCGAGCCAGGTGCGCAGCGGCAGCACGCCGCTGGTGCCGTACACCGGCAGGTCACCGCGGATGTCGGCGGTGACCGGATCGATGAACACGGCGCGGCTTTCCGAATCGCCCAGCGCGGCCGTCCTGAACATCACCCGCGTCGTGCTGCCCGGCTGGGGTGCCGGACGCACCGCCGACAGGGTCGCGGCCTCTCCGACGTAGGCCTGGGCCACCTCGACCTGGCGCGCCAGCGGCAGCGCCGTGCCGGTGCTGTCGGTGTACAGCTGCGCCGCATACAGGCGGTTCTCCAGTTGCGGGGTCAGGGCGTAGACCAAGCCGCTCAAGGCCGCGACGAAGATGAACGGGCCGACCAGCAGCCCGACATACAGATGCAGACGAATCAACAAGCCGAGCAGCGGTTGTTGCGTTCGGGACAACGAAGATGGCGCCTCGGAACGGGCGCCGGAAATTGGTGCAGACATGGGTGTTCGCTCGATCGGGGGCCGCGGCCGAACAAGGCCAGCGGCAGGCAAGCCAGCGACGCGCAACGCGACCGCCGGCCATGGGCAAACCGGGAGTGATCGATCAGACGACTGGGGACGCGCGCGGATTGAGGCTCGGCCAGCAGTACCGCGGCGAAGCGTGCACGGCGTTGGCCAGCGGCAGCAGGCCCAGGGCGGCGCGGCGCAGCAGCGGCAACTGCGGTGTGCTGGGTGTGATCGCCGCCAGCGCCGCGGCGCCTGCGGCACAGCAGCAAGGCATCCCGAGCGCATGGGCAGCGGGTTTCGGCTCGGACTGATCGCTATGCGCGGCGTGCTCCTTCTGCCCCGTCTCGACCTGAGCGGCGAGAGGATGCCCACCGTGCTGGCGAGCCTCGGCCGCTGCGCAGTGTCCCGCCATGCCCATCATCGGCGCAGCGTTGCCCATCAGCGGCATCGCCAACAGATGCAGCAACACCGCGAAGGTGGCCAACCAGACCGGGGCGCGACGGGAGCGGAACATGGTCAATGCGGGGCTCCGATGGACGAGAAGGCGACACGCCAGGACAGGCGCAGCCGGATACCCGATCGGCTCGCGATGCGGCTGTGGCGCGGATTGTAGGTGCGCGCGGCGCCGACTGCCATGGCGCGATTGCTGAGGGTGCTCGACGGCAGGCGTCCGATGTTGCTACAGCCCTGCCCTGCCTCGCGCCTGCTCACCGAGTCGAGGCGGCCAGCGGCTGCGGCATCCCCAGCAGGAAGCCCTGGGCATTGGTCACCTGCAAGCCGCGCAATACCGCCAGTTCGCCATCCGTTTCGACGCCCTCGGCGACCACCTTGCTGCCCGTCTGCTCGGCGAAGCGGATGAGCGCCGCGGCCATGGCGCAGCAGTCGCTGTCGTGGTCGACGTTGTTGATCAGGCTCCGATCGAGCTTGATGACGTCCGGTTTGAGTTTGAGGATGTGCCGGAAGCTGGCATAACCGGCGCCCGCATCGTCGACCGCCAGGCGCAGGCCGGCGCGGCGCAGCGGCTCGAGAATCTCCGCGATCAGGCTGTAGTCGACGATGGAGCGGTGTTCGGTCACCTCGAGCATCAAGCGGTGCAGCGGCTGACTGGCAAGCAGCTCCACCACCGAACCGTCCACCAGGGCATCCGGACAGACGTTCAACGACAGGTAGACGTTATCAGGAATCAGTGGCAGGCCGGTCAGCGCTGCCTCCAGCAACATGCGCTCGAGCTCCGTGCGCAGCCCGACCTCACCGGCCTCGTCGAACCAGCGATCAGGCGACCGGTAGGGCTCCGGACGAAACCGGGCCAGCGCTTCGTAGCCGACGATGGTGTCGTTGGCCAGGTGGAAGATCGGCTGGTAGACACTCCGAAAATCGCGTTTTTTCATCACTGTCCTGATGCGCTCGAGCTTCTCGCCGTGCTGCCGCTGGCTGAGGGCGTGCCGCTCGAGCAAGCCCCCTGCGAAGCGGGCGAACAGGCGCAAGGCGGTCAGATCGCAGCCATCCAGGGTTCTGTCAGGTTGCGTTGCGAAGCAGCAGAAGGTCCCGTACAGCGACCCATCGCTGAAGCGAATCGGCACGCTGGCATGCGCGCCGATCGGCACACTGAGCGTCTGCGGCAGTGTCAGCGCTTCCTGAATCCCTGCCGCATCCTGAATCAGTTCCGGCAGGCGGCCGTCGACGATTCGCTGGCAATAGCTCTCCTCCAGCGGACCACTCTCCCCGACCGCCAGAGCCAGCGGCATGGCGCGTGGGTCCCCCTCGACATGGCGGAATATCCGCCGCCCCTCGCGGAACTCGCCGATGAAGGCGACCTCCATGCGCAGGTGCCGCCGTACCACGCCCAGGGCCTCGACCAACATCTCGTCGATGGACAGATTGATCGACTCCTCGCCGCCGAGTTTCAAGGGCGATAGGCTGCTGTAATCCAGATCGGTATCCCGGCTCATGGTGGGTACTCCGCTCATTCAACCAGCGCACTAGAATCGTAGGCGTCTCAACGTTGGCGGCACTGGCCGGAACGGTTGCAAAGCCTCATGTTTGAGCCTAGCGCCGATTCAGCCGCTACTCGGCGGCGGACGACGGCCGGCGCTTGGTTGGCCTTTTGGGCGCATCGCTGCCGGCGGCTGCCAAGGTGATCCAGGTCGGTGCGTGGTCACTGGCATGGTCCTGATCGCGCACCCAGCGGTCGACGCCCGCATCGAGCAGGCGAGGCGCCACATCGGCACTGAGCAGGAGGTGGTCGATGCGCAGACCGGAGTTCTTTTGCCAATGCTGTCGAAAGTAATCCCAGAAGGTGTAGATGCGCTCGTCGGGATATTTCGCGCGCAGCGCATCGGTCCAGCCCTGCTGCAGAAGGCGCTGGTAACAGGCGCGGCTTTCCGGCTGCAGCAGCGCATCCTTGGTCCAGGAGCGCGGGTTGTAGATGTCCTCGTCGGTGGGCACCACGTTGTAGTCGCCGGCCAGCACCACGGGGTGGCCATTGTCGAACAGCCCCGCCGCATGCTCGATCAGGCGCTCGAACCAGGCCAGCTTGTAGTCGAACTTCGGCCCCGGCTGCGGGTTGCCGTTGGGCAGGTAAAGACAGGCGACGATGATGCCGTGCGCTGCGGCCTCCAGATAACGGCTGTGGCTGTCGTCCGAGTCACCGGGCAGGCCGCGGCGGATCTCCAGCGGATCGTCGCCGCGTGACAGGATCGCCACGCCATTCCAGGACTTCTGCCCGAGCCAGATCGCACCGTAACCGGCCGCACGGATGTCATCGATGGGAAAGTCGGCGTCCTGCGCCTTCAGCTCTTGCAGGCAAACCACGTCGGGCTGCTCTCGCTCCAGCCATTCGAGCAGATTGCTCCGCCGCGCGCGGATACCGTTGATGTTGAAAGTGGCGATTTTCAGGGAGTCCACGGGTAGCCTCGCGCCGATACATGACCCTTGTTGTGACTCGCACCGGGGCGGCGTGGTTCGGCATATGCAAGATCGCGTTCAAGACCGTTCCCACAATAGCCGAGCGGACGCCATACCCCCGTGGGAGCGGTCTCGACCGCGAATGAGGACCAAGTGACCGTCCAGGCTATGTGCTAGCTAGCGATTCCCTGTCGCCATCCGCCCGGGGGCGGCGTGGTTCGACATATTCAAGATCGCGGTCAAGACCGCTCCCACAATAGCCGAGCGGACACCATCCCCCGTGGGAGCGGTCTTGACCGCGAATGAGAGCCAAGTGGACCGTCCAGGCTATGCGCTAGCTAGCGATCCCTTGTCTCCATTCGCCCTGGGTGAAGTAGCTCGGCATATCCAAGATCGCGGTCAAGACCGCTCCCACAATAGCCGAGCGGACACCTCCCCTGTGGGAGCGGTCTTGACCGCGAATGAGAGCCAAGGTGGACCGTCCAGGCTGTGCGCAAGCTAGCGACCCATTGTCTCCATTCGCCCGGGGCGGCGTGGTTCGACATATGCAAGATCGCGGTCAAGACCGCTCCCACAATAGCCGAGCGGACGCCATACCCCCGTGGGAGCGGTCTCGACCGCGAATGGGAGCCAAATGACCGTCCAGGCTATGCGCTAGCTAGCGACCCCTTGTTGCCACCCGCCCCGGGGCAGCGTGGTTCGACATATCCAAGATCGCGGTCAAGACCGCTCCCACAATAGCCGAGCGGACACCTCCCCCGTGGGAGCGGTCTTGACCGCGAATGAGAGCCAAGTGGACCGTCCAGGCTGTGCGCAAGCTAGCGATCCCTTGTCGTCATTCGCCCTGGGCGGTGTGGTTCGGCATATGCAAGATCGCGGTCAAGACCGCTCCCACAATAGCCGAGCGGACACCATCCACCGTGGGAGCGGTCTCGACCGCGAATGGAAGCCAAGTGGACCGGCCAGGCTATGTGCTAGCTAGCGATCCCCTGTCGCCATCCGCCCGGGGGGGGCGTGGTTCGACACATGCAAGATCGCGGTCAAGACCGCTCCCACAATAGCCGAGCGGACACCTCCCCCGTGGGAGCGGTCTTGACCGCGAATGAGAGCCCGATAGCTGCTCAGGCTATATGCAAAAAACCGGGCACCGCATGACCTACAGCCCAGTCCGCCTCAGCGGTTTTCCCAGTAACCCGGCGCGTTGTAGATCGTCTTCAGGTAATCGATGAAGAAGCGCACCTTCGCCGGCAGGTAGCGCTGCTGTGGGTACACCGCCTGGATGTCGTAGGCCGGTAGTGCGTACTCGTCGAGGACCGTCACCAGCTCGCCGCGCTTGAGCTCGGCCTGGATCTCCCAGGTCGAGCGCCAGCCGATCCCCAGCCCCTGCTTGACCCAACCGAACAGCAACTCGCCGTCGTTGCAGTCCAGGTTGCCGGCCACGCGGATCGCCACCTGTTTGCCGTCACGCAGGAAGGTCCAGCCACGCTGCTGCCCGCCTTGCAGGTTGAAGGCCAGGCAATTGTGCCGCGTGAGGTCTTCCAGGGTCCGTGGCACACCCTGGCGCTCGAAATAATCCGGCGAGCCGCAGACCACGCGGCGGTTGGGGAACAGCTTAATGGCGACGTAGTTGGGGTCGGTCACCTCGCCGATGCGGATGCCCATGTCATAGCCGTGGCGCACCAGATCGACCACGCTGTCGGTGAAGTTGAACGACAGCTGCAGGTCCGGATATCGCGCCTGGAACGCCGGGGCATGCGGGCCGATATGCCGGCGACCGAACGCCGCCGGCGCCGAGACCACCAGGTGTCCGCGTACCGAGGTGCGGTCGTGGCTGATGCTCGCATCCGCTTCGTCGAAATCCTTGAGCAGCCCGCGGGCGCGTTCCAGGTACTGCTCGCCCAGATCGGTCAACGCCAGCCCGCGCGTGGAACGGTGCATCAGCTTGACGCCCAGGTGCCGCTCCAGCGCATCGAGCCGGCGCCCCATCACCACCGGCGTCACGCCTTCCTTCAGCGCAGCGGCGGCAAAACTACCGTTCTCGGCCACCAGCACGAAGCTGTGCAAGGTTGTGTAGCGATCCATTCGATACTCCTGATATCGACAGAACTGAAGTTTCGACCAATTCCCTCATTTCTTCCAGGCCTTCATCCTTGGGCCACGTATAAAAACTATCGAACAAGAACCAGACACGCTGTTGCGAGAGAGACACGCAGCAGATCGTGAACAAATCCAAGAGTCAGGAGGAAAGACCCATGGCCCGAATGAGAGCAATCGATGCCGCCGTAGCGGTATTGCGCAAGGAAGGCATCGATACTGCCTTCGGCATTCCCGGTGCGGCGATCAACCCGCTGTATTCCGCCCTGCGCGCCGACGGCAGCATCCGTCACATTCTGGCCCGCCACGTCGAAGGCGCCTCGCATATGGCCGAGGGCTATACCCGCACCAAGGCGGGCAACATCGGCGTGTGCATCGGCACCTCGGGCCCGGCCGGCACCGACATGATCACCGGTCTGTATTCCGCCTGGGCCGACTCCATCCCGATTCTCTGCATCACCGGCCAGGCGCCGCGTGCGCGTCTGTACAAGGAAGACTTCCAGGCCGTGGACATCGAGTCCATCGCCAAGCCGGTGACCAAGTGGGCCGTGACCGTGCGTGAGCCGGCACTGGTGCCGCGCGTGTTCCAGCAGGCCTTCCACGTCATGCGCTCCGGTCGCCCGGGCCCGGTGCTGATCGACCTGCCGTTCGACGTGCAGATGGCCGAGATCGAGTTCGACGTCGATACCTACGAGCCGCTTTCCGTCTACAAGCCTGCGGCGACCCGCAAGCAGGTCGAGAAAGCCATCGACATGCTCTGCGCCGCCGAGCGTCCGTTGATCGTCGCCGGTGGCGGCATCTACAACGCCGGTGCCGAAGCGCTGCTGGTTGAGTTCGCCGAGACCGTTGGCGTGCCGGTGATCCCGACGCTGATGGGCTGGGGCTCGATCCCTGACGACCATCCGCTGATGGCCGGCATGTGCGGTCTGCAGACCAGCCATCGCTACGGCAACGCCAACATGCTGGCCTCGGACTTCGTGCTCGGCATCGGCAACCGCTGGGCCAACCGCCACACCGGTTCGATCGACGTCTACACCAAGGACCGCAAATTCGTCCACGTGGATATCGAGCCGACCCAGATTGGCCGGGTGTTCTCGCCGGACTTCGGCATCACCTCCGATGCCGGTGCCGCGCTGAAGCTGTTCGTCGAAGTCGCCAAGGAACGCAAAGCGGCTGGCAAGCTGCCGGACCGCAGCAGCTGGGCCGCAGACTGCCAGGAGCGCAAGCGCACCCTGCTGCGCAAGACCCACTTCGACTCGGTGCCGATGAAGCCGCAGCGCGTGTACCAGTGCATGAACAACGCGTTCGGCAAGGACGCCTGCTACGTCAGCACCATTGGCCTGTCGCAGATCGCCGCCGCGCAGTTCCTGCACGTCTACAAGCCACGCCATTGGATCAACTGTGGCCAGGCCGGCCCGCTCGGCTGGACCATCCCGGCAGCGCTCGGCGTGGTTGCCGCGGACCCGACACGCAAGGTGGTGGCGCTTTCGGGCGACTACGACTTCCAGTTCATGATCGAGGAGTTGGCCGTGGGTGCGCAGTTTAAGCTGCCCTACATCCACATTCTGGTGAACAACGCCTACCTCGGCCTGATTCGGCAGGCGCAGCGCGGTTTCGAGATGGATTACTGCGTGCAGCTGGGCTTCGAGAACATCAATGCCGACCAGAGCGGCATGGAAGGCTACGGCGTCGACCACGTCGCGGTGGTCGAGGGGCTGGGCTGCAAGGCAATCCGCGTGTTCCGCCAGGAAGACCTGCAACCGGCCATCGAACAGGCCCAGGCGTGGATGGCCGAGCATCAGGTGCCGGTGGTGATCGAGGTAATCCTCGAGCGGGTGACCAACATCGCCATGGGCACCGAGATCGACGCCATCAACGAATTCGAGCCGCTGGCCGAGGTCCGGGAAGACGCACCGACCGCGATCGCGTTGCTGGATTGACCGTTACACCGAGCGCGACCTGCCACCAACGCGTGGAAGAGGCTTCGCCGTCTTCCACCCTACGGCAGGAACCCCTCGGGATCGTAGGGTGGATGTCGCGAAGCACATCCACCGCATGCAGTACCAAGGTGGTTACCGCACCACCGCAAAGCAACACATAAGTGTCCCTACAGACAGAAGGAAATCCATATGCCCCGCTTTGCCGCCAACCTGTCCATGCTGTTCACCGAGATGGACTTTCTCGACCGCTTCGCCGCCGCTGCCGAAGCCGGCTTCAGCGGCGTCGAGTACCTGTTCCCCTACGACTACCCGGCAGAAGAGATCAAGGCGCGTCTGGACGCCAACGGCCTGACCCAGGTGCTGTTCAACCTGCCGGCCGGTGACTGGGCCAACGGCGACCGCGGCGTGGCCTGCGATCCAGCCCGGGTCGAGGAGTTCCGTGCCGGTGTCGACAAGGCGATCGCTTACGCCAAGGTACTGGGCAACACCCAGGTCAACTGCCTGGCCGGTATCGCCCCGAAAGGCGCGGACCTGGACGAACTGGAAAGGACCTTCATCGAGAACCTGCGCTACGCGGCGAAGAAGCTGGAAGCCGAGGGCATCCGCCTGGTCATGGAGATGATCAACACCCGCGATATCCCGCGTTTCTTCCTGAACAACACCTCGCAGGCCATGGAAATCCGCGCCAAGGTCGGCAGCGACAACCTGTTCCTGCAATACGACATCTATCACATGCAGATCATGGAAGGTGACCTGGCGCGGACCATCGAAACCAACCTGGCGGCGATCAACCACGTGCAACTGGCCGACAACCCCGGGCGCAACGAGCCGGGTACCGGTGAGATCAACTACCACTTCCTGTTCGAGCATCTGGACCGCATCGGCTACCAGGGCTGGGTCGGCTGCGAGTACAAGCCGGCCACCACCACCGCAGCCGGCCTTGGCTGGATGAAAGCGCACAACGCTGTCTGACTCGAACTGAATGAAAAAGGAGAACACTCATGGCTAAGATCGGATTTATCGGCACCGGCATCATGGGCCTGCCCATGGCTCAGAACCTCCAGAAAGCGGGCCACAGCCTGTTCTTGTCCGAACACCACGACCCGGCACCCGCCGTGCTGGTCGAAGCGGGCGCGGTCGCCCTTCCCACACCAAAAGACGTGGCTCAGGAAGCCGAGTTCATCATCATCATGGTGCCCGACACGCCCCAGGTCGAAGACGTCCTGTTCCGCGAGAACGGCGTCGCTGAAGGCGTCGGCCAGGGCAAGCTGGTGATCGACATGAGCTCGATCTCCCCCAGCGCCACCAAAGGCTTCGCCGAGAAGATCAACGCCACTGGCGCCCGCTACCTCGACGCGCCGGTGTCCGGCGGTGAAGTCGGTGCCAAGGCCGCGAGCCTGTCGATCATGGTCGGTGGTAGCGAAGAAAGCTTCGCCCGCGCCCTGCCGCTGTTCCAGGTGATGGGCAAGAACATCACCCTGGTCGGTGAAAACGGCGCCGGCCAGACGGCCAAGGTGGCCAACCAGATCATCGTTGCGCTGAATATCCAGGCGGTCGGCGAGGCCTTGCTGTTCGCCGCCAAGAACGGTGCTGATCCGGCGCGTGTTCGTGAAGCCCTGATGGGTGGTTTCGCCAGTTCGAAGATTCTCGAAGTACACGGCGAGCGCATGGTCAAGGGCACCTTCGATCCGGGCTTCCGCATCAGCCTGCACCAGAAGGACCTCAACCTCGCCCTGGCCGGCGCTCGCGAGCTGGGCCTGAACCTGCCCAACACCGCCAATGCCCAGCAGGTCTTCAGCACCTGCGCGGCCATCGGCGGCAGCAACTGGGACCATTCGGCGCTGATCAAGGGTCTGGAACACATGGCCAACTTCTCGATCCGCAAGGACTGAAACAGCTCCGAGCCCGAGGAATCGAGCTAGCGCGCCCACTTTTCGGACAGACAGAATCCAAGTGGTGGGATAGCGCAAGCCCGAGGCCGCGACGCTCCGAGAGTTGGACCACCGGTACACAGGCATCGCGGTATTACGCTTCGGCGAACCCAGGCCGCGAGCAGGATGGAATCGCCACAAGCGCTTCCGTCAGCAGGCTTACGCCAAGCCGGTGTTTCAACTGCTGCCCTCGGGCGGCCCCCCTTTTCGACCTGCCCGGCACGAGGAGTCACGGCCCGACTGCCGGGTGGGTCGATTCCAGACCTTAGCGCTTGCATTGCCGAGCTCTAAGGTCTGGAATCGGCTCCAGACCCATTAGAAGGAGCAGTACATGAGCCTCGACCCGCAAGCCTTTCTACGCGACCTGTTCTGCGCCGCCATCGACGCCGCCCATCCGCGCCAGGTACTGGCCGACCATCTGCCCGCCGACCGTAGCGGCCGCGCCATCGTCATCGGCGCCGGCAAGGCGGCCGCGGCCATGGCCGAAGCCATCGAAGCGGCCTGGGAGGGCGAGCTTTCCGGCCTGGTGGTGACGCGCTACGGTCATGGCGCCGATTGCCGCAAGATCGAGGTGGTCGAAGCCGCGCACCCCGTCCCTGACGACGCAGGCGAGCGAGTTGCCCGCCGAGTGCTGGAGATGGTCAGCAACCTTGAGGAAAGCGACCGGGTGATCTTCCTGCTCTCCGGCGGCGGCTCGTCCTTGCTGGCGCTGCCGGCCGAAGGCATCAGCCTTGCCGACAAACAGGCGATCAACAAGGCGCTGCTGCGCTCCGGTGCCCACATCGGCGAGATGAACTGCGTGCGCAAGCACCTCTCGGCGATCAAGGGCGGTCGCCTGGCCAAGGCCTGCTGGCCGGCCAGCGTCTACACCTACGCGATTTCCGATGTGCCCGGCGATGAAGCCACAGTGATCGCCTCTGGCCCGACCGTGGCCGACCCGACCACCTCGGCCGAGGCGCTGGCGATTCTGGCGCGCTACGACATCGAGATCCCTGAGAACGTCCGCGCCTGGCTGGAAGATCCCCGCTCGGAAACCGTCAAGCCGAACGATCCCTGCCTGTCCCGCAGCCATTTCCAACTGATCGCCAAACCGCAGCAGTCCCTCGATGCCGCAGCCGAGAAAGCGCGAGCCGCCGGCATTACGCCGCTGATTCTCGGTGATCTGGAAGGCGAGTCGCGGGAAGTGGCCAAGGTGCACGGCGGCATCGCACGTCAGGTGGTCCTGCACGGCCAGCCGATCACCCCGCCCTGCGTGATCCTCTCCGGCGGTGAAACCACGGTGACGGTGCGCGGCAACGGCCGTGGCGGCCGCAATGCCGAGTTCCTCCTGAGCCTCACGGAGAACCTGCAAGGCCTGCCCAACGTCTATGCGCTGGCCGGCGACACCGACGGCATCGACGGTTCGGAAGACAATGCCGGCGCCCTGATGACGCCAGACAGTTATGCACGCGCCGAAGCCCTCGGGCTCAGCGCGGCGGACGAGCTGGCCAACAACAATGGCTACGGCTATTTCCAGGCGCTCGACGCCCTGCTGATGACCGGCCCGACGCGCACCAACGTCAACGACTTCCGCGCGATCCTGATTCTGCCGCCGTCCCGCTAGGGGCGGCGCGACGCGCGTCTGCTGCACGCGCCTGTTACACGCGTCTGTTACACGCGTCTGTTACACGCGTCTGCTACGCACGTTTCATAAAAACAACTGCCGATAGAGCCTGCCATGACACCCGACAAGAAGGTCAAGATCCTCGCCACCCTGGGCCCTGCCACCCGCAGCATCGATGATGTACGCGAACTGGTGGAGAACGGCGTCAACCTGTTCCGCCTCAACTTCAGCCATGGCGAGCACGCCGATCATGCCGAGCGCTTTGGCTGGATTCGCGAAGTGGAGCGCCAGCTGAACCAGCCGATCGGCATCCTCATGGATCTGCAAGGGCCGAAGCTGCGTGTCGGTCGCTTTGCCGAAGGCAAGGTGCAGCTGACCCGCGGCCAGACCCTGCGCCTCGACCTCGACCCGACACCAGGCGATGCCACACGGGTCAACCTGCCGCACCCGGAGATCATCGACGCGCTTCAGCCGGGCATGAGCCTGCTGGTGGACGACGGTCGCCTGCGTCTGACGGTGATCGCCAAGCACGCCGACGCCATCGATACGCGGGTGGTGGCCGGTGGCGAGCTGTCCGATCGCAAGGGCGTCAACGTGCCCGAAGCGGTGCTCGAATTGAGCCCCCTGACCGAGAAGGACCGCCGCGACCTGGCCTTCGGGCTGGAGCTGGGTGTCGACTGGGTGGCGCTGTCGTTCGTCCAGCGCCCGCAGGACATTCACGAAGCCCGCGAGCTGATCGGCGGCCGCGCCTTCCTCATGGCCAAGATCGAAAAGCCGTCGGCCGTGCAGCATCTGCGGGAAATCGCTCGTTTGAGCGATGCAATCATGGTGGCGCGCGGAGACCTGGGCGTCGAGGTACCCGCCGAGAACGTTCCGCGCATCCAGAAAAACATCGTTCGCACCTGCCGCCAGCTGGGGCGGCCGGTGGTGGTGGCCACGCAGATGCTCGAGTCGATGCGCTTCTCCCCGGCCCCGACCCGCGCCGAGGTCACAGACGTCGCCAATGCCGTAGCCGAGGGGGCCGATGCGGTGATGCTCTCGGCGGAAACCGCGTCAGGCGACTATCCGCTGGAGGCGGTCAGCATGATGAGCAAGATCATCCGTCAGGTGGAAAGCGGTCCGGAGTTCCAGGCCCAGCTGGACGTTCATCGCCCGAATGCCGAAGCGACACTGCCCGACGCCATCAGCTGCGCCATTCGCCGTATCAGCAGCATCCTTCCGGTCGCGGCGCTGGTGAACTACACCGAATCGGGTCGATCCAGCCTGCGTGCCTCTCGTGAGCGGCCGAGCTCGCCGATTCTCAGCCTGACGCCCAACGTGGCGACGGCGCGCAAGCTGACCGTGGCCTGGGGCGTGTATTCGGTGATCGACGCGCCGATGCACGACATGGAGCAGGTCTGCCTGAACGCGCTCGACCTGGCGCGGGCCCAGGGCATGGCAGGCACCGGGGACACCGTGGTGATCACGGCCGGTGTGCCTCTGGGGCAACCCGGCACGACCAACTCGTTGCGTATCGAGACACTTAACTGACCGTACCCTCGCCTGTATCCATCGATGCAGGCGAGGCCGACTTCCCCCGCCCTCGCCAGACCCAGCCCATGCGACATCCCCACCTGCGGTATTCAGCACAGGCTGCGCTCAACGGAGTCAGCCAGATCTTTCTGCAGGCGAACCCGATCTGCGGGTTGCTGATCGTGGCGACCATCGCCCTGTATGCTCCTGCACTGCTGGTTGGCGCCCTCCTCGGCCTGCTCAGCGGCACCGTCACCGCGTGGCGACTGGGCTATGCGCGCCAGGATATCGAGGCCGGACTTTACGGTTACAACGCAACGCTGCTGGGCTTGCTGATCACGCTCGTGCTGGGCACCGGGGCATCGGCGCTGCTGCTGGTGGTGCTGAGCGGCGCGCTGTCGAGCCTGTTGCAACGACACCTGTTGCGGCTGATGCGTGAGTATGGCGGCCCTGCGGTATTTACCCTGGCCTTCGTACTGCTTGGCTGGCTGGCGCTGGCCCTGGCCGGGGTGCTCGACACGGTTGCGGATGCTCGGCTACCCGACCCGGCGGTAGACGGCTGGGGAGCACTCGGCGCAATGGCCAGCGGCATGGGCCAGGTCATGTTTCTCGGAGCGCCGGAGGCGGGGCTGGGCCTGCTGACGGCGATACTGGTGGCCGACCGACGCGCCGGGTTGTGGGCGCTCTGCGGTTCAGGCGTGGGCGTCTATTGTTCGCTGCTGATGGGGCTCAGCACGCCACAGGCCTTGGCCGGCCTCAATGGTTACAACCCGGCTTTAGCGGCATTGGCGCTGAGCCAGGTACACCGCTCGGCGCTGGCGCCCGCGCTGGGAATCGCACTGGCGATCGCCTGCCGGTTGGCCTTCGATCGGCTGGGTCTTGCACCATTGACCATGCCGTTCATCCTGGCCTGCTGGGCCGTGGCACTGGGCACGCGTCTGGCCCAGTGCCGCTTCGGCGTGCGGCACGCCTGACTCAGCCCTTGGTCGCGCGTGGATCCTGGTCCCGCGGGTAGGTGCGCTCTTCCTCGATCTGGCCATCGAGCGTGTGGATCTTCACCGAGGCGGTGCGCAGCTTCATGTAGTCGCGGGTCTCGTTGATGATGTCCTCTTTGGTAGAAGCTTCGAGCAGTGCCCGCTTGTCTCCTTCCTCGCGCAATACCCAGCGATCGCCGTCGTGGGTGATGTGGTAGTTGTCCATGTAGCCCTCCCTCTGGTCATCGATAGTCAGAGCTATAGAACACGGGCCGGCGCAGCGGTTCGATCGATCGTTCCGGCGGAGCAGCATGGTTCTGCTTACCGCGCAGGGTTCTTTCGACCCTGATCAGCAGGGTCGTCTGCACCCTACCCCGTCCCGACGCCCTTGATTTCGGTCAATTCCAGGCTGGAACGGTTATTGAAAGGCTTCAGGTGACCTGTCCGCGACGCGCGAGCAAACGCGCTGTTCAATAGAGGCAGGCCTCCCAGTCAATTGGAGCCTATCCATGCTTTGTGCCGAACAACGTGCCCTGATCAAAGCCACCGTACCGCTGCTGGAAACCGGTGGTGAAGCCCTCACCCAACACTTCTATCGGTTGATGCTGGCCGAGCATCCCGAGGTACGCCCGCTCTTCAACCAGGCTCACCAGGCCAGCGGCGACCAGCCCCGTGCCCTGGCCAACGGCGTGTTGATGTATGCCAAGCACATCGACCGCCTCGACCAACTGGGCGGGCTGGTCTCCCAGATCGTCAACAAGCATGTGGCACTGCAGGTGTTGCCCGAGCACTACCCCATCGTCGGTGACTGCTTGCTGCGCGCCATCCGCGAGGTGCTCGGTGACGAAATTGCCACCGACGAGGTGATCGCAGCCTGGGCCGCCGCCTATGGCCAGCTCGCCGACATTCTCATCGGCACCGAGGAGCAGCTGTACAGCGCCACGGCAGAAGCGCCGGGCGGCTGGCGCGGCGCACGGCCGTTCCGAATCGCACGCAAGGTCATCGAGAGCGCAGAGATCACCTCGTTCTATCTGGAACCGGAAGACGGCGGTGAGGTGGTCGCGCACAAGCCGGGCCAGTACATCGGCCTGCGCCTGCGCATCGACGGCGAGGAGATTCGCCGCAACTATTCGCTGTCCTCGGCCAGCAACGGTCGTGGCTACCGGATCAGCGTCAAGCGCGAGCCAGGCGGTGTCGCCTCCAGCGCACTGCACCGCATGGACGTGGGCGAGCGCCTCGAACTGTTCGCCCCAGCCGGCGAATTCACGCTGCAACCCGGCGACAAGCCGCTGGTGCTGATCAGCGGCGGCGTCGGCATCACGCCGACGTTGGCGATGCTCGAAGACGCGCTGAAAACCGAGCGGCCGATTCATTTCATCCACTGCGCACGCAACGCCGACGCCCATGCGTTCCGCCAGATGGTCGATACGCTGGCCGAGCGACATGGCCAGCTCAAGCGCTTCTACTGCTATGACGAACACCGCGGGGACGAGCCGCAACCGGACGCCGTCGGCCTGATCACAGAGGAGCGGCTGGATGCATGGCTGCCGGCAGACCGCGACCTGGATGCCTACTTCCTCGGCCCCAAGCCGTTCATGGCGGCGATTCGCCGGCAGTTGCGCGCCCTCGGCGTGCCGGAGCAGCAGGCCCGCTACGAATTCTTCGGCCCGGCTTCGGCGCTGGAGTGAGCCCCGGTGGGCCGGCTCCACGTCGGCCCACCATCCCACCTGATGAGGTGATCCTATGCTTGCACATCCACGTGATCCGCATCGCCTGCTGGCCGTCGCCAGCCTGACCATGGCCCTCGGCATCGTGCTGTTGCTGTTCGGCGTTGCTGGCGCCTATGTCTTCGACCGGCACTTGAGCCTCGGCGCGGTGGTCGCCTGCCACGCACTGGTGATTCTCGGCCCTACGGCACTCAAGATCGGCTACGTGATGCGCCTGCTCGCCCAGCGCCAGCTCACACTGAGCGCCTGAGTTCGCCACTACAACTTCCATAGTTGCGGGCAACTGCCGTTTCGCTGCGCTTTCATAACGCCATTACTTCATTGGGCGACACGAACCATTCGTCTGCCGCTTGTTCGCTTCTGGAAACTCCTGAGACACAACCGAACTCTGAAATCTTGAAGGCTGATGAAGTTGTTTCAGTCCCGCAGAAAGTCTCTATCCATCGAGGAGAAAAAGACATGGCAAACAAGAATCCGGGCAACTTTGCCAACGATCGCGAAAAGGCGTCCGAGGCTGGTAAGAAGGGTGGCCACAACAGCGGCGGCAACTTCGCCAACGACCGCGAGAAGGCTTCCGAAGCTGGCCGCAAAGGCGGACAGAACAGTCACGGCGGTGGACGTAACAGCAACAGCTGATATGTCTCTTATAAAAAAGGCAAAGGTTTAAAAGCCTTTGCCTTTTTTATTGCCGTTTCTTTCTCGGCTAGTTTTCTCGCAACCTCCACCGCGACAATAAGCCGGCGCCGTAAGTGAGGCGATATTTATTATCGAGGCCTATATCCGCACGATGAATAAACTACGAGAAGAGCAACGAGCATGAACGATAGCGATAAGCAGAAAACGCCGATCAATCCCGGCGACGAAGCGGCGCCAGGCACACCCGGCACTGGCGAGAATGTCTGCCCGGTGTGTAACGGTAGCGGGCGCATCGACACAGAGGAATGCCAAAACTGCGGCGGTACCGGTAAGGTGATCGAAGGCATCGGCGGCGCCTGAAGCCGTCATGGAATCGGGAGCACCTCATGGGCGTCAGCGCGTTTACCAACCGGATCATCCAGAGCTTGATGGATACCGACTACTACAAGCTGACGATGATGCAGGCGGTGCTGCATCACTACCCGAACGCGGAGGTCGAATGGGCCTTTCGCAGCCGCTCCGAGGAGGATCTGTCGCCCTACCTCGACGCCATCCGCGAGCAGATGGAGGCGCTGGCAGAGCTCCGGTTCGAGCCGGCGGAACTGGCGTTTCTGGAAAACATCCCCTACATGCAGCCGGACTTCATCCGGTTTCTCGGCCTGTTTCGCTTCGACCCGCGCTATGTGCGCGTGGAGCTCGAGGCCGGGGAACTGGTGGTCTATCTGCGCGGCCCCTGGTTGCATGTGATCCTGTTCGAGGTACCGCTGCTGGCGATCATCAGCGAGGTGCGCAATCGCGTCCGCTATCCTCACGTGACGCTGGAGCAGGCCGAAGCACGTCTTGACGAAAAACTCGAGTGGCTGAGAACCGAGGCCAGCGAACAGGAGCTAGCGGGCTTCAACCTCGCCGACTTCGGGACCCGCAGGCGCTTCTCGTTTGCCGTGCAGGCCCAGGTCGTCGAGCGGCTTAAAACCAGTTTTCCCGGCAACTTCGTCGGCACCAGCAATCTTCATCTGGCGCACAAACTGAAACTCAAGCCCATGGGCACCATGGCGCACGAGTGGATTATGGCTCATCAGCAACTGGGCCCGAGGCTGATCGACAGCCAGAGCGCCGCGCTCGACTGCTGGGCCCGTGAATACCGGGGCGCGCTGGGCATCGCCATCACCGATTGCATCACCATGGACGCCTTCACCGCCGACTTCGATCTGTACCTGGCCAAGTTGTTCGACGGTTTGCGCCACGACTCGGGCGACCCGATCGAATGGGCGGAGAAGGCGATTGTCCATTACCGTCGGCTGGGGATCGATCCGATGACCCGGCAGCTGGTCTTCTCCGATGGCCTGGATTTCCCCAAGGCCCTGGGCATCTATCGGGCGCTGGCCGGGCGCAGCAATACCAGCTACGGCATCGGTACTCAGCTGACTTGCGACATTCCCGGCGTCGAGCCCACCAACATGGTGATCAAGATGACCAGCTGCAACGGCCAGCCGGTGGCCAAGATCTCAGACTCGCCGGGCAAAACCATGTGCCGGGACGAGGCGTTCGTGGCCTATCTCAAGCACGTGTTCTCGGTAACGCACTAGGGCGCACTCAGGCCGATGGAAGGCCGGCGCCGGGCATCTCCATCTCGTCCGACGCGAAGCACAGACGGTTGCGACCGGCGGCCTTGGCCAGATACATCCGCCTGTCGGCGATGTCGAGCAGCTCCTGGGCGCTCTCGGCGAAGTCGACGCAGCGTTCCGCCAGACCAATGCTGGCGGTCAGGCTGCTGCCGTCCGGGCGCAGCCCCAAACCACTGCGCACCATGCGATCCAAGGCCAGGCGCGCCTGCTCCAGGTCCGTATCGGGCATGATCACGACGAACTCCTCGCCGCCCCAGCGCAGCAGCGTGTCGGTGCTGCGCAGGCTGGCGAACATGTTCTGCGTGCATTCGCGCAGGGCCCGGTCGCCGGCGTCGTGGCCGTAGGTATCGTTTATCGCCTTGAAGTGATCCAGGTCGATGAAGGCGACGGCGAGCCCCGTATCGTGTCGACGTGCCGTATCCCACTGCAGCTTGAGAATCTCCTGACCGCTACCCCGGGAAAAAACACCCGTGAGAGGGTCACGGATCGCCTGGCGAACCAGCGCGATCATGAACGCCAACTGGCTGAGGCTTGCCAGCACCGCGACCCCGGCGATCAGCATCAGCAACCAGAAGCCGCCGGCGAACGATGGCCAGTTCAGCGTCGACCAGGAGAGATAGCCCGCCACCACCTGAGCCAACAGCAGGAGGCAGGCCATAACGGTGTTTTCCAGCAGCGTCAGTGGAAATATCGCCAGGCCGGCCATCAGCACGAAGGGCAGGAAGGCGTAGCCGGAAGCCACGGCAGCGGAAAAGGCTGTCAGCTGATAGTTGCCCAGCAGTGTGTGCGAGGCGATGTAGAAGGCTGTCGGGATCGCGAACAGCAGCGCAAGGGCGCGGTACGCATCGAACAGGTTGCCGCTGGGGCGATAGAACAGCAGCAGGCATGCAAAGGCGGCGCAGGCGAGCAGGCGAAACGTTGCCAGCCCGAGCCAGAGCGGATAGCTGAAGGCCATCAGATCGATCACGCCCCATACCGGAGTCAGTATCGCGAACAGGAAGGCGAACAGCCTGACCCGATTGACGATCAAGGTCGCGCGGCGCTGGGTCAGTAGCAGCGGATGCCGATGCGGAGTGGCCAGTTTCACCCACTCTTTGGGCCGCAACTCGCTGGGCAGCAGGATGGCCAGGCGGCTCGACAGCAGGTCGATCAAGGACGGCATTTCTCTATTCACCATGAGCAATGGACGGGCGCGCCACGCCCGGGTGTCAGTCGGCAGCGGATGATATCACCATGACATCAACCCGAAACATTGCGCTCCCCCTCCGGTCGTCGCCATCCGGTGGCGAGCACAGGCCCATCAAGTCGGCGGCTCTCGTGTTGCATCAACGTCACGGCACTCTCCAGCGTTACGGCCGAAACGGCCAAGCCACGAGTCGGCAACCGGGAAAATTTTGTAACAAGACACCAAGTCGCACGGATACGGGCCGTCACTCATCCGTTCGAGCGACAAACCGCCAGGCCGACAAATGGCGCTTAAGAGCGCTTATGCCAGTGCCCCCTGGCAGCTAGCGTAGATGTACCGGAGCCTTGACTCCGGAAGCCAAGAACAACAATAAGGAGAAGCTTGTGCAGAGCGTTCTAAAGCCCCTTGCTCTGGCGGTGCTACTGGCGGCCGTACCGGTTGCGGCAGACGCGGCGACCAGCCCGTACAGTCAGTTCGTGACCTTCGGTGACTCGCTGAGCGACGCCGGAAACTTTCCCGACATGGGCAGTCCGCTGCTTGCCACCGGTAGCCTGCTGGATGGCAATCCCACCGGCGGCCTGCGCTTTACCAACCGCACCGGCCCAAACTACGCCGCTGATAACAGCGAGTACTTCGGCCAGGTTGTTACCCAGATACTCGCCAACCGCCTGGGCTTGCAATCGCTCCCCTCCACACCCTTGCTACCCGGCGCCCTGACCGGGAACCCGGACGGCACCAACTATGCGGTCGGGGGTTACCGTTCGGATCAGATTCTCAAATCGCTGACCGAGACCTCGACCGTCACGGCTCCCGGTGGCGCGACACGCAGCCGTCTGGGCTATCTGGTGGAGAACCCCCAGGTCGACCCGGACGGTTTGTACTACCTCAACGGCGGGGCCAACGACATCTTCCAGCTCGTCAACGGGACTGCTCCCCTACCGATCACCATGGCGCAATCCGCCGCCAACATGGTTGAGGCTGTGGGAGTGCTGCAGGCCGCAGGCGCTCGCTACATCGTGATTTCCGACCTGCCAAATGTCGGCGACACGCCGCTGGGCAACAGCATGCCCGGCTTCGGTGCGTACCTGAACGGTCTGAGCGACTCCTTCAACGCCGAACTTGCCGCGGGCCTTCAGGCGCAGGGCGGCAACTACGTGTTGCTGAACAATCGCCTGCTGCTGTCGGAAGTTCGCGCCGACCTCGCCCGCTTCGGCTTCGACCCGACGATCGACCAGGCGACCGTATGCTTCAGCGGTGACGGCTGCGTGAGCGACCCCACCTACGGTTTGACCAGCCTCGTGGGCAACACCAATACCAACGCCGATCCGAACCGCTTGCTGTTCAACGATGCGGTGCATCCGACCACTGCGGTTCACCAGATCAGCGCCGACTACGTCTACTCGATTCTCGCCGCCCCGGCAGAGATTTCGCGGTTGCCGGAGATGGGCCGCTCGGCTTTGCGCAGCCACCTGCAGATGCTCGACAACGAGCTGGAGGCGCAGCGCGGTCGCTGGCAGCCGGTCGGTCGCTGGCGCACCTTCGTGCAGGGTGGCTACGACCGCCCCGAATACGATGGTTTCGGCGGCGGCGATGGCGACAGCCCAACGCTGGCAATCGGCGCAACCAACAGGGTCAGCGAATCCTGGTTGGCGGGGCTCAGCCTGGGCCTGGCGCAGAACTCCCTGAGCCTGGGCGAAGGCGATTCGGACTACGACATGCGCAGCTATCTGGCCAGCGCGTTCGCCAGCTTCCAGCAGGACCGCCTTTTCGCCGACTTCAGCGTCAGCGCCGGTTACCTCGACTACGACTCGCTGGATCGCACCTTCGCGCTGGGCGTCACGGAGCGCTCGGAGAAAGGCAGCACCGAAGGCACGCTCTGGGGCGTATCGGCCAAGTCCGGCTTCAACCTGATGCAGATCGGCGACCCGTTGCAGTTCGGCCCGTTCATCGGTGCCAGCTACCAGAAGGTCGAGGTGGACGGCTACAGCGAGAAAGGCGCCAGCTCGACGGCGCTGAGTTTCGAGGATCAAGAGCTGGAGTCGCTGCGCCTGTCGGTCGGCGTGTTCGGCAACTATGCGCTGACCGATCGCACTCGCCTGTTTGCCAATGTGGCCCGCGAGGTCGAGCGCAAGGACGATGAACGCGAAGACCTGCGGATGTCACTCAACAGCGTGGCGAACAACACCTTTGCGCTGCCCGGTGCCGCCCCCACTGGCGACCAAACCCGGTTCAGCGTGGGAGTCGCCCATCATTTGACGCCCGGGCTGAGCCTGCGCGCCAACTACAACTACCAGGGCAACGATAACCGCAACCAGGGAGTCGGCGTTTCCCTCGCCCTGGATCTGTAATTCCGACGCTCCTCGTTTGGCTGTTTTGCCAAGCCGCTGCACGCACTGTGCAGCGGCTTTTTTATTTGCCGCGTAACGCGTTAGCGCTGGTCGAGCTGCTGCTGCAGATTGGCGACCTGGCCCTGCAGCGAATTGATGGTGCGCGTCACCTGGGCGCGGAACGAATCGAACTCCGCCGTCTTGACGCCCGGGGCCGCTGCCGGAGCCGATGGCCGGTTGTCCAGCTCGCTACGCAGCACCAGCAGATCCTGTTCGAGTCGGCTGACCGCCTGGCTGGCGTCTCCTCGCTGTTTCAATGCGGCGATATCCTTGCTCAACCCATCGACCCGAGCCGACAGTTTGCTCATTTCGTCCGCGGCCCCTTTCAGGCCGGCCACCGACGACTTGAGCGCTGCCTGCTCATCGTTGAGGTTCTTGACCGTCTCGGCGAGCGTCGCGGTACTGGCCTGATGCTCGCGCAGGTCGGTGGCGACACGCCCGACACGGATGCCCTGTTCATCGAGGCGTTTGTCCTGATTGCCCTGCCTGCCGAGCAGGCTCTGTTGCTCGGTGGCCATCGCGCGCTGCTGCTCGACCAGGTCCAGCGCCTGCTTCTCCAACTGCTTGATGCGCAGCTTCAACGCCTCACCTTCGGTGGTCACGTTGGACTCAGTCGCTACGATCTTGCCGGAGATATCCTGCAGCCGACCGGTGGCGTCCTCGCTGATACGGGCAAAACTTTCCTGGGTCGCGACCAGCTGGGCCTCGAGCCGGGAAACCTGTTGCTGGCTCCACCAGCCCAGCGCACCCAGCGCGCAAAACAGCGCCACAATCATGATCCACAGCGGCGCGGTACCCGCCGCGCGGCGCTTCTGCCGTGAACGAGGGCCATTCGGCTCACGATCCGCAGGCCGCTGGATCGGCTCGAGCTCAGGCGCAGGATAGGGATCGCGGTCACGACCAGCAGTCAGGCTCGGTACGTGGTCCAGTTCGTCGTGGGCATCGTTGCGCATGGGGTACCTTTGGCGGCGCGAGGCGAAAAACAGCGCGCAGTATAACGATTCAGCAGCACCACTTCAGCGGCATCGACCGGCGAGGCTGCACCTCGAACAGGCGTGGAAGCCCTTCAGCGGCTCAAGACCGTGCAAACCCTGAGCGACAAACGGTGCAACCGTGGTTAGGACGTGCCGTTACGGCAGGCCCTTCTCGGGTACGAATGCAGGCAAACCGGCGCTTTAGCGACACCTCGCATGGCCGCGGCGGCGAACCCGAAAGAGTGGTACGGCTATTGCTCTACACAACAGGCCAGCGGACAGCATTTTCCGACAGGGATGTCGGGCCAGGAACGGGAACACGAAGCGATGGGGAGAGCGAATCATGGAGATCAACAAGGCGGTGCTTGATTGCATGCAGCATCTGCGGCGCCGACTGCGCGACGAACAGCAGCTCGACATTCGCTTGAGCCAGCCCGATGCGGTCCAGGCAATGCTGATGGCCTGTCTCCGTTCGAACAATGAAACGACTCGCGACCTCGGCAAGCAGCTGGCCACCTATAGCGACCTACCCACCCCAACCGCGACCAAGCCACCAGCATCCGAACATCACGACAGGCATGTGCCCTCGGTCCGTATCTATCGCGGCCAGCGTGTCATGAGCTAGGGCCCTGCGCGGCGATCAGCCAGCGCCCCACCGATCTTGTCAGTTGGCGAGTGAGTTCGGCGAGTAGCTCGCCACCGTTGCGCCAGTGATGCCAGTACAGCGGCACATCGATCGGCGGGCCTTGAAACACGTTAACCAGCGCCCCGCTGGCCAGCTCGGCCTCCACCTGCAACTCAGGCACCAAGCCCCATCCGAGATCGCTCTGCAGCAAGCGGACGAAGCCCTCCGAGGACGGGCACAGGTGATGGCTGAAGGCACCGTTCAGGCCCAGTGACGCCAGGAAGCGATGCTGCAGTTGGTCGTCCGGACCGAACACGATCGCCGGGGCGCGCAACAGGGCCTGCGCCGACGCTCCTGGCGCAAGATGGCGCGCAACGAACGCCGGGCTGGCCAAGGCGCGATAGCGCATGGCCCCGAGAAACAGACTGCGCGCGCCCGCCAGCGGACGCTCCACGGCACATACGCAGGCGGCCACCTCACCTGCCCGCATGCGCTTGAGGCCCACGTCCTGGTCCTCCACCAGATGATCGAGCACCACGGCATTGGCCGTGCAGAACGGCGCGACCGCCTGCGCCCACCAGGTCGACAGGCTGTCGGCATTCAGGGCGATACGTAAGCGTTCGGGTAACCGCCCCTCGTCCAGCTCCGGCACCTGGCCCTGTAGATCACGCTCCAGCAGGCGCACCTGCTGGACGTGGTTGAGCAGGCGCCGGCCAACCTCGGTCGGCTGCGGCGGAGTGGCACGCAACAGCACTGGTTGCCCGAGCCTCGCCTCGAGCAACTTGATGCGCTGGGATACCGCCGACTGCGACAAGCCCAGCGCCCGCGCGGCCCGATCGAACCCCGCCTGCTCAACCACCGCGGCTAAAGCGTTCAGCAGCTTGTAATCGAACATTAGATTTCCTTATGAGGCATAACGCGAATTCGTTTTTCTTATACGAAACAACCGCCGAGACTGCGAGCATTCATTCAACGGAACAGGCAAACACCGATGTGGCAGAGCTATGTGAACGGGCTGTTGGTCGCCGCGGGGCTGATCATCGCAATCGGCGCGCAGAATGCATTCGTCCTGGCGCAGAGCCTGCGCCGCGAACATCACCTGCCCGTTGCCGCCCTCTGCATTCTGTGCGACGTGGTACTGGTGAGTGCCGGGGTGTTCGGCCTCGCCGCGGTCCTCGCGGCGAACCCTCTGCTGCTGCAGATCACGCGTTGGGGCGGCGTGGCGTTTCTGCTGTTCTACGGTGTCGTCGCACTGCGTCGTGCGGCGCATCCGCAGGCGCTGCAAGAAGAGACACAGCGGGGCCCGCGCTCACTGCAGAGCGTTCTGCTCGCCGCACTGGCGGTGACCTTGCTCAACCCGCACGTCTATCTGGACACGGTTTTGCTGATCGGTTCGCTCGGCGCTCAGCAACCCGAACCCGGCGCCTACACCCTGGGCGCCGCCAGCGCTTCGACGCTCTGGTTCCTGATTCTCGCGCTCGGCGGGGCCTGGCTTGCGCCCTGGCTGGCGCGCCCGCTGACCTGGCGGCTGATCGACCTCGGCGTGGCAGCGATGATGTTCACCGTTGCGGCCCAACTGGTTTTCGTCGCCTGAGGAACGCCGCCGGGGATTCGCGGTCCACGCAAGGGGACTCAGTACCCGAGCCCGCACAAGCCTCGGTTGCCGGGGCCCTGGCCTCGGCTTTTCCCACACAGTTGCCGCGTGGTTTTGCCGTAGGCTGGGTGCTATGATCCTTGGTCCGCGGGCATGGAGTGGAACGCTTCAGCCCGCCACAACGGCCGCCCGTGAACGGCCGAAGAATGCGCATGCATGCAGCGCGAAGGGAAAGACAGGCGTAAACGGATGAGCATCGGTGCAGTAGTTTTCTCCGTTCCGCGAAGCGTTGGCCACCAGCGCAGACTGCCTCCTCCCGAGCCGCATCTATTCTCGACACCTGAGCAGGAGATACACCATGGCTTTCGAATTGCCGCCGCTTCCGTTTGAAAAGAACGCCCTCGAGCCGCACATTTCCGCCGAGACCTTCGAATATCACCATGGCAAGCATCACCAGGCCTACGTGACCAACCTGAACAACCTGATCCCGGGCACCGAGTTCGAAGGCAAGGATCTGGAAACCATCATCAAGACCTCGTCCGGTGGCATCTTCAACAACGCCGCCCAGGTCTGGAACCACACCTTCTTCTGGAACTGCATGGCACCGAATGCCGGCGGCCAACCGACTGGCGCCCTGGCCGATGCCATCAACGCCGCGTTCGGCTCCTTCGACAAGTTCAAGGAAGAATTCACCAAGACCGCCATCGGCACCTTCGGCTCGGGCTGGGCCTGGCTGGTGAAGAAATCCGACGGTAGCGTCGGCCTGGCCAGCACCATCGGTGCAGGCAACCCGATGACCGCTGGCGACAAGCCGCTGCTGACCTGCGATGTCTGGGAACACGCCTACTACATCGATTACCGCAACGCGCGCCCGAAATTCGTCGAAGCGTTCTGGAACATCGTTAACTGGGACTTCGTCGCGAAGAACTTCGCTGGCTGAGTTACAGGCCTGCTCACGGGACGGCTCGCCGGCCCGTAGCAAGCGAATCGAAAAAGCCCGCATCAGACGATGCGGGCTTTTTTTCGTCGGTTCACCCCGCCCGGCCTCGACCGACCGCCCCGTGCCGGTATGGCCGACTATGCTTGCGCAACCATTCCCGTCGGAGGCTTTGCCCCATGTCCAAAACAGTTCTGATCATCGGCGCGTCACGCGGCCTTGGCCTCGGCCTGGCCAAACAGGTTTCCAGTCAGGGATGGCAGGTCATCGCGACAGTGCGTGACCCACAGCGCGCGGATGCCCTGGCGTCCGTCGCCAACATGCGCATCGAGCAGCTCGATATAGACGATGCGGCCAACGTCGACGCCCTCGCCCAACAGCTATCCGGCACGTCGCTCGACGCGCTTTTCATCAATGCAGGCATTTCCGGTTCCCGCACACTCTCGGCCGACACGGCCACGCCCGGTGAGCTCAGCCAACTGTTCATGACCAACGCCGTCGCGCCGGTGCGTTTGGCCAAGCGGATGCTGCCTCTGGTCGATCCGCAGGCCGGCGTCATCACCTTCATGAGTTCGATCATGGGCAGCGTGGAAACCGGACCCGGCATGGGCATGCCGCTTTACGGCGCGAGCAAGGCGGCGCTCAACCACCTGACTCGAACCTTCGTCGCCGAACTCGGGGATGACACCGGGATTACCGTGCTGTCGATGCATCCGGGCTGGGTCAAGACCGACATGGGCGGAGCGGAAGCGCCACTGGATATCGAGACCAGTTGCGCCGGCATGGTCGAACAGGTTCGTCGCGCTGCCGGCCAGGGCGGCCATCGCTTCATCGACTACCAGGGCGAACAGTTGCCCTGGTGATGAGTTGGCCGTGGCAAGCCAGCCCTTGAATGAAAATGCGGGTGGCCGCCTCAGCTACCACCCGCACTCATATGGGCCCGGAGAATCCCGAACGGCTTACGCCTTGGGCAAGGTCACGCCACGCTGCCCCTGGTATTTCCCGCCACGATCACGGTATGAGGTTTCGCACTCTTCATCCGACTCGAGGAACAGCATCTGCGCCACCCCTTCGTTGGCGTAGATCTTCGCCGGCAGCGTAGTCGTGTTGGAGAACTCCAGCGTCACGTGGCCCTCCCACTCGGGCTCGAGCGGCGTCACGTTGACGATGATGCCGCAGCGGGCATAGGTGCTCTTGCCGAGACAGATGGTCAGGACATTGCGCGGAATACGGAAGTATTCGACGGTGCGCGCCAGGGCAAAGGAGTTCGGCGGGATGATGCAGACGTCGCTCTTGATGTCGACGAAGCTCTTCTCGTCGAAGTTCTTCGGATCGACCGTGGCCGAATTGATGTTGGTGAACACCTTGAATTCGTCAGCGCAGCGCACGTCGTAACCATAGCTGGACACGCCGTAAGAAATCAGGCGCTCATTGCCCTCGGTGCGCACCTGGCGCTCGACGTAAGGCTCGATCATGCCGTGCTCCTGGGCCATCCGGCGAATCCACTTGTCCGATTTGATGCTCATGGCGGGCGTCCTGATTTGGCTGGTAGGGTCAAAGAAAGGCATGCATCTTACCGAGCCCAAGGGGTGGGTTCAAAGCCCGCCACCTGGGACCGTGCGCCACGCCCATCGGGCGTTGGGAAGAAACTGAAAATAATGCTCGCATTGCTGCGGAAATGCGGTATCTTTCATTGGCTGCTGCTGCATGTGTCACCGTGAATCGCTACATGTTTAGATTTCGATCCGATCATTGCTACGACTCCTTTAACTCCTTGCACACAGTCACCGTTCGGGGTAGTTGCCCGTTCAATCACATCTACATTGTTCAAGGAGACATTCAAATGTCCAATCGCCAAACCGGTACCGTTAAGTGGTTCAACGATGAAAAAGGCTTCGGCTTCATCACTCCGCAATCCGGTGACGACCTCTTCGTACACTTCCGTGCCATCCAGGGCGACGGTTTCAAGAGCCTGAAAGAAGGCCAGCAAGTTTCCTTCGTCGCTACCCGCGGCCAGAAGGGCATGCAAGCTGAGGAAGTTCAGGTTATCTAACCTGAAGCTTCACTGCTGAAAAAGCCCCGCTTCGGCGGGGCTTTTTTATGCCTGTAGTTTTTGTAAGCACCGCTGGAGCAGACCTGACGCCTCGCAACGCCGCATGGATCGAGCAGGCGAACTCTCGTCGCACAGATTGAGAGCCCGGCCATCCCGGCCATTCCAGGTCGCCACCAGGTTGAAAAGATCCGCCTCTAGGAGCGAGCTTGCCCCGCGAATGCCCTAGCGCTTGCGAGCGGGCTCACTCCTACAGGGTTGCGTGGATGGCGCCGGACAATGCCACCTCGCGGGCTGCATCCAAGCGCCGCCAAGCAGCGATCAGTCGTCGGTCACCATGATGTTCGGCATCGACTGCGCCACGATTTGCCCGCTCTGGGAAATCCGCGCTCCGACGCTGCGCGCCATCTGCTGATAGATCATGGCAATCTGGCTTTCCGGATCGGCAATCGCGGTCGGCTTGCCGGCGTCGGCCTGGGTGCGGATCGCCATCGACAGCGGCAGGGATGCCAACAGCTCGACGTTGTACTGCGCCGCCAGCTTCTCGCCGCCGCCTTCGCCGAACAGGTGCTCGGCATGACCGCAATTCGAGCAGATGTGGATGGCCATGTTCTCCACCACACCCAGCACCGGAATGTTTACCTTGCGGAACATTTCGACGCCCTTCTTCGCGTCCAGCAGCGCCAGGTCCTGCGGCGTGGTGACGATCACGGCACCCACCACCGGCACCTTCTGCGCCAGGGTCAGCTGAATGTCACCGGTGCCCGGCGGCATATCCACGACGAGATAGTCGAGATCGTTCCACGCCGTCTGGGTGATCAGCTGTAACAGCGCGCCGGAAACCATCGGGCCGCGCCAGACCATCGGCGTCTTGTCGTCTGCCAGAAAGGCCATCGACATGATCTGCACGCCATGCGCCTCGAGCGGAATGAACGCCTTGCCGTCACGGATCTGCGGCCGTGTGCCTTCGGGAATGCCGAACATGATGCCCTGGCTCGGCCCGTAGATATCGGCATCCAGCACGCCGACACGCGCCCCTTCCCGCGCCAGCGCCAGCGCCAAGTTGGCCGCGGTGGTGGATTTGCCCACTCCGCCCTTGCCAGACGCGACGGCAATGATGTTCTTCACATTGCCCAGGGCTTCCACTTGGTCCTGCGCCTTGTGCGAGCGAATCACGCAGTCGACCTGCACGTCCGCGCGGGTCACGCCTTCGAGCCCTTCGATGGCCATGGCAAGCATCTGCGCCCAACCACTGCGGAACAGTCCTGCCGCGTAGCCCAGCTCGATCTGGACGCTGACCCGATCGCCCTCGACATCGATCGAACGCACGCAACCGGCACTCACCGGATCCTGGTTCAGGTTAGGGTCGGTGTACTGACGCAGTACGGCTTCGACAGCTTCGCGTGTGACGGTCATGACTACTCCCAAAGAAACCTAGTAAAACAGACGGGCATCTTACCTCGCGACACCGCCTGAGCTCATCAAGCGCGGCAATCAGGCGCGGCGCAGGCCATTCGACCCTCGCCGCCCGCGCCAGTGCGGATGAAAAAAAACCGCCGCACCTTTATAGTGGCCGACTCACTTCGCAACCTCGACTGCAGATTTCCCAATGTCCGAAGCCCGCCAGATCCTCGTTACCAGTGCCCTGCCCTACGCCAACGGTTCGATCCACCTTGGCCACATGCTCGAGTACATCCAGACGGACATGTGGGTGCGGTTCCAGAAGCTGCGCGGCAACCAGTGCATCTATGTCTGTGCGGACGACGCCCATGGCTCGGCCATCATGCTGCGCGCCGAAAAGGAAGGCATCACGCCCGAGCAGCTGATCGCCAACGTGCAAGCCGAACACAGCGCCGACTTCGCCGACTTTCTGGTGGACTTCGACAATTTCTATTCGACCCACTCGGAAGAAAACCGCGAGCTGTCCAGCCTGATCTATACCAAGCTGCGCGATGCCGGCCACATCGCCACTCGCTCGGTGACCCAGTATTTCGACCCCGAAAAAGGCATGTTCCTCGCCGACCGCTTCATCAAGGGCACCTGCCCGAAGTGCGCGGCCGAAGACCAGTACGGCGACAACTGCGAAAAGTGCGGCGCCACCTACGAGCCCACCGAGCTTAAGAACCCGCGCTCGGCCATCTCCGGCGCCACACCGGTGCTGCGCGACTCCAAGCACTTCTTCTTCAAATTGCCCGACTTCGAGGCGATGCTCAAAGAGTGGACCCGCAGCGGCAGCCTGCAGGACTCGGTAGCCAACAAGATCGCCGAGTGGCTCGACGGCGGCCTGCACGAGTGGGACATCTCCCGCGATGCGCCCTACTTCGGCTTCGAGATCCCCGATGAGCCCGGCAAGTACTTCTACGTCTGGCTGGACGCGCCCATCGGCTACATGGCCAGCTTCAAGAACCTTTGCGCCCGCCGCCCGGAACTGGACTTCGACGCTTTCTGGAATAAGGATTCCAGCGCCGAGCTGTATCACTTCATCGGCAAGGACATCATCAACTTCCATACCCTGTTCTGGCCCGCCATGCTCGAAGGCGCCGGCTTCCGCAAGCCCACTGCCGTCGCGGTGCATGGCTACCTGACGGTGAACGGGCAGAAGATGTCCAAGTCGCGCGGCACCTTCATCAAGGCGCGCACCTACCTCGAGCACCTGAACCCGGAATACCTGCGCTACTACTATGCCGCCAAGCTGGGTCGTGGCGTGGATGACCTGGACCTCAACCTCGAAGACTTCGTGCAGAAGGTCAATTCGGACCTGGTGGGCAAGGTCGTCAACATCGCCAGCCGCTGCGCCGGCTTCATCCACAAGGGCAACGGCGGCGTGATGGTCGATCCCAACGCCGCACCGGAACTGACCGACGCCTTCCAGACCGCCGCGCCGTCCATCGCCGAGGCCTACGAGAGCCGCGATTTCGCCCGCGCCATGCGCGAGATCATGGCCCTGGCCGACCGCGCCAATGCCTGGATCGCCGACAAGGCACCCTGGGCGCTCAACAAACAGGAAGGCATGCAGGATGAAGTCCAGGCGATCTGCGCCACCGGCATCAACCTGTTCCGCCAGCTAGTGATCTTCCTCAAGCCGGTGCTGCCCAACCTGGCCGCTGACGCCGAGCGCTTCCTCAATGTCGAGCCGCTGCGCTGGACTGACATAGGGACGCTGCTCACCAACCATCAGCTCAACGCCTTCACCCCGCTACTGACCCGTATCGAGCCTGCGAAAATCGAAGCCATGATCGAATCATCCAAGGAAGACCTCGCCTCCACCGAAACCGCCGCGCCTGCCCAAGGCAACGGCGAGCTGACCAAGGAGCCCATCGCCGCCGAAATCGCCTTCGACGCCTTTGCTGCGGTCGACCTGCGCATCGCGCTGATCGAGAAGTGCGAGTTCGTCGAAGGCGCCGACAAGCTGCTGCGCCTGACGCTGGACATCGGCGACGCCAAGCGCAACGTATTCTCCGGCATCAAGAGCGCCTACCCGGACCCGAGCAAGTTGGAAGGCCGTCTGACTCTCTACGTCGCCAACCTCGCCGCGCGCAAGATGAAGTTCGGCGTCTCCGAAGGCATGGTGCTGGCCGCAGGCCCTGGCGGTGAAGAGATCTACCTGCTCAGCCCGGACAGCGGCGCCAAGCCCGGTCAGCGCGTCAAGTAAGGATGCGACAGCAGGCGTCCAGCGCAATGCCGGGCGCCTGTTTCGAGGCAAAATAACCGCTCCACCGCATCACGCGCTGCCACTGAACCGAGGCGGTTATGACCGATTCACCTGACGCCAGCCGCTGCCCGATTTGCGGCGAACCCAACCAATGCGCTCTCAGCGATCCAGCTACCGCCACACAGCCTTGCTGGTGCTTCACCGCCGAGATCGCACCCGATGCCCGCGAACGGATTCCCGCAGACGCGCTGAATAAAGCCTGCATCTGCCTGCGCTGCGCGTGCGGCGAGTCGCCTGCAAACCCGTAATGCGCCTCGACCGCTTCCTCGCCAACCTGCCCCACTGCGGCCATCGCCAGGCGCGCTTGCTGTTGGCCTCGGGCCGTGCATCGGTAAATGGCGAGACGGTCTGCAACGGCACCCATGACGTTCGCATCTTCGACCGTATCGAGCTGGACGGCGAGTTGCTACAGGCCGGCAAACCGGCGCGTTTCTTTATGCTCAACAAACCCGCCGGCTGTGTCAGCGCCACCGCCGATCCGCAACACCCTACGGTGCTGGATCTGCTGAACGAGCCGGACAAGCAAGAGCTGCATATAGCCGGGCGCCTGGACTTCAACACCACCGGCCTGCTGATCATCACCAACGACGGCCTTTGGTCCCGCCGCCTCACCCAACCGGAAAGCCTGCTGGGCAAAACCTATCTGGTGGAAACCGAAGACCCCATCGACCCCCTCTGCGTCGAGCGCTTTGCCGAAGGGCTGTATTTCCGCTTCGAAAACCTTACCACCCTGCCCGCCGAGCTCGAGCTGCTCGCCCCCCATCAGGCACGCCTGACCCTGCATGAAGGCCGCTATCATCAGGTCAAACGCATGTTCGGCCACTTCAACAACAAGGTCACCGCCCTGCACCGCGATCGCATGGGCCCGCTTACCCTCACCCCCAGCCTCGCACCTGGCGAGTACCGCAGCCTGACCGCCAGCGAAATCGCCCAGATCTAAGCCTTTCGCCGAATAGCCCCCTCGCCCGCTTCAATTCCCCGCTGCCTTCTGGTACAAAGGCAGCCTTCGCGGGCGTCGTATAATGGCATTACCTGAGCTTCCCAAGCTCATGACGAGGGTTCGATTCCCTTCGCCCGCTCCAGATCCCAAAAAGCCCTGCACCTGCAGGGCTTTTTCGTTTGGGGTTCGGCTTGTTGCCGGTGAGATCATCGTCGTGCCTGGAGCACGCTCGCTGGGGTCCTACATCGCCTCTTTGATCCCCTTGCGGATCAGCCACGCGTTGACCGGGTAGGCCACTACCAGCCCGCAGAGCATGGCGATCTGCATCATGAACCAGAACGCTGCGCTGGTTTTCGGCAGGGTTTGTTCGGAGAACCAGACGAACAGGCAGAGCGCCATCCAGCCGTACATGCCGAGCTGCCAGGCGGTCAGCGACAGGGTGTCGGCCTTCAGCGAGGCGACCAGACCCTGGCCAGGGCTGAGGTTGCGCATCGGCTTGATGCTGAAATACTGGAAGGCGACGCCGAACAGGAAGGCCAGGCAGAAATCTAGCGCCCAGGTGCCGAACACATGGTGGCCGAACAGGCTGAGCGGCACCGCCAGCGTGAAGGTTTCAGCAACGATATCGCCCAAGGTGCAGCCGCTGCCACAGTGGGTCGCGCCCTTGAAGGTGCTGTGCCAGGCGGGCATCTGCATGTCGTCCATGAATTTGCCCTGCTGCTTCATGATCGCATGCGGCCGGCCCATGCGCCGATAGGCCCAGATGCCGATCGGACCGGCCCAGAGCATGGTGATGGGCCAGACCAGGTTCATGATCTTCATCGGCTGTGGGTGGCGACGCAGATCGACGATTACCCAGATCGCGCAGACGAGCGCGACTAGTAGCGAGATCCAGGCCAGGACGGTGAGCCAGGCAGGCACGGTCATTCGGCTTTCCTCCTTTCGGACAGTTGTTACAAAAAGCGACCGCTGTCGTCCGGAGGGATTCCTTTTTTTTGTGATAACGCGGGCCCGGGCAAGGCGCTGCTGTAGCTGGGCGAATGCATCTCGACAGGTCAGCGCCGGTCTGGCGAAGGCGACACTGGGGGATCGTCGGTGGGGTATGGGCGTATTACCGGCCGCGCCGTTGGCATACCCGGCTTGGGGCTTACCGGGTACAGGGTACGGACGGCGATAATGCGCGGGCCGTCAGCGCCCCGGGACTACGGGGCGCCAGCAGCACAGCTTCAGCGCTCAGGGCAGGCTGGCAGCGAGGCTCGCGTCGGTACGCCTTCGTTACGCGTGAACCGGCAACCGTAGGCCGGATCGGCCACGACGCGGGGATTCAGCACCTCGTCGCCTGCGGGTTTGATGCCCTTCTGCTCCCAACGCAGCATGTCAGCCATTGCTTCGACCTGTTCCTGGTAGCTGAAATCGCAGTGGCTGGGCGCACGGATGGCGCGTTGTACCAGGAGGTCGCCGTTGCCGTTGGCGATCGCGTTGCGCCGGTAGATCTGCTCGTGCTTGAACGGCACGTAGAGGTCACCCAGCGTGTGGATGCTGACGACGGGAACGTTGAATTGGCCGTTGACCACTGGAATCCAGCGCAGGCCGTCCGGGCGGATGCTGTTGGCCGGCGGATGGCCGATCACGCGGATGATCGAGTCGTTGAATTCGCGTTCCTCGCGGGACATCGCCTTGTTGGTATCGAACTGATAGCGGGTGGTGAGGTTGCCGGAGAGCGAGTCGGCGAGGATGCCGTCCACCGAGCCATCGCGCCCACCGGTGCCAAGCACGACGCTTTGCAGGCTGGTACGGAAGCCTTCGGCGAAGATTGGCCGCTCACCTCCGCTGAGCTCGCGAACGATGCCCTCGAGCTTCTCGCCCTGGGCCGACGGGTCGGTCGGGTAGCTGTCCCACAGCGTGCCGATGATCTGCGGTAGCTTGGCCTGGAAGTCCGTCGCCGGGAAGCTGGTCGGGCCCTGCCCTGCCAAGTGCTGCGCGGCCAGCGTGAAGTTCATCAGGTATTCGAATTCATAGACGTCGCCCGTAACGCCGCACATCGGCACCGAGCCGCTGTAGCGCACCGGATTGTTGGCCGTGGCGTAGGTTTCCGCCTCCACCGCTGCCGCTGCGACATGGCCGCCCATGGAATGGCCGGTAATGTAGGTCTTGGTCGGCTGCGCCTTGCCGGTCAGGCTGCTGAAGGCCAGCGCCAGGGCGTTGGTGTCTTCGATACCGGCGCGCACATCGTAGTAGTTCTTGCTGTAACTGGAGGCGGCCCAGGCGTAGCCCTGCTGCAGCAACCATGGGCGGATCGGTGGCGGCCCGACCGTCAGCTCAGGACCCGTGCCGCGATAGCCGTGGGCGTACATGACCAGCATGCCGTTCCAGTTGGGCGGTACCTCGATCTGATAGGACGAACCTTGGTAGATGCCCGTCCAGCGTTCGCTGGGCAGTCCGGGGAACGGATCCAGCGGCGACACGATCGGTACGAAGATGCGTGCATCCTGAAGGCGAGATTCGCTGCCTGATACCGGTGGTTTGATCGGTTTCGATCGTGCCTGGGCATCGGCTGCCATTGCGATGGTACTTACCAGCATGACGCCGGCGATGGCACGCGTGCATGCTGAAGCCAACTTGCTTGGGAGCATGGGTGGTTCCTCAGTTGTTTTTTGTTTTTGTTCTAGCGATGCGAGCTTTGCCGGATTGGCCGCGCCAAGCACTACGCGCACTGCGACTAACCGTGGCAGAAAGTTAAGACCTGTCAAAAGAGGCGACTGTTCAGGAGACGAGCGGTACCCAGGCTTCGGGAATGTCTCGTCTGTCGTCTGGCTTATGAAGTGAGGCTGAGGGCGAAATGCAGCGGGCGGCCTGGTTAGGCAAGTGTTGACTGCCGACCATTGCGCCAGATTAGCCGGCGTCGAACTGCAATGACGTTCGGCGAGCCTAACCATTCAACGCAGCACCGCTGCAATTTTTTAACGATGCCTTGAGTAATTCTTGAGCCAGCGAGGCTCGCCGGAGAAACGCAGGTGAGGCTGGAGAGCCTGGGACAAGCCCGAACGATCGGCGGGAGCAGCCCGGGTGCGACAGCCGCTCAGCCCGCCGCGTTAGTTAGGCCCGTGTCAGCAATTTCCCTTCTTGGCCTGGCCTGGCGGGCAGTGGTTACCGCCGTGGCCGCCGTCGCCGATATCGATACCAACGCCTGGCAAGCGCAGGCTGCAGCCGGTCGCCAAGAGTGCCGCCAGCACGACGGCCGCGGTGCGAGTCATGATGGATTGCGCTTTCATTGGAATACTCCTGAATTTCCCGATGGACACCACACTGTGCGCCTGAACGCCCATGACCACCGCGCGGCCGGTACAGGTTCCTCAGGGGCATCGCAGGCGGGCGAAGCCCCTGAGGAAGACCGGCTCACCCCGCGTGATATTCCGCGTCAGCCGCTTCGAAGCGCTGCTGAATGGACGCTGCAGGCTCCTTGCTCATGAGGCTGACAACGTAGATGGCAAGGCTGGCGAGGATGAAGCCGGGGATGATTTCGTACAGTCCGAGGCCAATGAATTCCTTCCAGACGACTACGGTAACGGCACCAACCAGCATGCCCGCCAGCGCACCGTTGCGGGTCATGCGCTTCCACACCAGCGAAATCAGCACCACCGGACCGAAGGCAGCGCCAAAGCCCGCCCAGGCGTAGGACACCAGGCCCAGCACCTTGCTGTCCGGATTCGAGGCGATACCGATGGCGATCAGCGCGATCAACAGCACCATGCCGCGGCCAACCCAGACCAGCTCGGTCTGCGATGCGCCCTTGCGCAGGAAGGCCTTGTAGAAGTCCTGTGTCAATGCGCTGGAGCTGACCAGCAGTTGCGCGCTGAGGGTACTCATGACCGCTGCCAGTACGCCGGAGAGGATGATCCCGGCAATCCATGGATTGAACATCAGCTTGACCAGCTCCATGAACACACGCTCACCGTTCTCGGTGACCGCACCGGCCAGGGTCGGGTTGTCAGCGAAGTAGGCGATGCCGAGGAAGCCCACGGTGACGGCACCAGCCAGGGTCAGAATCATCCAGGCCATGCCGATGCGGCGGGCGTTGGGAATGGTCTTCACCGAGTCGGCTGCCATGAAGCGCACCAGGATGTGCGGCTGGCCGAAATAGCCGAGCCCCCAGCCGAGCAGCGAGATGATGGCGATAAAGGACAGTCCCTTGAACATGTCGAAATTGGAGGGATCCTGAGCGGCGATGGTGTCCATCACGGTACCCATGTCACCCAGCGAGAGGATGACGAATATCGGCGTGATCAGCAGCGCGAAGATCATCAGCGTCGCCTGCACGGTATCGGTCCAGCTCACGGCAAGAAAGCCACCGACGAACACGTAGACGATGGTCGCCGCCGCGCCGACCCAAAGCGCCGTGTCGTACGACATACCGAAGGTCGATTCGAACAGGCGTGCTCCCGCGACGATGCCCGAAGCGCAATAGATGGTGAAGAACACCAGAATCACCAGCGCCGAGAAGATCCGCAGCAGGCGGCTGGTGTCCTCGAAACGATGAGAGAAATAGTCCGGCAGGGTCAGCGCGTTGTGGTTGTGCTCGGTGTGTACGCGCAGTCGCCCGGCGACGAAGATCCAGTTGAGCCAGGCACCAGCGATCAGGCCGATGGCGATCCAGCTTTCCGACAGACCGGCGACGAACACCGCCCCGGGCAGGCCCATCAGCAGCCAGCCGCTCATGTCCGACGCGCCGGCGGACAGCGCGGTAACGAAGCTGCCAAGGCTGCGGCCGCCGAGGATGTAGTCGTCGAAGTTCTTGGTAGCTCGGTAGGCGGTGAAACCGATGAGGATCATCGCCGCGATGTAGATCACGAACGTGATCAGGGTTGGGGTAGACACATTCATTGTTGTTTATTCCTTGTGTGCTGCCGATACATGGTCGGCTTAACAGGCAAGGATAGCGGCTAGACGGGCTCTTGGCTCGTGACCGGGCGGTTTTGCCCGAGCAGATGACGACCAGCAACGGGAATCGCGACATCGACATCGTTTCGCTCACCGACGAACTGGCTGGCGCCGGCAGCAGCCCGCTGACGGGACAGGGTTACTGATCGATCACCTGGCTGCGCATGGGTGCCAGGCGCGCCAACAAGCGGTTCTGCGTAGGGATCGGCACGCCCTCGGCGGTCATGGCTGCCTGCAGGTCCTCTACCAGCGCGTTGAAGTCGCTGGGCGTCAGGGCCAGGCCTTTGTGGCTCTCCTGCATGCTGTCGCCGGTGTAGACGCAGGGGCCGCCCGCCTCGACGCAGAACTGCTCGATCAGCTTGTCGCGCAGGCGCTGGATATCGATGTCCTGAAAATGCTCGACGATACGAGGGTCCGCGGCGATGCGCAGCAGCATGCCCTCGACGATCCGGGTGACGCCGGGCTCGCCACCGAGCTGGCGATACAGGCTGTCTTCTTCAGGCACCTGCCCAGCGCAGGCACCGAGCAACAGACAGAACAACAGGGCGAACCGACGCATCAGAAGCTCCCCTGCACGGACAGGTACAGGCCGTCCTGATTGTCCAGCGTGGCGATCTCGCCCAGCCGTGCATACGCCAGGACTACCGCCAGGCGCTTGTTGGGGAAGTAGCCCAGGAATAGATCGGCCCAGTCGCTTTCGCCCGCAAAGGAAAGGTTGTCCGGCTTTTCCCGGTACTCGACACCGAGCGCCCAGTTCGGGTTGAACAGCACGGCAGCCGAGCCTTCCTTGAGCAGGCTGCGGCTGTCGCGACGATCACCGCCGAACCCAAGCAGCCCCAGCTCGTTGGCGCGGCTGTAGCGCACCCCGCCGTTGAGCAGAAGGTTGTAGCCAAAGGCGCCACCGAGAATCAGGCGGCTGGCGGTCAGATAGGCTTCGGTGTCTTCATCGCGCCGCGCGCCGATCAGTGACGGAATCAGAAAGTCCTTCTGACGTTTGTGCTGCACGCCCAGTGCCACCTGCGGCAGACGGTCGTAGACAAGGTCGCCGAACAGTCGCAGTTTGGCGCCAAAGATGTCTTGGCTGAGGCTGTTCTCCGGCAGCGACAGATTCCGCGCCAAGGTGCCGAGATCGAAGCGCTGCCGCGCAAAGGACAACTCCAGGCGGTTATCGAAGGCAAACGCTACACCGGCGACGTCCAGTCGGTAGTCGCCGGTCTCAACGCGAGTGGCGAAGACGTCGCCGCCCCACTCGCCCCGCTCGCCATAACCCGCCAGCACGGCCCAGGGCGTGATACCGCCACCGGCCGCGCCTTCGATGCTGGTAGCGCCGCCGGTGGCCAATAAACGCCCCGCGTCTGCGCTGGCCAACATCGGTGCGCAGCAGGCGGCGAGCAGCAGGGTTCGCAAACGTCTCATGAGCGCTCCTTGAGCGGCCGCGCGGCCAGGTGGGGTTGTTGCCTGAGCCAGGCCTCGAAAGCATCGGCCGGAAGCGGCCGGCTGAAGAAATAACCTTGCAGGGTGTCGCAACCCCAGGTGCGCAGCAGGTCACGCGTTTCGCCATGCTCGACGCCTTCAGCCACGACCTTGAGGCCCAGCGCATGGCTCATGTCGATGGTCGAACGGACGATCACCGCATCGCCACAGGTGTCATCCAGCTCACGGATGAACGACTGGTCGATCTTCAGCTCCTGCACCGGCATGCGACGCAGCTGGGCGAGCGACGAGTAGCCGGTGCCGAAATCATCCACCGATAGCCGAATGCCCAGCGAGCGCAACCGATGCAGCATCGCCAGGGCACGCTCCGGATCGCGCATCATGGCGCTTTCGGTGATTTCGAAGACCAGCTGGTCGCCGGGAATCAGGTAGCGTTGCAGCAGCTCGCCAACCCGCTGCTCCAAGGTCAGGCTGGTCAGGTCTTCGGCGGAAATGTTCAACGACACTTCCACGTACAGTCCACGCCCGTTCCAGACGTGCAGTTGCCGCAGCACCGCCTCGATGACCCAGGCGGTCAGCAGTTGAATGCTGCCCGTGCGCTCGGCCAAGGGTATGAACTCTCCCGGCGATACCATGCCGTAGACCGGGTGATGCCAGCGCAGCAGCGCCTCGGCCTGATAGACACGGCCTTGTTCCAGATCGACCTTCGGCTGGAAATGCAGGTGCAAGCCGCCGACCTGGGCCGCGCGACGCAGGTCCCGGATCAGGGTTATCTGTCGCTGATGGGCGTCGTCCCGGCCGTGCTGGTAAAGCTGCAAGCCGTCCGGCATCTGCGCGGCGTCCTGCATGGCGATCCGGGCACGCCGCAGCAATTCGTCGACGCTGCCGGCATCGTCCGGGTAACCGGCTACCCCAATGTGCGCCTCGATACGCATCTCGAGTTCAGCAACGCGCACCGGCAAGGCCAGCGCCTGCTGCACGGCGACTGCAGCGCTGAAGGCGTTGTCGGCCGAGGTGTCGCTGACGATCAGCAGGAACTCGTCGCTAAGCATCCGCGCCAGGTGGTCACCGGGTTGCAAGCCTGCCTGTAATCGCTGGGTCAGCTCGCGCAGGGCCTGATCGACCCCTTCGGCTCCGCCGCTGTCCTGCACGCCGGCCAGATTGCCGATGCCGATATGCAGCACTGCGGTGGTACGCCCGGCGCCGATGGCATTGGACAGCAGCTCGGCAACCAGCGAACGGTTCGGCAGGCCGGTCACGTCATCGTGGAGCATGTTGTGGGCGATCAGTTGTTCACGCTCGGCGATGCCCCGCTGCATCTGGTTGAGGGCGCTGGCCAGCGCGCCCAGTTCGTCGCCGCGATCCAGCTCGATCGGCGTCTGGTAATCACCGCGCCCGACCCGCTCGGCCGCCTCGGCCAGTGTGTTGACCGGCCCGGACAGGCTGCGCGCAAGGAGCAGCGCCCCGATCAGCGACGCGATCAGGCCGACGAAAGCGATCAGCAGGATTCGGGAATCGAGCTGGTGGAAGCCGGCCAGGGCATCGTCCAGTGAACTGTGAAGCAGCGCGACAACGCTGTAGTCGGCACCTTGCGAGAGCACGATGTCCTCGTTGAGGTAGCGCTCACCGCCAAGCATCAGCTCCTGGATACCCTTGGCATGATCGTGCCGACGCCAACCATCGATCAGCTCCTCGTGCCCCGCGGAGGCCAGCGTGGTGGCCAACCGGCCCCTGCGGTCCGCCTCCCGCGCCAGAAAGGACACCTCCAGGCCGGTCAACTGCTTGAGCTCGCTGGCCAGCGCCTCGTCCATCGCGAAGCCCATTACCACACGAGCGATGGGCAACGGCGCGCGGACCTCGGCCTCGACCATCAGGTGCGCCTGTTGATCCAGCGACACCACCAACATCGCCTGGCCCTGCTGGCGCGCCTCACGCAACTCGTCGGCATAGCGGAAGGTATCGCCCGGCCTTGCGCTGGACAGGCTCGACGCTAATACCTTGCCGTTCAGGTCCAGCAGCATCGCCTCGCTGGCGTTAATGCGCGCCGCCTGGTTTGCCATGGCTGACTGCAGGGTGAGCGTGTCCCCGCTGGAGACGGCATCCTTGAAGCCGAAGTCGGCGGCGAGCACCTGAATCCCATCGCGCAGTTGGCGGCCGCGCATGTCCAGCAATCGCTCGAACACCCGCAGGCCCGATTCCAGCCGCTCGGCAGCCTGGTTGCTTACAGCTGATTCGGTGACCAGGCGCACGGAAAAATACAAGGTGGCGATTACCACCAGCAGAAAGGCGGCGAGGATGCACGACAGGCGCGCGTGGAAGCTAAGGCTGCGCGTCACGGGTGGCTTTCCTGAAAGCATCGGCGAACGGTGTGGCCGTCGGAGGCGAGGGCTGCAGCGCGGCGGTCACCGCAACCGGCAGCTTCAGCTCGACCGGATCTTCACCCAACAACAGCGTGCCCGCATCCATTGGTTGCATATCGACCAGGGCCGGGTGCCAGAGCGTCGCCGGGTACTGTCCGGCTGGGGCATCCAGATTGATGAGACCTTGCGCGTCGCTGACGCCAAACCAGGGATCGTCGGAAACGTAGATATAACCCAGCATCCAGTCATGGATGTTACAGCCCAGCACCACCAGCCCGGGTTGATCGAAGCCTACCGGCGCGCTCGGCGTACCCTCGTAGAGGCGCAGTTCGAAGCGTTTGGCCGGCGAGAATGAATAGACCTGGTGGCGGATATCATCGCTGTTGGGGAAGCTCACCGCCGTGCCAGTCGCCACAGCGAGTACTGCCGGCACGAACTGCTTGTCGAGCTGATCCATGATCGCAACGGGCGCTGGCTTGCGTTGCGCCTGACCCGCCACGCTGAGCACGGCACCGGCAATCGGCCGTCCCTGCGCATCGGTCACTCGCACGCTGACAGGCTCTGCCCGTAATGGCACGACGAGTATGCACAGCAGTAGAAAACAGCTGGACCGCAAGACACCCTTGAACATAACGCTGACTCCGCCATCGTGGCTTACCGTTGGACTACAGCCATTCCCTGGCAACCTCTTGGCCTCGTCAGGCTAGCCCATTGCCATCACCTGATCAGCAAAAATTTCGCTAGCGAGCCGGATTCCGTAGCGGATATCTGGCGTGTCGTCGCCACCGCCAAACAGATCGCCACCTCGACTGTCTCAATCATTACGGCTGCCCCTGTCGGCGGCCCCTCGCAGCCCAAGGAGATCCGCCATGTCAGTCAGCATCGATACCGCTACCGGCACCTGCTCCACCACGCTCGAAGGCACTACGTACCGCAGTGCGATCATGGACGTTCGGGTCAGCACTGATCCGGCGGCCCGCATGTCCATGGCCCACATCGACGGCCATAGCACCCACGTCACCGAGGACATGGCCGAGCACCTCATTGCCGCGGGCGCCAAAGACGACCGCGAGAATCTGGTTGTCGACGATTAACCGCGCGGCATGAGCCGAAGCCGACCGGTGGTCGGCATTCTCACCAAACAAAAAACCCGCTGCCGGAGCACCGGCAGCGGGGTTCATCGTGTTACGGCAGCGGTGAATCAGCGGCCCTGGTACTCGTTCTCAGCGTCTTCGAAGCGCTTGATCATGCTCGGCGAGGCGCCCGCGCCGACCTTGCTGAAGACCACGATGGCGAGGCTGGCGAGGATGAAGCCCGGGATGATTTCGTACAGTCCCAGCCCAATGAACTCCTTCCAGACCACCACGGTGACCGCGCCGACGATCATGCCGGCCAGCGCGCCGTTACGGGTCATGTGCTTCCACAGCAGGGAGATCAGCACTACCGGACCGAAGGCAGCGCCGAAGCCCGCCCAGGCGTAGGACACCAGGCCCAGGACCTTGCTGTCCGGGTTCGAGGCGATACCCAGCGCGATAAAGGCGATCAGCAGCACCATCGCGCGGCCGACCCAGACCAGCTCGGTCTGCGAGGCATTCTTGCGCAGCATGGCCTTGTAGAAGTCCTGCGTCAGGGCGCTGGAGCTGACCAGCAGTTGCGCGCTCAGGGTACTCATGACGGCCGCGAGCACACCGGAGAGGATCACGCCGGCAACCCAGGGGTTGAAGAGGATCTTCACCAGCTCCATGAACACCCGCTCACCGTTGGCCGTGACGGGACCAGCCTGGTCCGGATGCCCGGCAAAGTAGGCGATGCCGAAAAAGCCCACCGCGACGGCGCCGGCCAGGGTCAGGATCATCCACGCCATGCCGATGCGGCGGGCGTTGGGGATGGTCTTCACCGAGTCGGCGGCCATGAAGCGCACCAGGATATGCGGCTGGCCGAAATAGCCGAGACCCCAGGCCAGCAGCGAAATGATCGCGACGAAGGACAGGCCGTTGAACATGTCGAAAGCGGCCGGTTTCAGCGTCTCGATGGTATCCATCGCCGCGCCCATGTCGCCCAGTGCCAGGATCACGAAGACCGGCGTGATCAGCAGCGCGAAGATCATCAGCGTCGCCTGCACGGTGTCGGTCCAGCTGACCGCGAGGAAGCCGCCGATAAATACATAGAGGATGGTCGCTGCCGCACCGATCCACAGCGCGACGTCGTAGGGCACGCCGAAGCTGCTCTCGAACAGGCGCGCGCCGGCCACCACGCCCGAGGCGCAGTAGATGGTGAAGAACACCAGCACCACCAGCGCCGAGAAGATCCGCAGCAGGCGGCTCTCGTCTTCGAAGCGGTGCGAGAAATAGTCAGGCAGCGTGAGCGCGTTCTTGTTGCGCTCGGTGTGCACGCGCAGGCGTCCGGCGACGAACAGCCAGTTCAGCCAGGCGCCGGCGATGAGGCCGATGGCAATCCAGCTTTCCGACAACCCCGCCGCGTAGATGGCGCCCGGCAGGCCCATCAGCAACCAGCCACTCATGTCCGAAGCACCGGCCGACAAGGCCGTGACGAAACTTCCGAGGCTGCGTCCCCCAAGGATGTAGTCGTCGAAGTTCTTGGTGGCACGGTAGGCGATAAAGCCGATCAACAGCATGGCGCCGATGTAGATCACGAAGGTGATCAGGGTGGGTGTACTGATGCTCATTTTGTTCCCTCGTTAGTTGTTGTTGATGGGCGCGAGGGTTATCCCGATCCCACCTGGCAGAGGGCGACGGCGGATCACGCCATCACCGGGACGGGTCCAACTGGACCCATCAGTGGCGGAAGAGCGATCCGCCGACTGTTCTGATTGTTGTTGTCATCCGTTCGCCTGAGCGTTCGGGGTGAAACCATGTACGGCAAATCAAACGCTTCGCCCCGAGGGCGGGCCTCCCACAAATAAAGCAGTGCACACCGCTCCCAATGCGGGAGGCGCGACCCGCGGCGAATGGCGCCATCCCGGTGCCCGGAAAAGCTTCGCCCCGGGTCGGGCTTCCCACAAAAACCGCAGTGCAGGCCGCTCCCAATGTGGGAGCGCCCTTGCGGCGAATGGCGCCGGCCCGGTGCCCGAAAAGCTTCGCCCCGGGTCGGGCCTCCCACAAATACAGCAGTGCACACCGCCCCCAATGTAGGAGGCGCGCCCTCGCGGCGAATGGCGCCGTCCCGGTGCCCGAAAAGCTTCGCCCCGGGTCGGGCCTCCTACAAAAAACAGCAGTGCACGCCGTTCCCAATGTGGGAGGCGCGTCCTCGCGGCGAATGGCGCCATCCCGGTGCCCGGAAAAGCTTCGCCCCGGGTCGGGCCTCCCACAAAGAACAGCAGTGCGTGCCGTCAGGCCTGCCAGAGCCCCATCCCTGTCAGTCGTCGACCAGCGACAGCAAGGACGCGTTACCACCAACCGCCGTGGTGTTGGTCGAGGTGGTGCGTTCGTTGACGAAGCGCAGCAGATAGCTCGGGCCGCCCGCCTTCGGGCCGGTGCCGGACAGGCCGCAACCGCCGAACGGCTGCACGCCCACCACCGCGCCAACCTGGTTGCGGTTGACATAGAGGTTGCCGACCCGCGCCAGCGCTTCGATGCGCTCGGCGGTTTCCTCGTTGCGGCTGTGCACGCCGAGCGTCAGGCCGTAGCCGGTGGCATTGATGTCGGCAACGACCTTCTCAAGGTCGGCCGCGTCGAAACGCACCACATGCAGGACCGGACCGAACTGCTCCTTCTTCAGCTCAAGGATGCTGCCGATCTCGAACGCCACTGGCGCAACGAAATGCCCGTTCAGGCTGCCCGGCAGCTTGGCTTCGGCGATCAGCTTGCCTTCTGCCTTGAGCTGCTGAATGTGCGCCAGCAGGCCTTCGCGCGCTTCGGCATCGATCACCGGGCCCAGGTCGTTTTCGCGCAAGTGGGTCGGGCCGACCTTCAGCTCGGCCATCGCGCCCTTGAGCAACTCGATGACGCGGTCGGCGATGTCGCGCTGCACATAGAGCACGCGCAGGGCCGAGCAACGCTGGCCGGCGCTGGTGAAGGCCGAACCGACGGCATCCTTGACCACCTGCTCAGGCAGTGCGGTGGAATCGACGATCATGGCGTTCTGGCCACCGGTCTCGGCGATCAGGGCGGCGATTGCGCCCTCCTTCTCGGCCAGCTGGCGGTTGATGATGCGCGCGGTGTCGGTGGAACCGGTAAAGCACACGCCGACCACGCGCGGGTCGCGGCAGAACACGCCGCCGAGGGTGGCGCCGTCGCCTGGCAGGAAGGCAATCGCCTCTTTTGGCAGGCCGGCTTCGAACATCAGCTCCAGCGCGCGCGCGGCGATCAGGCTGGTCTGCTCGGCGGGCTTGGCCAGCACGGTGTTGCCGGCGACCAGCGCCGCGGTGATCTGCCCGAGATAGATCGCTAGCGGGAAGTTCCAGGGGCTGATGCAGACGAACACGCCGCGGCCTTCATGGAACAGCTCGTTGCGCTCGCCGGTCGGCCCCTTGAGTTCTTCACGGCCGAGCTTCAGGCGCGCCTGCAGCGCGTAGTAACGGCAGAAGTCCACGGCTTCACGGACTTCGTCGATGCCGTCCTGCAGGGTCTTGCCGGCTTCCAGGGTGCACATCGCCATCAGCTCGGCGCGGTTGGCTTCCAGCAAGTCACCGAGGCGCTCGAGGATCTGTGCACGCTGCTCGATGGGCGTCGCGTTCCAGCGCGGCCAGAAGGCGGACAGGCCGTCGATGGCCTGCCTGGCCTGCTCGGCGGTGGCGAACTGGGCGGTGCCCACTTCCTGGCTGAGCTGATACGGGCAATGCACCTTGTGCGGCGCGCCGGTGAGCTTCTGCCCGCCGATCACCGGGGCAGCCTGCCACTGGCGGTCGAGGAAAGTCTGGTAGGCGCTGGACAGTTCGTTCCACTGAGTCTGGATGTTCATGTTGATGCCTTGCGAGTTGGTCCGGTTGCCGTACAGCGCCGGCGGTAGCGGGATGCGATGGTTGCCGAGGGTTTTGAACTGGCGCAGCTGGGTAACCGGGTGATCGATCAGGGTCTCGACCGGCACGCGCGGGTCGACCAGCTGGTGGACGAACGAGGAGTTCGCACCGTTTTCCAGAAGGCGGCGCACCAGGTACGGCAGCAGGTCCTTGTGAGCGCCGACCGGTGCATAGATGCGCACGTTCTTGCGGTACTTCTCGATCACCGTGTCGTACAGCGCATCGCCCATGCCATGCAGGCGCTGGAACTCGAACTCGCGCGGCGTCTTCAGCTCGCCGACCATCGACAGGATGCAGCTGACGGTGTGCGCGTTGTGACTGGCGAACTGCGGGTAGATCACGCCACGGGTCTGCTCCGACAGCAGGTAGCGCGCGCAGGCAAGATACGAGGTGTCGGTGCCTTCCTTGCGGGTGTAGACCGGGTAGCCGTCGAGGCCCTGGACCTGGCACTGCTTGATCTCGCTGTCCCAGTAAGCGCCCTTGACCAGCCGCAGCGGAATCCGCGCGCCGAGTTCCTTGCCCAGCAGGGTCAGCCACACCAGCACCGGCAGGCAGCGCTTGGAGTAGGCCTGAATGACCAGGCCGAACTCGCCCCAGCCGGCGATGGCCGGGTCGCGCATCAGCTTTTCATAGAGTTCTAGCGACAGCTCGAGACGGTCGGCTTCCTCGGCGTCGATGGTGATGCCGACATCCAGGCGGCGGGCCAGGATCGCCAGCTCGCGGACGCTGGCGAACAGCTCGGTGAGCACGCGCTCACGCTGGGCCACTTCATACCGCGGATGCAGTGCGGAAAGCTTGATCGACACCGACGGGCGCGGGCCGGGACCGACCTGCGGCTCGGCACCGACGATTTCCACGGCCTGACGGTAGTCGGCCATGTACTTGCGCGCGTCTTCGGCGGTCAAGGCCGCTTCGCCGAGCATGTCGAAGGAATAGGTGTAGCCCTTCTCGCGCTCGGGACGGCCGTTCTTCAGCGCCTCGGAAATGGTCCGACCCAGCACGAATTGCTTGCCCATCAGCTTCATGGCTTGATTCATCGCGGCGCGGATGACCGGCTCGCCCGAGCGCTTGATCAATCGGCCGATGACATTCTTCGGGCGGCCGTCAGCGTTTTCCGGATCGACCACCTTGCCGGTCATCACCAGACCCCAGGCGGCGAAATTGACCAGCACGTTGTCGCTCTGACCCAGGTGGCGTTCCCACTCGGCGGCGTTGAGCTTGTCGCGAATCAGTGCGTCGGCGGTGGCCGAGTCCGGCACGCGCAGCAGCGCCTCGGCCAGGCACATCAGCATCAGGCCCTCGTGAGTATCGAGGCTGTACTGGCGCAGCAGCGCATCGAGGGTATCGACGGCATTGTCACGGCCGCGCACCGCTTCGATCAGATTACGGGCTTCGCGACGAATGGCTTCAATACCCGCTTCGCCGGGATCGGCCAGCTGCAAGAGCTCGTTCAGGTAGGCCGCCTCGTCAACGCTGTAATTCGCGCTGATGGCGGGGAAAAATTCGGCGGCTTTCAGGTTGGCGAAATCGCCCTGCAAGACTTGACCGGCTTTGAACATCGCGCCGCTCCTCTCGTGGAGTGTTGTTGTACTGGCACGGCGTGCTTGCGCTCGAAAGACGCAGCAGCTGCCGAACGGGTAGGCGAATCTAAGGCGGGGGCGTTTCGCGTTGTTGCAGGAAGCTACGGAACTTTTACGAAAAACTACGGCGTTTGCGGGTCGTCAAAAGGCTGTCACGCAAATTCGCTAAAGGGGTGCAGAAATACTGGCGTTTTGTCAGCAACGCACCCCAATGGTGCACTTTTCGCCATTCTCACTCGTCGTGCTTGCGCAGGCGCTTGGGCGTCAGCCCCAGGTAGCGGCGAGTGGCCGTGGTCAATGCACTCTGGCTGGAAAAACCACACTCCTCGGCGATACGCACCAACGGCAACGGACTTTCCCGAAGCAAGCGGGTGGCACGGTCCAGGCGGCTCTTGAGCAGGTATTGATGCGGGGTCAGGCCGACGCTGTCCTTGAACTGCGCGTGAAAATGGCTGGGGCTCAGGCAGGCGACCTGGGCGAGCTCGGCGACGGTGATCCGTCGCGCCAGATTGCTTTCGATATGGGCATCGAGTCGAGCGATGTCCAACGAGCCATTTGGCTGCCGCTTCGCCTCGCCGAATACCCGCAAGTGCAGCGCCCTGAGAAGAACGCCACCCAACGCCCGCGCCAGCAGCGGATCGCTGCCATAGCGCGCCAGCTCGGCACCGGCGTAGTTGAGCAGGTTGTGGAAATCGGCATCCAGCGCCGGGTAGCGCGGCGTCTCGAACAGTTGCGCCAGCAGGCGCGGATCGTCGTCGCTGACGTCCTGATCATCCAGATCGATGATCAGCATGCGATTGTCGCCCTTGCCGGCAAATTCGTGCTCGGCATGCCCGGGCACCAGGCAGGCGCGCATGCGGCAAACCTCGCCACCTGAACCATCCACCTCGAACTCGGCACTACCCGACAGCGACAGGACCAACTGATGGTAGTCGTGCGCGTGTTCGTGGGCCTTGTCATCGAGGCGAAGCAGACGTGCGTTGAGCATGGCGGGGTACCTGAAGTGTCCGGGCACTCTACCGAAGGCCGGTGTTTTTTTACAGCGATCGGCCATCCGTTGCGGTGATCGGATTGAAATCATTTGGCGGATACCCATCTAAAGAGCACGTACTCGCAACAGGTGCCGCATGAACGACGACATCCATCAGGAATTCGAACAGGACCCCTCCTCCACGGGTCTGGTGCTGCCGGATCAGAACCTGCCCGACAAGCTGTACATCATTCCCGTGCACAACCGGCCTTTCTTCCCGGCCCAGGTACTGCCGATCATCGTCAATGAAGATCCGTGGTCCGAGACGCTGGAGCTGGTCGCCAAGACGCCGCACCAGCGCCTGGCTCTGTTCTACATGGATGCGCCGGCAGCGGACGCCACCACCTTCGATCCCGACAGCCTGCCCGAGCACGGCACCATGGTCCGTGTGCACCACGCCTCCAAGGAAGGCGGCAAGCTGCAGTTCGTGGCCCAGGGCATGACCCGGGTGCGCATTCGCGGCTGGCTGCGGCGCAAGCCTCCCTACCTGGTGGAAGTGGAATACCCGCAGAGCGACGAAGACCCGCGCGACGAGGTCAAGGCGTACGGCATGGCGCTGATCAACGCGATCAAGGAACTGCTGCCGCTCAACCCGCTGTACAGCGAGGAGCTGAAGAATTACCTCAATCGCTTCAGCCCGAACGCACCCTCGCCGCTGACCGATTTCGCCGCCGCGCTGACCACCGCACCCGGGGCGGAGCTGCAGGAAGTGCTCGACACCGTGCCGGTGCTCAAGCGGATGGAAAAGGTCCTGCCGTTGCTGCGCAAGGAAGTCGAGGTCGCCAAGCTGCAGAAAGAGCTGACCGGAGAGGTGAACCGCAAGATCGGCGAACGCCAGCGCGAGTTCTTCCTAAAGGAACAGCTGAAGATCATCCAGCAGGAGCTGGGCATCACCAAGGACGACCGCAGCGCCGATGCCGACGAATTCCGCTCGCGCCTGGAAGGCAAGGTGGTGCCGCCCGCCGCGCAAAGACGCATCGACGACGAGCTGCAAAAGTTGTCGGTGCTGGAAACCGGATCGCCCGAATACGCGGTAACGCGCAACTACCTGGACTGGGCCACCTCCATGCCCTGGGGCCTGTACAGCGAGGACAAGCTTGACCTGGAACACGCGCGCAAGGTGCTCAACGCGCACCACGCCGGGCTCGACGACATCAAGGATCGCATCATCGAGTTCCTCGCCGTCGGGGCCTTCCGTGGCGAGATCGCCGGTTCCATCGTGCTGCTGGTGGGCCCGCCGGGAGTGGGCAAGACCAGCATCGGCAAGTCCATCGCCGAATCCCTGGGCCGCCGGTTCTACCGGTTCAGTGTCGGCGGCATGCGCGACGAGGCGGAAATCAAGGGGCACCGGCGCACCTACATCGGCGCCCTGCCCGGCAAGCTGGTGCAGGCGCTGAAAGAAGTCGAGGTGATGAACCCGGTGATCATGCTCGACGAGGTCGACAAGCTCGGCAGCAGCCATCAGGGCGATCCGGCCTCGGCGCTACTGGAAACCCTCGATCCGGAGCAGAACGTCGGCTTTCTCGATCACTATCTCGACCTGCGCCTGGACCTGTCCAAGGTGCTGTTCGTCTGCACCGCCAATAGCCTCTATTCGATCCCCGGCCCGCTGCTCGATCGCATGGAGATCATCCGGCTGTCCGGCTATATCACCGAAGAGAAGCTGGCCATCGCCAAGCGCCACCTCTGGCCGCGTCAGCTGCAGCGCGCCGGGGTGCCGAAGAATCGCCTGACGATCAGCGACAGTGCCTTGCGCAGCCTGATCGAAGGCTATGCCCGGGAAGCCGGGGTGCGGCAGCTGGACAAGCAACTCGGCAAGGTGGTGCGCAAGGCCGTGGTCAAGCTGCTGGACGAGCCCGAAAGCAAGATCAAGATCGGCCCGAAGGACGTCGAGAGCTACCTGGGCATGCCGTTCTGGCATCCCGAGCAGTTGCTCACCGGGGTCGGCGTGGTCACTGGCCTTGCCTGGAACAGCATGGGCGGCGCCACGCTACCGATCGAGGCGACGCGCATCCACACGCTTAACCGTGGCTTCAAACTCACCGGCAAGCTCGGCGATGTCATGAAGGAGTCGGCCGAAATCGCCTTCAGCTACGTCAACTCGCACCTGAAGGAATTCAAGGGCGACCCGAGCTTCTTCGACCAGGCCTTCGTCCACATGCATGTGCCGGAAGGCGCCACGCCCAAGGACGGCCCCAGCGCCGGCATCAGCATGGCCAGCGCGTTGCTGTCGCTGGCCCGTAACCAGGCACCGAAGAAAGGCGTGGCCATGACCGGCGAGCTGACCCTCACCGGGCTGGTGCTGCCCATTGGCGGCCTGCGTGAAAAAGTCATCGCCGCGCGCCGTTTGAAGCTCTACGAGCTGATCATCCCTGAACTGAACCGGGGCGACTTCGAAGAGTTGCCGGACTATCTGAAAGAAGGCCTGACGATGCATTTCGCCAAGCGTTTCAGCGACGTGGTCAAGGTATTGTTCTGAGATTGCGCCGACAGCCTCCGAGATCACGGAGCGCTGTCGGCGGCCGTATTGCCGCATCCCGATCGGGCACGCTTTACGATGGGCGCCTGGCGCCTTATGGTTCGATTCAGACCCATCCCGACCAGAGCCGCCCACGCCGATGCCTACCGCCCTGCCCCGCCTACTGTCCTTCGTACCGCTATTGCTGCTTGCTGGCTGCGCCAGTGCGCCGTCCGGCACCGTCGCGCTGAGCGACGAAGCCGAGTGTCCGGTAACCCTGCGGCCGGGGCAGAAACTGATCGTCAGCCTACCCAGCAACCCGACCACGGGCTACCGCTGGCATGCCCGGGAAATTTCGGGTGAACAGCTGAAAAGCCTCGGCCCGGAAGTGTTCAGTTCGCCGAAGAACGACCTCGTCGGCGGCGAGGGCATCTCGACCTGGCGCTTTCAGGCGGATCAGCCGGGCAGCGGACGGCTCTACCTCACCTATGAGCGCCCCTGGGAAACCGAAGGCGAGCCAGCCGGGCTGTTCGACTGCCGCATTGAGGTGCAATAGCCTCAGCGGGCACAACCCCGGCTGTCCTTCGGCGACGGCGTTCGAGTCGGCTTTCCGCTACAATGCCGCCCCTGTTTTCAGCCTGCCCAGACGTTACCGTGAGCCACGAACCCGACCGCCTGTTCGCCCAGCCCCTTGCCCAACCCCAGGACTTCGTTTTCAACGAAGACGTTGTGCGGGTGTTCCCCGACATGATCAAACGCTCGGTCCCGGGCTACCCCACCATCGTCGAGAACATCGGCGTGCTGGCTGCGCAGTTCGCCCAGCCGAACACCTGCCTGTACGACCTCGGCTGCTCGCTGGGCGCGGTGACCCAGGCGCTGCGTCGGCACGTCAAGGCCGACAACTGCCAGGTCATTGCCGTGGACAATTCCACGGCCATGGTCGAGCGCTGCCGTGAATACCTGCATGGGCAGGACTCGATGTTTCAGGAACTACTTCCGGTCCAAGTGATCGAGGCCGATGTACTCGCACTCGAATTTCAACCCGCCTCGCTGGTCGCGCTGAATTTCACCTTGCAGTTCATCCCGCCGAAACAGCGGCCCGCGCTATTGGGTGCCATCCGCCAGGCGCTGGTGCCAGGCGGCGCGCTGATCCTCTCGGAAAAGCTGCGTTTCGAGGACGAGGAGGAGCAGCAATTGCTCACCGATCTGCACATCGCCTTCAAGCGCGCCAATGGCTACAGCGAGCTGGAAATCGCACAGAAGCGCAGTGCCATCGAGAACGTGATGAAGCCCGACAGCCTGGAAACCCACCGTCAGCGCTTGCTGGACGCTGGTTTCTCCAAAGTGGTGCCCTGGTTCCAGTGCCTGAATTTCGCCTCGCTGATCGCCCTGCCATGAATCTCGACCTGACTCCCCTCGCCTGGCGCCTGGCCGGCACCCCGCTGGCCGCCTGGGCCAACGGCCTGCAGCAGCAACTGGACGCCAAGCTCGCCGTCGGGCATGGCGATCTGCCGCGCTGGCGGCGGGCAGTCGATGCGCTGCCGAACATTCAGCCCGAGGCGGTCGAGCTGCGCGATGCCTTTCGGCTGGATGCCGATTGCGACGAGGCGACACGCGCCACCACCCGTGACGCACTGTTCGGCCTGTCGCCCTGGCGCAAAGGGCCCTTCGATGTGTTCGGTGTGCACGTCGACACCGAATGGCGCTCGGACTGGAAGTGGGAACGCGTATCGCCGCACCTGAACCTGACCGGCAAGCGCATCCTCGATGTTGGCTGTGGCAATGGCTATTACATGTGGCGCATGCTCGGCGCCGGCGCCGACTCGGTCGTCGGTATCGATCCGAACTGGCTGTTCTTCTGCCAGTTCCACGCGATGAAACGCTACCTTGCCGAGCACCCCGTCTGGCACCTGCCGATGGCCCTGGAAGAACTGCCGGCGAAGCTCGAAGGCTTCGATACGGTGTTCTCCATGGGCGTGCTCTATCACCGCCGCTCGCCCATCGATCATCTGCTGGAACTCAAGGACTGTCTGCTCAAGGGCGGCGAGCTGGTACTGGAAACCCTGGTGATCGAAGGCAACGAGCACACCGCATTGGTCCCCGAGGATCGTTACGCGCAGATGCGCAACGTCTGGTTCCTGCCCTCGGTGGCCGCGCTGGAATGCTGGTTGCGTCGGGCGGGGTTCATTGATGTGCGCTGCGTCGATATCAGCGTCACCAGCGTCGAGGAACAGCGCAGTACCGACTGGATGCGCTATCAGTCGCTACCTGACTTCCTCGACCCTGATGACCACAGCAAGACCATCGAAGGGTTGCCAGCGCCGATGCGCGCCGTCCTGGTCGCGCGCAAACCCTAGCGCTGGCAACGCTGCTCCTCGATCAATTGCCGCAGCGGCATCTGCAGCTTCTCCAGAAGTCGCGGCCGGCTCAGGTCACGCATCCGCAGTTGCCTGTCACTGAGCCTGAGCAGGCGCTTGTACAGGCGCCGCTTGCGCCAGGCGACGAACCGGTCGATCACCACCTGCTGAAGTTCGAATGGCCACATCGCTGGCATGTAGAAGTCCGGCATCGCCGGGCGGGGACGGTCGTCGACCTTATCGCACTGTTGCTGCCGTTCAGAATGACGCATCGCATCCTCCTGTCTTCGCGAGGGTGCTATGGGCGCACCCGATGCCCGCCGACCGACTCGTGGTCGGCAGAATCAGCTTGAGCGCCCTTGACGATTCAGACAAACGACTACAATGAAATCTACGATTCAACAAAATTGAAGGCGGCCCCATGCCAGGTATGCCCGAAGAACTTCCCCAGTCCGCCATGCCCCTGCTTGAAATCGATGTGCTGCGCACCTTCGTCTCTATCGCCGAAAGCGGAAGCTTCACGCGCGCGGCCGGGCAGGTCTTTCGCACCACCTCGGCCGTCAGCATGCAGATCAAACGGCTCGAGACCATGCTCGATTGCGCCCTGTTCGTCCGCGAGGCCCGGCGCATCACACTCACCGATGACGGCGAACGGCTGCTCGGTTACGCCCGGCGCCTGCTCAAGCTCAATGAAGAGACGGTCAGTGCGTTCATCTCGCCGCGGCTGAACGGGCGGGTTCGTTTCGGTACCCCCGCCGACATCGGCACGCACATCCTGCCTGGCCTGTTGTCGCTGTTCGCCCGTACCCACCCGGGGATCGAGGTGAATGTGTCGGTGGGCCGCAGTGTCGACATGATCCAGCGCATCGACGCCGGCGAGCTGGACGTCGCGCTCATCAGCGTCGGCAACCTCGGCCAGGACGACTCGCGCGGCGAAGTCATCCACAGCGAGCCGCTGGTCTGGGCCGGCCGAGCCGGTGGCGTCGCGGTCGAGCGCAACCCGTTGCCGCTGGCCCTGTCGAGCCCCGAATGCGCGTGGCGACGCCAGGCGATGGACGCACTGGACCGCGCCGGTCGCCCCTACCGCATTGCCTACTCCAGCGAGCAGTGCGCCGGGCAAGAAGCGGCGATGATCGCTGACCTGGCGGTGGCGCCGTATCCGTTGAGCCTGATCAGGCCTCCGCTCAAGCGCCTGGAGGAAGGCGATAGCCTGCCCAGCCTCGGCGAATACCAGATCAAGTTGCTTTGCGCCGCTGGCCGCAGCGAGGCGGTAGAGGTGCTGTCCCGGCACGTCATCGCGGCGTTCGCCGCTTATCACAAATGATCGATTCGGCAGCGTAGACAGCATGGCGAAATGGTTGATGGCGGCAGGCTTGCTCCTGCTGGTGCTCGGCGCGGTCCTGCATTATGCGCCTGGGCTGCTGAGCTGGTTCGGCAAGCTGCCGGGAGATATCCGCATCGAATCGGAACGCAGCCGGGTGTTCATTCCCGTCACCTCGATGATCATTCTCAGCGTGATCCTGACAGTGCTGATCAACATCTTCCGCCGCTAGCTGTTTGACGAGGCGAGCCGTAGGCAACCGGAACGCCTCGATCGATCAACCGCGCGCGGCAGCGCTGAGGATCAGGTGCTTCATTTCCTTCACGGCCTGCTTGAAGCCGACGAACAGCGCGTGCGCGACGATGGCGTGACCGATGTTCAGCTCATTGACGCCGCGGATCGCGGCGACGGCTTCGGCGTTGTGGTAATGCAGGCCATGGCCGGCATTGACGATCAGGCCGTGGCTCAGACCAGCCTCGACGCCGTCACGAATTCGCGCCAGCTCGCAGGCGCGTTCAGCGACGCCGTGCGCATCGGCATAGCGCCCGGTATGCAGCTCGATGGCCGGCGCACCGATGCGTGCCGCAGCTTCGATCTGCCGTGGATCGGCATCTATGAACAGCGAGACCTCGGCACCGCAGGCGGTCAGCCGGTCGACCGCTTCGCGAATGCGCGCTTCCTGCCCCGCCACATCCAGGCCGCCCTCGGTGGTGAGTTCCTGCCGCGTCTCCGGCACCAGACAAACATGCTCCGGACGTAGCCGTTCGGCGAATGCGAGCATCGCTTCGGTCACGCCCATTTCGAAGTTCATTCGCGTCTGCAGCGCGTCCTTCATCATCAGCACGTCACGCTCCTGGATGTGCCGACGATCTTCGCGAAGATGAACGGTGATGCCATCGGCGCCGGCCTCCTCCGCATCCAGCGCGGCCTTGACCGGGTCCGGATAGCGGGTGCCGCGCGCCTGGCGCAGGGTGGCAACGTGATCGACATTGACGCCGAGCAGGATTCGATTGGCTTCAGTCACGCGGGACCTCCTTGATGTTCATGAACAGTTCGCGGCTGACCAGTGGCCGGCCACCCAGATGTGGCGCCAGCGCCTGGCGCATCAGCCTTTTCGCTGCCGCCAGCGTGCCGGGTACTTCCCAGTCAGCCTCGGCCATGGCCAAGAGTTCCGCGCCGTTGAAAAGGCCGGGCTGGAACTGCCCCACGGCCTCGAGGCCTGCCTCGGGCAACAAACGATAAAGCCCGCCGCAGGCAATCGGTTGATCATCGATATCCTTGTCGAGGGCGAAGCCGTAACCCAGCTCGGTCAACAGTCGCCATTCGAAGGAGCGCAGGATCGGCTCCAGCGGGCGCTTGGCGGCCAGCGCGGGCAGGGTCGCGACGTAGTGTTCGAACAGGGCGGGATGGGCGTCTTCGGTCGGGAGCAGGCGAATCAGCAGCTCATTGAGATACATGCCGCTGAACAACGCATTGCCGTCGAGCCAGTACGCCAATCCCGCACCCTCGAGACGCGCTACGGACTTCAGCTCACTTCGACCACGAAACTCGACGTCGAGCGGCACGAAGGGACGGGCCAGCGTGCCGGACCGCCCCCGTGCGCCGCGAAGCACTGCACGCAGACGCCCTTCGGGCGTGAAGAAATCCACCAACGCGCTGCTTTCGCGGTAGGGTCGGCTATGCAGGACGAAGGCGGTCTGGATGGTCATGGGTTTGGGCTGGAGGCTGGAGGCTGGAGGCTGGATAAGCGTAGGGCGGGTGAAACCCGCCATCCGTAGGCCGCCCTCGATCAGGGCGAGTTCCCAGCACCTGGGTTCACGATGCGGCAGAGCCACGCGCTTTGAGCTCAGAGCCGCTTTTGCCGTCCGGTGTCCAGCGCTCCTGTAGTCCCTTGCCTACTGGTAGCCCAGCGAATGCAGCGCGCGCTCGTCATCGGACCAGCCGCTCTTCACCTTCACCCAGAGGTTGAGCATGACCTTGGAATCGAACAGCACTTCCATGTCCTTGCGCGCCTCCTGGCCGATACGCTTGATGCGCTCGCCCTTGTCGCCAATGATGATTTTTTTCTGCCCGTCTCGCTCGACCAGAATCAGCGCATGGATATGCAGGACGTGCCCCTGCTGCTTGAAATCCTCGATCTCGACCGTGATCTGGTAAGGCACTTCGGCGCCCAGCTGGCGCATGATTTTCTCGCGCACCAACTCAGCCGCCAGGAACCGGCTGCTGCGGTCGGTGATCTGGTCTTCAGGGAAAAAGTGCGCGCCCTCGGGCAGATGCGAGGCGACCAGCTTCTCGAACACGTCCAGATTCTGTCCGTGCTGGGCGGAAATCGGCACGATCTCGGCTTTCGGAAGCTGCTGTGCCAGCCATTCGAAATGGGGCAGCAGCTCACCCTTATCCTCGACGCGATCGGTCTTGTTGACGGCGACGATCACCGGCCCTTCGACGTATTGAACGCGTTCCAGAACCAGTTGATCTTCATCGGTCCAGCGTGTGCGATCGACCACAAAGACAACCACGTCAACGTCCTTCAGAGCCGACGACGCGGTGCGGTTCATGTAGCGGTTAAGCGCGGTTTCGCCATTCTTGTGCAGGCCGGGGGTATCTACATAAACCGCCTGGACCGCACCTTCGGTCTTGATACCGAGCATATTGTGGCGGGTGGTCTGTGGCTTGCGCGAAGTGATTGCAAGTTTCTGCCCAAGCACATGATTGAGCAGCGTTGACTTGCCGACGTTGGGGCGGCCGACAATAGCCACGTAGCCGCAGCGGCTCACTTCGTCCTGCAGATGTTCATCAGTCATGACCGTTCTCCACGCCCAGCGCTATGAGTGCCGAGGCAGCGGCAACCTGTTCGGCGATGCGCCGGCTGGCGCCCTGCCCTTGCGTCTTCTCGTTGAGCAGTGACACCTGACATTCGACAAAGAAGGTCCGGCAATGCGGCTCTCCCTGGATCGCCACGACTTCGTACTTCGGCAATTCACAGGCACGCGACTGCAGAAATTCCTGCAAGCGCGTTTTTGGATCCTTGTTGGTGTCGACCAGAGTCAACCCTTCCAGTTCGTTGGCGAGCCAGGCGAGCACGCGATCGCGCGCGATCTCCATGCCCCCGTCCAGATAGATTGCGCCAATCAGTGCTTCAAGCGTGTCGGCCAGAATGGACTCGCGGCGGAAACCGCCGCTTTTCAGCTCCCCCGAACCTAGGCGCAGATATTCCCCGAGCTCGAAGCCTCTGGCGAGTACCGCCAGGGTTTCCCCCTTGACCAGGCGCGCGCGCAAGCGCGACAGCTGCCCTTCCTTGGCCTGGGGGAAATGACTGAACAGCGCCTCACCGGCGATGAAATTGAGAATGGCATCGCCGAGAAACTCCAGACGCTCATTGTTACGTCCGGCATAGCTACGATGCGTCAAGGCCAGCAGCATGAGCTCCTGATCCTTGAATTGATACCCGAGCCTACGCTCGAGACGGGCTAACGAAGTGCTCACGGCATCCTTAGGCGATATTCTTTGTCGAAGTTCGCCACCAGATCGAGGTTACGGATCAGGGGCTCGCGTTTTTCGTAATCCAGGTGGACTTTGAACTCGTTGTTCTCGATGACGACCTTCAGTGCCTTCTCAAGATCGAGATCGCGAATGCCGTTCACGTCCATCCCTTTGCGGACATGGCTATAGAAATCCCGCACGGTGCGGATTTCCAGCGCCGGTTCACTTTCCACCCCTGAGATGATCTTGTCCATGGACATATAGTCGAAGTAGTGCGGCAGCATCTTGAATGCGGTGCTGGCAAAAAACGCGACCAGCGCGAGCACCATGATCCAGCTCAGCATGGACAGCCCTTTTTGCGAACGAGCGAAACTCATGTCGACCTCTATGTCGTACGACACCCACGGATCGGGGCAACTCAAATATAGCGAGCCGGACCGGAGGAACCGGGCCCTGATTCACAGACTCAGTGAATCAGCCCGACTCGGGAAAAATTCGGCAGGTTGCTGAACTTGGGATCCGGCCAGCTCATCCATACGGCAAACGCCTTGCCGACGATGTTGCGATCAGGAACCATCCCGGCAAGCTCGGCCGGAATCGCCGGATCGTGCCAGTAGCGGCTGTCGTTGGAGTTATCGCGATTGTCGCCCATCATGAAGTAATGGCCGGCGGGCACGTGCCATTCACGATTGGGCTCGACCCGATAGCGTCCCATCTCCTTGCGGATCAGGTGCTCCACCTCGCCCAGCTTCTCGCGGTACAGCTTGGCACTGCCCAGGCTTCCCGGCTCTTCGCCGATCAGCATCTCGGCAACGGGGTTGCCGTTGATGCTCAGGTGCTTGTCGCTGCTGTAGCGAATCACGTCACCTGGCAGCCCGATGACGCGCTTGATGTAATTGATGTTCGGGTCGCTTGGATAGCGAAACACCATGACATCGCCACGCTGCGGATCGCTGACATCGATGACCTTGGTATCGACGACCGGCAAACGGATGCCGTAGGCAAACTTGTTCACCAGAATGAAGTCGCCGACTTCGAGCGTTGGAATCATCGATCCCGAAGGAATCTGAAAGGGCTCGATCAGAAACGACCGCAGGACCAGCACGATCGCCAATACTGGAAAGAACGATTTGCCGTACTCGATCAGCACCGGCTCCTTGTTCAAGGCATCGAGCGTCGATTGGTCCGGCTCGCCGGTCCGCCCTTCGTAATTCGCTATCGCAGCCCGACGACGCGGCGCGAAGAACACCAGGTCGAGCAGTGAAAGGAAGCCGCAGACCGCAACGGCAATCACCAGCAACAGCGGAAAATTGATCGACATCAGCTATCTACCTTCAGCACTGCGAGGAAAGCTTCCTGCGGTATCTCAACGTTACCGACCTGCTTCATCCGCTTCTTACCGGCCTTCTGCTTTTCCAGCAGCTTGCGCTTGCGGCTCACGTCACCGCCGTAGCACTTGGCCAGAACGTTCTTGCGCAACGCCTTGACAGTGCTTCGCGCAACGATCTGACCGCCCAGCGCGGCCTGGATCGCGACGTCGAACATCTGCCGAGGAATCAGCTCTTTCATCTTCTCGACCAGAATGCGGCCTTTATAGTGGGCGTTATCCCGGTGCACGATGAGCGCCAAGGCATCGACCTTGTCGCCGTTGATCAGGATGTCGAGACGAGTCAGGTTAGCCGACTGGAAACACTCGAAGCTGTAATCCAGCGAGGCATAGCCGCGACTGACCGACTTCAGGCGGTCGAAGAAATCCAGTACCACTTCGCTCATGGGCAGGTCATAGCGCACCTGAACCTGCGTGCCGAGGAATTGCAGATCCCGCTGAACGCCGCGCTTCTCGATACACAGGGTGATCACGCTGCCCAGATGCTCCTGCGGCACCAGAATATTGGCGCGCACGATGGGCTCGCGCATGTCCTCGATCGACGACAGGTCCGGCAGCTTGGACGGGCTGTCGACGTAAATGACCTCGCCGTTCTTCAGCGCCAGCTCGTAAACCACGGTCGGTGCGGTGGTGATCAGGTCCAGATCGTACTCACGCTCGAGTCGCTCCTGGATGATCTCCATGTGCAACATGCCGAGAAAGCCGATACGGAAACCAAAGCCCAGGGCATCGGAACTCTCGGGTTCGTACTGCAGCGCGGCGTCATTCAGCGTCAGCTTCTGCAAGGCCTCGCGGAAATCTTCGAAATCATCGGAGCTGACCGGAAACAGGCCCGCATAAACCTGCGGCTTGACGCGCTTGAAGCCGGGCAGCATCTCGACGTCGGGGGTGTTGGCGAGCGTCAGGGTGTCGCCCACAGGCGCACCGTGAATATCCTTGATCCCCGCGATGATGAAGCCGACTTCGCCGGCCTTCAGGTCTGCCGTGGTGGTGTGTTTAGGATTGAACACACCGACGCTATCGACCTGGTGCATCTTGCCAGTGGACTTGACCAGTACCTTGTCGCCCTTCTTGATCCGACCATGACGCACCCGTACCAGCGAGACGACCCCGAGGTAGTTGTCGAACCAGGAATCGATGATCAGCGCTTGCAACGGTGCGTCTATTTCACCGGTTGGCGGCGGAATGACCTGAACCAGGCGCTCGAGCACCTCGTCCACGCCCATGCCGCTCTTCGCACTGCAGGCAACGGCGTCGGTCGCATCGATACCGATGATATGTTCGATTTCGCCCTTGACCTTGTCGGGGTCGGCCTGGGGAAGGTCCATCTTGTTCAACACGGGCATCACTTCCAGCCCCTGCTCGATGGCCGTGTAGCAGTTGGCAACCGACTGCGCTTCGACGCCCTGCCCCGCATCGACCACCAGCAGCGCACCCTCACATGCCGCGAGCGAACGGCTCACTTCATAGGTGAAATCGACGTGGCCGGGCGTATCGATGAAGTTCAGCTGATAGGTTTTGCCGTCTCGCGCCTTGTAATACAGCGTGACGCTGTGCGCCTTGATGGTGATGCCTCGCTCGCGTTCGAGATCCATCGAATCGAGCACCTGGGCGTTCATCTCACGCTCGGTCAGGCCACCACACATCTGGATGAAGCGATCAGCCAGGGTCGACTTGCCATGATCGATATGCGCGATGATGGAAAAATTGCGGATATGACTCAGGTCGCTCACAACTAAAACACTCGAATACGCCGCGGGCCGATTGCCCGCCGAAAATAGCCGCAAAGTGTACCTGATAGGTCTAATCAGCGCCACGCCAGACCCCGCAACCGGTTTCCACCCCTCTGAAAATGATGATCAGGCAATAAAAAAGCGGCCCGCAGGCCGCTTTGAATTGCCGATTCCGCCTATTCGGCGAGCTTGAAGGTAATGAAACTCGCACGCCCCTGCCGCAATACCCGCATGGAGACCGACCGATTCTTGGGCAACTGCTCTGCGACGCGTGCAAACGTCGAAACCGAGTCAATTGCCTGGTTATTCAAGTGAGTGATGACGTCACCCGGGCGCAAGCCGATCATTGCCGCCGGCCCGCTCGATACTTCGGTAATCACCACCCCACCCGGCAGGTCGAGGCTGCGCTTCTGCTCGGCAGTCAGCTCCGATACCTTCACACCAAGCCTGTTGTTGCTCTTCTCGGCGTTGCGCTCGGCTGCCGCGGCCTCCTCGCCCTCGTCCGGCAGAGCCCCGATCTGAACGGTGAGCGTTTCACGCTCGCCATCTCGGACGATTTCCAGCTTGGCCTTGGTGTTCGGCTTGATGGCGCCAATCAGATGCGGCAGGTCAGCCGACATATCGATCGCATGGCCGTCGACGCTGAGAATGACATCACCGACTCGCAAACCGCCCTTGGCTGCCGGACCACCGTCCATCACTTGTGCCACCAGCGCACCAGCCGGGCGCTCGAGCCCGAACGACTCAGCCAGATCCCGATTCACCTCTTGGATAGCGACGCCCAGCCAACCTCGACTGACCTTACCCTCGGTGCGCAACTGATCGGCGACATCCATCGCGACGTCGATCGGGATGGCGAAGGAAAGCCCCATGAAACCACCCGACCGGGTGAATATCTGCGAGTTGATACCGATCACCTCGCCTTGGAGATTGAACAGCGGCCCACCGGAATTACCCGGATTGATCGCAACGTCGGTTTGGATGAAAGGGACATAGCTCTCGCTGGGTAAATTTCTGCCCGTGGCGCTGACGATGCCGGCCGTCACCGTGTGATCGAATCCAAACGGCGAGCCGATCGCGAGCACCCATTCACCGACTTTCAGCGCGCTGGAGTCGCCCAGGCGCACCGTTGGCAGGCCGGTCGCCTCGATCTTGAGCAGAGCCACATCGGTACGAGGATCAGCCCCGACAAGCGTTGCCTCCAGCTCGCTCCGATCGGGCAAGCGAACGATGATTTCATCTGCATCGGCGACCACGTGATTGTTGGTCAGCACATAACCGTCAGCGGCGATGATGAATCCAGAGCCCAGCGACTGCGCGTCAGGCTGCTGCCCTTCAGGCGGGGCCGGAAAGCTGTGTCCGAAGAACTCACGAAAGATGGGCGGCAAGCCCTCGAGATCAGGCATCTGCGCGGCCGCGCCACGGGCCTGCACGTGCTGCTTGGTGCTGATGTTGACTACCGCCGGCGAAGCGCTTTCCACCAGCGGGGTGAAGTCCGGCAGTTGCGCATTGGCCAGCGCAGCCTGCCCAAGACAAAACAATGCAACGAGAAAGGCGAAGCAGCTATTCCGTGAAACCCTCAAGATCACTCTCCCTTGTCAGAATCGTATTGGCCTGACCACGACCGGCCGCTCCCACCAGCACGGGTCGCAGCACGACCGGTTGCAGCGCCGGGTCGCACGCCGTTTGCTGACTACGCTTGCGTACCGCCAGCCATGACAGCACAAAGCCACTAATGCCGGCGAGCATGACGTACGGCTCGCTGGCGCCGAGCTCCGAGGCCAGGAGCGACGAGGCAAACAATGCAATCAGTGGGAAGAGATAAACAAGGAGGGCCCCACGCAGCAACACGCTTTCACGGATGCCTATGACGACCGAGTCGCCTACGCTCAGGTGGCAGTCGGATAGAGCCCGTATCAGTCCGCGCCGTTCACGGACACCGAGCCTGTCCATCAACCCCTGACCGCAGCCGTTTCTGGCCGAACAACCAGAGCAGGTGCTGCTGCGCCGAGTCTCGACCCAAACCGCACCAGCCTCTACGGCAACTACCCGCCCCGGTTCTTCGATCATCGCGAAGCCTGTTCAGCTCCAGCGCGCATGGACAATGCAATTCGCTCGGCGGTCCCTAACGGAATTTCACCCACCACGGTGACCATCACGTCGCCGCCCGCTGTGGAAATACGCTTGGATACCGCGACTGTCGGCCCCATTTGACTGCGCGCATCCTCGACGACCGCGCCATGCAGCGGCTCGAGAAACACCGAGAAGCGGGCAAGCCCATCGCCATAGGAAAGCCAGGTCACTTTTTCATCAGAAGCCGGGCTGGGACGAACGTTCGAGTCAAGCAGCTGGAACCCATCCGGCAGCCAGTCAGAACGCCACTTCGGAGGCGTCGAGGACTCTTCCGCAGCCAGAGAGACGGGCTTGCAGTCCGAGCCGGCACGGACATCGGCAGGCCCGATGGTGTCAGGCAAGAATTGCGTGAACTGAAAGCGCTCGAGTAACTGGCCGTTCTCGTCGAGCAAAAGTGATTTGAGCGGTAGCGCCGTCTCTCGGTCCAGATGCAGCTCGAAGCCGTAACGGTGCTGGTCTTTCGGCCTGATCGACAACGCTACGGTTGACCGCCCCGCAACGCGGGACTCGCCGATAACCTGGAAGTTGTACCACCTGGACAACGCCTCCGGCTCCAAGGGTTGCTGCCGCCATGGCTTGCCGTCGCGAACCTGCGACGCCATATCCTCGCTGGCGCACTGGACCTTGCCATCGACCAGCGAAACCTCGACAGCAGGACCGTCCAGCTGCAAGAGCCGCTCGTGCAGTTGGTCACCCTCTACGAGTTGCCAGACCGCATGACTGGAAAAGCTACCATTGCGTTCGTAGACGAATGTGCCCTGGTAACTCTGCTTCTTCTCGGCCGCCGCAAGTCGTTGCATCCAAGTATCGGCATCAGCAGCGAAGGCCGGCATAGATAGCCAGCCTCCGAGCACCACACACAGCGGTATTACACGCATGTTCTTCCTTAACGATCTTCCATGCTGGCAGCGCGCGCATAAGGCAACGCACCTTCAGAGCCGCTACCAAACGCGGCCTGTTGCGCATGCTGGCGAACATACGTCGGCAGCCGCTTTTCGTGCCAGCCTTCGGTAGAAGCCTGCGCACCTGTCGCTTGCGCGTCAGACGGGCCCGCGTCTTCGCTATAACCAGCCAGGACCGCTGGACCTTGATTGGCCTGCGGTACCGCGATACTGGGTTGCGCCGCTTGCTGCGCGATCTGCGGGCCAGCCACATCGCTTTGATTGTACAAGCGTACGCCGGCCAGCACAGCAACGGTGACCGATGCCGCAACGGCGAGCCGACCCAGGTTGCCCCAGGCAAACCGCTGCGGCTTGGCCATCGTAATGGCTGGCTCATCCGCCAGAGCCGCCGAGACCGCCGAAGCGATATCCAGGCGAGGCTCGATCAGCTCTTTGTGCATGGCGGCACGAGCGATCTGATAACGCGACCAGGTCGATCGCATGTCGGTGTCGCCGTCTGCGGCGAGTACTCGACGTAATTCCAACTCGTCCGCTTCGTTATCCATCACCGCGGACAGCGATTCATGCAGGGCTTCACGACTCATGGCGGTTCCTCTCTTGGCTGTCGCCGCTGTCTCAGGATTCATGCAACAGGGGTTGCAATGCTTTATCGATGGCTTCCCGCGCCCGGAATATCCGTGAGCGGACCGTACCCACCGGACACTGCATGACGTTTGCAATGTCTTCATAACTAAGACCATCAAATTCACGCAGTGTTAGAGCCGTGCGCAAATCTTCTGGAAGTTGTTGGATAGTTCTATGAACTGTGTCTTCAATTTCATCCCTGAGCAGCGCGCGCTCCGGCGACTCGATGTCCTTGAGGGCGTGATCCCCTTCGTAGAACTCGGCATCTTCAGAACTGACATCGCTGTCTGGTGGCCGTCTCCCTCTGGCCACCAAATGATTTTTCGCCGTATTGATGGCGATGCGGTACAGCCAGGTATAAAAGGCACTGTCTCCGCGAAAGTTAGCAAGCGCGCGGTAGGCTTTGATAAAGGCTTCCTGCGCAACGTCCTGAGCCTCGTGAGAATCATGTACGAAGCGCACGATCAACCCAAGAATCTTGTGCTGATATTTCAGAACTAACAGATCAAAAGCCCGCTTGTCTCCCCGCTGCACCCGCTCGACCAGTTGCTGGTCCTGCTCCTGGGTTAGCATAAACACTCCTCCATGACCTGGAAGGAATGCTGCGCTCGCCTGCGAGCTGACCTGCCAGAATAGACCCGGGCTTTACACAAAAGTTCTCCCCCTTCAAGCAAGCTTTCCTGCAACACACCTGACGGCATTAGCGAGCAACGCATCGAAACGGATCGTCTCGACGACGCACTCCTGGTATCTACAGCAAAATCCAGCCGCCCACCGATCGATGGCCAGCTGGCTGGCTTCCACAACTGTCTATAGAGACAGGCCTGCAAGAAAAGTTCCAAAGCAGCAACCACATAAACGCGGGCCGCTATTTTGCAGGTGGGCGCGCCTATATACTAGCGCCCGCCTCACTGTGAGATTCGAAATGAGCCGACATTATCAATACGACGTGCTAGTCATCGGCAGCGGTGCCGCCGGCTTGACGCTTGCTCTCAACCTACCGGCCACGCTTCGCGTGGCAGTGCTGAGCAAGGGCGACCTGGCCAACGGCTCGACGTATTGGGCCCAAGGCGGCGTGGCAGCGGTGCTGGATGATACGGACACGGTCGAGTCCCATGTCGCCGACACACTCGTCGCCGGCGGTGGGCTGTGCAGGGAGGACGCCGTTCGCTTCACCGTCGAGCGCAGCCGTGAGGCTATCCATTGGCTGATCGAACAAGGCGTACCTTTCACCCGCGACGATGCCGACCGCGAAGACGGCAGTTTCGAATACCACCTCACTCGCGAGGGCGGCCACAGCCACAGGCGCATCATTCATGCGGCCGATGCCACTGGCGCGGCTATTTTCAACACCCTGCTGGGACGCACTCAGGGCCGGGACAACATCGATCTGCTGCACCAGCGCGTCGCCGTCGACCTGATAACCGAACGCAAGCTGGGCCTGAACGGCAAGCGCTGCCTTGGCGCCTATGTGCTGGACCGGGAAACCGGCGAAGTAGACACTTTCCAGGCGAAATTCGTCGTATTGGCGACAGGCGGCGCGGCAAAGGTCTACCTGTACACCAGCAACCCGGACGGCGCATGCGGAGACGGCATTGCAATGGCCTGGCGTGCCGGATGCCGAGTCGGCAACCTAGAATTCAACCAGTTCCACCCCACCTGTCTTTACCATCCCAAGGCCAAGAGCTTCCTGATCACCGAAGCATTACGCGGTGAAGGCGCGGTGCTCAAGCTGCCCAGCGGCGAACGCTTCATGCCGCGCTTCGATCCCAGAGCCGAGCTGGCTCCGCGCGACATCGTGGCCCGAGCGATCGACCACGAAATGAAGCGACTGGGCGTGGACTGCGTGTATCTGGACATCAGTCACAAACCTGCCGATTTCATCAAGGCGCACTTTCCGACCGTCTATGAACGCTGCCTGGAATTCGGCATCGACATCACGCGCGAACCCATTCCCGTGGTGCCCGCAGCGCACTATACGTGCGGCGGCGTGGTGGTCGACCAGACCGGCAGGACCGACGTGCCCGGACTCTACGCGATCGGCGAAACCAGTTTTACCGGGCTGCACGGGGCCAACCGCATGGCCAGCAACTCACTGCTGGAGTGCTTCGTCTATGCGCAGTCCGCCGCCCAGGACATGCTGCGAGAACTGCCGTCCATCACGCCAACCGGTCAGCTGCCGATCTGGGATGCCAGCCAGGTCACCGATTCGGATGAAGACGTCATCATCGCCCACAACTGGGACGAGCTTCGGCGGTTCATGTGGGACTATGTCGGGATCGTCCGGACCAACAAGCGCCTGGTGCGCGCGCAGCACCGGGTACGCCTGTTGCTCGCGGAAATTGACGAGTTCTATAGCAATTACAGGGTCAGTCGCGACCTGATCGAGTTGCGCAACCTGGCGACCGTGGCGGATTTGATGATCCGCTCGGCGATGCAGCGCAAAGAAAGCCGGGGCCTGCATTTCACCCTGGATTACCCCGAGCAGCTGCCGCAAGCGACGGATACTATTCTGGTTCCGCCCACCTACGGCGGCTGAATTTCAGCCTGAGGCGAAGGCGCCGATGCTCATCAGGCGGCATTGCCCCACGTGGAATGCACAGGCCACGCACGAACCAGCCGCCTTGAACCCTGAAGCGCAGGATCACGAAGAGTGGCAGCGCCAGGCTGTCAGGCCGCAACTGGACGGGCTGCCAACCGGCACTACGACTCCAGAGCGCCCAGCCTTGCTGATCGTGGCGAAGGCCAAGCCAGGCGGTGTCGCGACTCAGCAGAATGCGCGACGGAATCACCCAGGCGGCGTGCAACAGGCACAACGACAAGCCAAGTACCTGCAGCCAAAACGGAACTGGCAGCATGAGAAGCGTGACGACGGGCAAAACCAATACCGCCAGATAAAGTGCCAGTAACAGGCCAGAGGCTTGCCAGCGGCACTCGAACAGCTGGCTACTTGGGCTGGACACGATCGAGGATCATGCGAACCATGTAACGCAGGTCGTCGTCCTCCGGCTCGGCGCGCTCCATGAACCAGCCGAACATGTCCTGATCCTCGCAGCTGAGCAATTTGCGGTAGCGACGCTGATCTTCTTCATCCAGCTGCGGGTAAACCTCCTTGACGAAAGGCACCAGCAGCACATCCAATTCGAGCATGCCACGACGGCTCTGCCAGAACAGGCGATTGAGTTCGGATTGTTCGACCATGCAAAGAGGCTCCTGAAATTAGGCCGGCATTATAACGACTGGCGCACCCGGCCGGCACATCCCTTGGCAGGCGTTGCGAAGTGTCTGCCGAGGCACGCTGCGTTTTGCCAACCTCCTGCTATGATGCGGTCCGGTTTACTTCACGGCGACCCGTCATGACTGACACTGCTTTTTTCTGCGTCCTGTCGCACGAAGGCATCCTGGCCGTACGCGGGCCGGACGCAAGCAAATTTCTGCAGGGCCAACTGACCTGCAACCTCAACTATCTCGACGCCCAACACTCGAGTCTCGGTGCACGCTGCACGCCCAAGGGGCGCATGCAGTCGAGCTTTCGCATCCTGCCGGAAGGTGACGGTTTCCTGCTGGCAATGGACCGCGAACTGGTACCGGCGCAGCTCACCGACCTGAGCAAATATGCTGCGTTCTCGAAATCCAAACTGCATGACGAAAGCGGCGATTGGGTTCGCTTCGGCCTCAGCGAGGGCGATGGCGCCCTGATCAGTCTCGGGCTGGACTTGCCGCAAGCCGCCAACCAGATAGTCAGCGCCCACTCGATGATCGCCGTGCGCCTGGCCGACGGCCGCGCCGAGCTCTGGACCCGGTCGTCCGATGCCGACACCGTGGGTCGACGGCTGGCAGCGCAGTTGCCTCAAGCGCCGCTCGATCGCTGGCTGCTGGCGCAGATCCGCGCCGGTATTGGCCAGGTGCTGGCAGGTACTCGTGAGATGTTCATCCCGCAAATGATCAATCTGCAGGCGCTGGACGGGGTCAGCTTCAAGAAGGGCTGCTACACCGGGCAGGAAATCGTTGCGCGCATGCAGTATCTGGGCAAATTGAAACGCCGCCTGTACCGACTCGCCGCCGAAAGTATCGACACCGAGGTGCCGGCACCCGGCCTCGAACTGTACTCGCCGGTCCACGGATCGAGCGTGGGCGAGGTGGTCCTGGCGGCCAGCGCAGAGGGAACGCTGGAACTGCTCGCGGTATTGCAGGAGGATGCGGCAGCCGATGGCCGTATTTCCCTGGGATCGCCAGACGGCTCGCCGCTCACGCTGCTTGACCTGCCTTACACGCTAGACGCGGACCGAGAAATCCAGCGCTAGTCCCTGCCTGCCACGCAACAGAATCATCAATAAGGAGCGACATGAGCACTCTTGCCGACAAGGTCCAGCGGGACTTGATGCAAGCGATCGAAAACGACGAGCTGGTCCTGCCGACGCTGCCGGAAGTGGCTCTACGGGTCCGTGAGGCCGCCGAAGACCCTGACGTGAGCATCCCGACGCTGGCGAAGGTGATCGGCAATGATGCAGCCTTGACGGCGCGCATCATCAAAGTGGTCAACAGCCCCCTGCTGCGTACCAACCGGGAGATCAACGACCTGCAGATGGCGATCAGCCGCTTGGGCATCAACTACACCTCCAACCTGGCAACCGGCCTGGCAATGGAACAGATGTTCCAGGCGACCACCGACGTCGTGGACCGCAAGATGCGCGAGGTCTGGAACAAGAGCACGGAGATCGCCGCGATCAGCCATGTGCTGTGCCGCAACTTCACCCGTCTGCCGGCCGACCAGGCGACGCTGGCGGGCCTGGTTCATCAGATCGGCGTGCTGCCCATCCTGACCTATGCCGAAGAACACAGCGCACTGCTCAGTGACTCCATAAGCCTGAACCACGTGATCGATCGCATTCATCCCGTCATCGGCGAAAAGATTTTGCACGCCTGGGAGTTTCCCGATTCGATCGCCGTGGTACCGGGCCAGCATCTGGATTTTTCCCGCGTATCGGACAAGGTGGATTATGTCGATATCGTCCAGGTCGCGACGCTGCAGAGCCATATCGGCACCTCCCACCCCTATACGCAGCTCGACTGGAACCGGATTCCGGCATTCGCCAAGCTGGGGCTCGATCCTGCCACGCTGCTCCAGGAAGACGAAGACCTGTCCGCAGCGATGGATGCGGCGATGAGCATGTTGCAGTAACTCTTCCCCCGCGCGGGTGCCTTCCGGCGCCCGCCTGTCTGCTTCAACCGATGCGACCGTTCTCCTACCGCTCGCCGGAGCGCAGGAACCCCTGCCAGCGGCCCCCAGTCACAAATATAGACGGCGCTCTTGCCGCATCTTGCTTGTGCCACTGGTCTTGCCTCGGCACCGCATCGACTTGTCAGTAGATGAAGGAGAACAACATGACGACCAAAGCTTTCCTATCAGGTACCGCAGCAGTGCTGTTCGGTGTAGCGGCGAACTTCGCGCTGGCCGCAGAGGGTGAAAACTTCGTCGACGAGGCCTCGGCCAAGGGCATGGCGGAAATAGAAACCGCCAAGCTGGCACTGGACAAGGGCACCGCCGAGGACGTCAAGACCTTCGCGCAAAAGATGATCGACGATCACACCAAGTCGAATCAGCAACTTGCCAAGCTTGCCGGCCAGAATGACGACCTTGAAATGTCAGACGAAGCGACGCTGATGGACAAGGCCAAGGCCATGATCCTCAAACTGCGTGATGGCGAAAACTTCGATCAGGCCTATGCCAACAATCAGGTAGTGGCCCACGAACAGACCATCGAGCTGTATCGCGAATACGCGAAGAACGGTGAAAACGCCGAGCTCAAGCAGTTCGCCGAATCCACGCTGAAAGAGCTGGAGCAGCACTTGCAACACGCAAAGGAACTGGCCTCCAAGCACGGTAGCAAGCAGTAAACACAATGCCTGGCGCTTCGGCCGCGGCGCCAGGCTCACACCACGGACGGTAGCGTCCAGTCGATCGGCGCCAATCCTTGCTGTTTGAGAAACTGGTTGGCCCGACTGAAATGCCCGTTGCCGATGAATCCGCGATGTGCCGACAGCGGCGAAGGATGAACCGACTTGAGCAACAGGTGTTTGGTCGGATCGATCAGCTTGGCTTTGCTCTGCGCATGAGCGCCCCAGAGCATGAACACGACGTTCGAGCGTCTTTCGCTGACCAGCTCGATGATCCTGTCGGTCAGCCGCTGCCAGCCCATCTTGGCGTGCGACCCGGCCATTCCTTGCTCGACCGTCAGTGACGTATTGAGCATCAGTACACCTTGATCCGCCCAATGCTGCAGGTAACCATGGCCCGGAATCTCCAGATTCAGGTCGCGCTTGAGTTCCTTGAATATGTTCTGCAACGACGGCGGCGGCGCCACTCCCGGTTGAACGGAGAAGCACAGGCCATGCGCCTGGCCGGGACCGTGATAAGGATCCTGCCCCAGGATCACGACCCGCACTTGCTCCAGTGGCGTCGAGTTCAGCGCGTTGAAAATCAACGGACCCGGCGGATAAATGACCTTTCCAGACGCTTTTTCACGGCGTAGAAAATCGCCGAGCTCCCGCATGTAGGGCTGTTCGAACTCGTCGCGCAAGGCGGTTTTCCAGCTGTCTTCGAGTTTGACGCGATCACCTTGATTCATGGAACTACCCTGGTTGCCGAGGCGCTGACCCTAAGGAAAGCTTCGCAACGAGTCAATGCGGGCCCCGGCGGCGTCCAGGCACCGGCAGACGATATGAAAATGTCGCCCACCGCACAGTTGCATGATCAAGCCCTGCTGTACGACCAATGAGCAGGTGACGGGCAGTAGGAGTGCGCGCTAAAAAAGCGTCTTGCCAACAACAATTACAACAAGGAATCGCCATGAAACGGAGCATCCTTCTGGCTTTGGGGCTGGGCTTCTGCCTGGCCGCCGAAGCGGCCGACCCAATCACCCTTGGGCTCAACTATCCGCGCACGGGCAGCTATAAGGAGGAAGGACTGTCACAGATGCGCGGCGCACTGCTGGCGATCGAAGAGATCAACGCCAAAGGTGGCGTGCTGGGCCGACCGCTGAAGCTATCGAGCCGCAATTCCGCCTCGCGACCCGACAAGGCCGTCGCCAACGTCGACAAGCTGGCCGACGAAGGGGTTGCCATGCTGTTCGGTGGCGCATCGAGCGCAGTCGCCATCGCCGCCGGCAAGCGAGCCAAGGAGCGTGGTCTCCTTTATTTCGGCACCCTCACCTACTCCAACGACACCACTGGCAAGGACGCCCATCGCTACATGTTCCGCGAGTGCAACAACGCCTGGATGAGTGCGCAGGTGCTGGGGCAATACCTGAACGAACACCTGCCCGACAAGCGCTATTTCTACATCACCTCCGATTACACCTGGGGGCACACCAGCGAGAGCTCGCTGCGCCAGGCAACCGGCACCCAGGACAATCGCCAGCATCCGGGCATCAAGACAGCATTCCCCGGCGCACGCCTATCCGATTACCGCGAAGCGCTGACCCAGGTTGCCAAGAGCGACACCGAGGTGCTGGTGCTGGTGCTCTTCGGCGAGGATCTGGTGCGAGCCATGCGGATCGTCGACGAGCTGGGCCTGAACAAGAAAATGCAAATCGCGGTACCGAACCTGACCCTGAGCATGGTTGAAACGGCAGGCCCCGACATCATGCGCGGCGTGCTGGGCACCGAGCCCTGGACCTGGCGCGTCCCCGATCTCGAAGGGTCGGCTGCAGGCCAGCAGTTCGTCGAGCATTACGACGAGCGCTATCAGACCCACCCTTCCAGCTCGGCCGCTTCGGCCTACAGCATCGTCTATCAATGGGCCGACGCGGCCACGCGTGCCCGCAGCCTCGACAGCGAGCGGATCATCGAGGCGCTGGAAGGCCATCGCTACAGCCTGCTCAAGGACGAACAGCAGTGGCGCACCTTCGATCACCAGAACCTGCAGACGGTCTACGCGGTAAGGGTCAAGCCGCGCGAAGACGTACTCAAGGATCGGTTCAAGCAGGACTACTTCGACATCGTTCACCGTCTGACCGGCGAGCAAGCGGCACCGTCGCTCGCCGAATGGCAGGCGGAACGACGCGCGGCGGGCCAACCGCTGACGCTTCAATGACCGATGGCGGACGGCACAGGGCATTCGCGCCACGCCCTGTGCCGTCCCGCTTCATGACCGATGGCTTTCGCCGCGAGGGCCGACTCGCGCGGCACTGGCGCCACGTCGCATCTCATCTGCAATCAGCGCACCCCTTCCCTGCCGCCGCCCGCTTGCAACGTACGAGCTATTTGCCTATCTGATACAGACCAATCGCAGTAATCCTGACGAGGATGATCACATCATGAGCAACACTGCCGTTGAACCCTACAAATCTGGCGTTTTCGATCTGACCCACAAGCTGACCGTGGAAAAACACGGCCACACCGCGCTGATAACCATCAATCATCCGCCGGCCAATACCTGGGATCGTGAGTCGCTGATCGGCCTCAAGCAGGTGGTCGAGCACCTAAACCATGACGACGAGGTTTATGCGCTGGTCATCAGCGGCCAGGGCGAGAAGTTCTTCAGCGCGGGAGCCGACCTCAAGCTCTTCGCCGACGGCGATCGAGCACGCGCACATGAGATGGCCAAGCGCTTCGGTGAAGCCTTCGAGGCGCTGCGCAACTTTCGCGGTGTGTCGATCGCCGCGATCAACGGCTTCGCCCTTGGTGGCGGCCTGGAGTGCGCACTGGCCTGCGACATCCGTATCGCCGAACAGCAGGCGCAGCTCGGCCTGCCGGAAGCTTCGGTCGGGTTACTGCCCTGCGCTGGAGGCACCCAGGCGCTGGCGTGGCTGGTCGGGGAAGGCTGGGCGAAACGGATGATTCTCTGTGGTGAGCGACTAAGTGCAGATACCGCGCTGCGTATCGGGCTGGTGGAGCAGATCGTGGAACCCGGCGAAGCCCGCGGACACGCCCTTTTGCTGGCTTCCCGAGTCGCGCGTCAGAGCCCGGTCGCGGTGCGCACCATCAAGCCGTTGATCGACTCCATGCACCGCCGCGGCCCAGCGCAACAGGCCTCGGCCGAGCGCGAGGCGTTCGTCGACCTGTTCGAGGCGCAGGACACGCTGGAAGGCGTCAATGCGTTCCTCGAAAAGCGCGACCCGCGCTGGAGGAACTGCTGAACCGGCCGGTCCAGAAGCCTGACGAACCTCAGATAGCGTCCCGGCGCGGCAGGCCGGGCGCAGTCTGACACCCCTCTACGCCAGGATTCAGCAGAGCACCTTTAACGGCGCGGCTGGCGACCGCCGAAATCGCGCGGGTACATTCGCAAATCGCTTCGGTCGCGGATCAGCGGTGACCGTCCGTACTGCTGGGGTCGATCGTGGTGCCAGCGCTGCGAACGATCGATGCCGGACCTGCCACGGTCATTCCAATGCCGACGATACTCACCATGACGCTGGTGTCTCCAGCTCTGCGGGTCGGCTTGGCGGTGTCGGTCGTAGTAGCGCGGAGGGAGCTGCCCCTGGTAGCGTGGCGGCAGGTTCTGTGGATATTGGCGGTATTGCGGATAAGGGCTGCGGGGGTCGTACTGGTAGGCGCGGCTTTCCACGCGATAGCTGCCGCCATCCGGCTGGTAAACCCACACACCACCTCGCGAATCCGCACACGCCTGCGTCACGAAGCCCATGAACAGCAGCATGATCGCCATCGGTATCTTCATCGAACACCTCCTGGCCGCTCTGCCTGACAGCTGCGGCCTTTGACATCTGACCACAACGAACGGCCGTCTGGCATTCATGCCGACCGCAGGTGCGTATCCATATGTGTCACCGAGCCGCAGCGCCCGCGGGGCCTGTGAATGGCTACGGCCTTGTATGGCTGCCGTGGGTTCCCGATAATAGCGGCCTTTTAGCCTCGGCTCGTGCAGAGCGCCACAGGAACCCGCGATGACCGAACTCGCCCTGATCATGGTTAGCGCCATCCTGGTCAACAACTTCGTGCTTGTGCAGTTTCTCGGTCTGTGCCCGTTCATGGGCGTTTCGAAGAAGATCGAAACCGCAATAGGCCTTTCGCTGGCCACTACCTTCGTGCTGACGCTAGCAGCCATGTGCAGCTATCTGGTGCAACAGTATGTGTTGAAACCGCTGGACCTGGAGTTTCTCCGCACCATCAGCTTCATTCTGGTGATTGCGGTGGTGGTTCAGTTCACGGAAATGGTGGTGAACAAGACCAGCCCCCTGCTCTATCGTGTCCTGGGCATCTTCCTGCCGCTGATCACCACGAACTGCATCGTACTGGGCGTCGCCCTGCTGAATGCCAACAAATCCGAATTCACCTTCATTACCGCCACGGCCAACGGTTTTGCCGCCGGCCTGGGCTTTTCCCTAGTGCTGGTGCTGTTCGCCGCCATGCGTGAGCGCATCGCCATCGCCGACGTTCCCAAATCGTTCCAGGGCGCAGCCATCGGGATGATCACGGCTGGCCTTATGTCACTCGCGTTCATGGGCTTCAGTGGGTTGATCAAGCTATGAGTCTGGTCGTAATCGCCGTGCTCGCGCTCCTTGCGCTGTGCCTGATATGCGGAGCGATCCTCGGATTCGCCGCGGTTCGCTTTCGTGTCGAGGGCGACCCGATCGCCGAGCAGATCAACGCGCTGCTGCCGCAGACCCAGTGCGGCCAATGCGGCTATCCAGGCTGCAAGCCCTACGCCGAGGCGATCGCTGGCGGCGACAAGATCAACAAATGTCCACCGGGTGGCGTGTCCACCATCCAGGCCCTGGCCGACCTGCTCGATGTCGAACCCGAGCCACTGGATGCCGTCGAGGGTGAAGTGCCACCACGCGTCGCCTATATCCGTGAGGCCGAGTGCATCGGCTGTACCAAGTGCATCCAGGCCTGCCCGGTAGACGCGATCGTCGGCGCCGCCAAGCAGATGCATACGGTCATCGTCTCCGAATGCACCGGATGCGACCTCTGCGTCGAGCCCTGCCCGGTGGACTGCATCGACATGATCGAACTCGGCAGCAACCTGCAGAGCTGGAAGTGGGAGCAGCCCTTGATGCCAGGCCAGCTGATCGCAACTGACCGGGAGCAGGCCGCATGACTTCGCTGAACATCTGGGACATCCACGGCGGCATCCATCCGCCGGAGCGCAAGGAGTTGTCCAACCGGACGCCCGTCCAGCGACCGCCCGTGCCGGCGAAACTGGTGGTGCCGCTCGCCCAGCATCTCGGCGCACCGGCCGAACCCTGTGTCACGCTTGGCGAACGCGTCCTCAAGGGACAAAAGATCGCCGAGGCCAGCGGTTTCGTCAGCGCACCGGTGCATGCACCCACCTCCGGCATCGTCAGCTACATCGGCCCGCAACCCTACCCGCATGTTTCCGGCATGCTGAGCGCCGCCATCGTCATCGACAGTGACGGCCAGGACGAATGGACCGAGCTGCGACCGCAGGCGGATTACCGGGCCATGCCGGCCGACCAGCTGCTGGAAACCATCCGTCAGGCCGGAATCAGCGGCCTCGGTGGTGCGGGCTTTCCGACGGCAGTCAAGCTCACCGCCCCGCCCAGCCAGAAGATCCGCACGCTGATCATCAACGGCACCGAGTGCGAACCCTACATCACCGCCGATGACCTGCTGATGCGCGAGAAGGCCACTGAGCTCGTCGCCGGCATCGAAATCCTGACCCACCTGATCCAAGCCGAGCAGGTGCTGATCGGCATCGAAGACAACAAGCCCGAAGCCATCGAAGCCGTACGCACCGCGGTCGGCAAGCGTGACTTTCAGATCAAGGTTTTCCCGACCAAGTACCCTTCCGGCGGCGAGAAGCAGCTGATCCAGATTCTTACCGGAGAAGAAGTACCCAGCGGTGGCCTGCCGGCCGACATCGGCATGCTCTGCCAGAACGTCGGTACCTGCGTGGCCATTCACGACGCCGTACTGCTGGGCAAGCCGCTGATCTCGCGAATCACCACCCTGACCGGCGAAGCGCTGGCACGCCCGATGAACGTCGAGGCGCTGATCGGCTCCCCGGTGAGCGAGCTGCTCGCGTTCGCAGGGCTCGACACTGGCAAGCTCAACCGCCTGATCATGGGCGGCCCGATGATGGGCTTCACCTTGCCATCAATGGACGTCCCCCTGGTCAAGACCACCAACTGCCTGCTGGCCACGACCCTGGCTGAGCTGCCACCGCCGCCTCCGGCGTTGCCGTGCATCCGCTGCGGCGAATGCGCGGAGGCCTGTCCGGCCAACCTGCTACCGCAGCAGTTGCACTTCTTCGCGCTAGGCCAGGAGCACGATCAGCTCAAGGCGTACAACCTGTTCGACTGCATCGAATGCGGCGCCTGCGCCTATGTCTGCCCCTCGAGCATTCCCCTGGTGCAGTACTACCGCGCCGCCAAGGGCGAAATTCGTGCGCTGGAACAGAAACAGCAGAAAGCCGAGCATTCCAAACAACGCTTCGAGCTGCGCCAGGAGCGCCTGCGACGCGCCGAGGAGCAGAAGGAAGCAGACCGCAAGGCGCGGGCCGAGCGCGCCGCACGCGCCAAGGCAGCCCAGACGGAAACCAGCGCGCCAGCCAACCTGGACGATCCACTCGCCCGCGTGCAGGCGAACAAGACGGGGCTGTCGGAGGAGCAGAAAAAACTCAAGATCGAAGCGAGCATGGCCCAGGTCGCCCTGAAGAAAGCAGAGAAGCAACTCGCCGCGCATGCGACAGCCGAACTCGAGGCCCAGGTCGCCGAGCTGCGCGAGGCGGCCGCGACAGCGCAAAAGGCCCTGGACGAGGCCATGGCGCTCGCGCCTCCGTCACCGGCAGCACCCGCCCCGGCAAACAGCGACGCGGCCAAGAAAGCCAAGATCGAAGCCGCCATGCTCCGCGCACAGCTGCGCAAGCTGGAGAAGCTGGAAAGCCCGGATGCCGAACAGCAGGCCGAGCTGACCCGCCTTCAAGCGCAACTCGCCGACGCCGAAAAGACATTGGCCGAGGCACAGGGCAGCGCAGCCACCACGGCGCCGGCCAAGCCCGCCAATGACGAGGCACTGAAGAAAGCCAAGATCGAAGCCGCCATGCTACGCGCGCAGTTGCGCAAGCTGGAGAAGCTGGAAAGCCCGGATGCCGAACAGCAGGCCGAGCTGACCCGCCTTCAAGCGCAACTCGCCGACGCCGAAAAGGCCCTGGCCGAAGCGCAGGGCAGCGCAGCCACCACGGCGCCGGCCAAGCCCGCCAATGACGAGGCACTGAAGAAAGCCAAGATTGAGCTCGCGATGAAGCGGGCCGAACTGAAGAAAGCCGAGAAGGCCGGCGCAGACGACGCCGAGCTGAGCCGGCTTCGTGATGGCCTGGCCAGTGCGGAGCAGGCATTGCATAAGGCTGAAGAGAACTGCGGCAAGCCCGCGCCGGTGCTCGTTCGGCATGACAAACGCCCGCTGGACGACCAGACCCGCGTGCTGAAAACCGATGCGGCCTACGCTCGCGCCGACTTGCGCAAGCTGGAACGCGATGCGGCCAGTGACGCCAGCGCGATCGAGGCCGCCCGGGCGCGACTGGACGAAGCCGAACGCAAATTGCAGGCACATACCGATTCGTTAGGGGCCGAAGCGCCGCCGGCGTGACCGTCCTGGGGCGGCGCCACTGCCCTACACTGCTTAAACCGGAGAGCCAATGGCCCTGCCCCGCATCACTTCACCGCATACCAAGGGAAACAACCGCACCCAGCGGGTCATGTTGCTGGTGTTGGCCGCAACATTGCCGGGAGTCGTCGCCCTGACCTGGCTATATGGTGCCGGCACCCTGATCAACCTGCTCTGGGCCAGCGTCGTGGCGCTTGCCGTCGAGGCGCTGATCCTCAAGATTCGGCAACGCCCGGTGGCATTCTTTCTACGCGACGGCAGCGCACTGGTCACCGCCGTGCTGCTGGCATTGGCGCTGCCGCCTTACTCGCCGTGGTGGCTCACGCTGATCGCCACCGGTAGCGCCATCGTGTTTGGCAAGCAGCTTTATGGCGGCCTGGGTCAGAACCCGTTCAACCCTGCGATGATCGGCTACGTGGTGGTACTGGTGTCCTTCCCGGTGGAGATGACCACCTGGCCCGTGCCGCACAGCGTCGGTGTTGGCGCCGGGTTGCAGCATATTCTCGGCATCGCCTCGCTGCCCGACGGTTGGGCACAAGCCACGGCACTCGATGTGCTGAAGGTCAACAAGAGCCTTACGGTCGACGAGCTCTGGGCCAACCCGGCGTTCGGTCACTTCGGCGGCATCGGCTCGGAGGTGGTGAACCTGGCGTTCCTGGCCGGAGGCCTGTTTCTGCTGCACAAGCGCCTTTTCAGCTGGCACGCGCCGGTCGGCATGCTCGCCGCGCTGGCGGTCATGAGCCTGCTGTTCTGGAACGGTTCCGGATCGGATAGCCACGGCTCGCCACTGTTCCATCTGCTCAGCGGCGCGACCATGCTTGGCGCCTTCTTCATCGTCACAGACCCGGTGAGCGGCGCCACCAGTAACCAGGGCCGGCTGATCTTCGGCGCCGGCGTCGGCGTGCTGGTTTATGTCATCCGCGCCTGGGGCGGTTATCCGGACGCCGTGGCGTTCGCCGTGTTGCTGATGAACTTGGCCGCTCCGACCATCGACTACTACACCCGCCCGCGCACCTACGGCCACCGCAAGGCCGAGCGCGGCTTCAAGCTGGGCGAATGACATGATCCTTCCTGAACTCAGCCGCTCGATGCTCAAGAACAGCCTGGTGCTGGGCCTGTTCGCCGTGGTCACGGTCGGCGCGGTAACCCTTCTGCAGCAGTTCACCGCCGAGCGCATCCAGGCATCCGAGCGTGCCGCACAGCTAAGCGCGTTGAACGAAATTCTGCCCCGCGGCAGTTATGACAACCAGCTGCTCGACAGCAGCATCGAAGTGCACGACCCGCTGCTCGGCACCCGCAAGCCGCTGGCGGCCTATATCGCCCGTAAGGATGGCAAGCCCAGCGCGGTGATCCTTCAGGCCATCGCGCCCGACGGCTACAGCGGCGCGATACGACTGCTCATCGGCGTACGAGCGGACGGTCGGATCGCCGGCGTTCGCGTGGTCGGCCACCGCGAGACGCCCGGCCTGGGTGACAAGATCGAACTGGCCAAAAGCCGGTGGATACGCAGCTTCGACGACCGTTCGCTGAGCGATCCGGGCGAGTCCGGCTGGGCCGTGAAGAAAGACCGAGGCGCATTCGACCAGTTCGCCGGTGCCACCATCACGCCGCGTGCGGTAGTCGGCGCGGTGCATCGAGCCCTGCAATACTTCGAGGCGCACAAGGCCGAGCTGCTCCATGCCGACGGCATCCCGGCGGCGCCTGGAGAGACGCTCGACGAGCATGTTGAGCCGGCGCCAGTGACCACGCACTCACGCGCGGGCGACGCAGCCGCCCGCGACGAGCTGCGAATCGATGAGCCGCAGCCCGCACAGAAAGGTCAGACACCATGAGCAATCCCAGCTACCGCGAACTGAGCGTCAACGGCCTGTGGAAGAACAACCCGGCGCTGGTCCAGCTATTGGGGCTCTGCCCGTTGCTCGGAGTGAGCAACTCCACCGTCAACGCGCTGGGACTCGGACTTGCCACCGCACTGGTACTGATCTGCTCGAACATCGCCGTGTCGCTGGTACGCAGCGTGGTCAATACCGCCGTGCGCCTGCCGGCCTTCGTGATGATCATTGCGGCGCTGACCACCTGCATCGAACTGCTGATGCAGGCCTACACCTACGAGCTCTACCAGATCCTCGGCATTTTCATTCCGCTGATCACCACCAACTGCGTGATCCTCGGCCGCGCCGATGGCTTCGCGGCCAAGCACAATCCGCTGATCGCCGCCTACGACGGCCTGCTCATGGGGCTGGGGTTCGCGTTGGTGCTGGTCGTCCTCGGCGGGCTACGCGAGCTGTTCGGTACAGGGGCCGTGTTCGCCAATATGCACCTGTTGTTCGGGCCGGCTGCCGCAGACTGGCAAATCACCCTGTTCAGCGACTACAAAGGCTTCCTGCTGGCGATCCTGCCGCCCGGCGCCTTCATCGTGCTCGGCCTGCTGATTGCGCTGAAGAACCGCATCGATCTACAACTGGCCGAGCGCGCCAAGGCCAGGCAGCCGGTCGAGCCGGTGCAAAGCCGTCGGGTACGCGTCACCGGGGTGATCGAATGATGCGAGGAGGACCCGCCCGATGAACGCCGCGAAACGTCGGGAGATCTTTCGCCGCTTTCACGAAGACAATCCTGAGCCCAAGACCGAACTGGCATACAGCACGCCCTTCGAGCTGCTGATCGCGGTGATTCTCTCAGCCCAGGCCACCGACGTCGGCGTAAACAAGGCCACGGCCAAGCTGTATCCGGTCGCCAATACCCCGGAAGCGATCTACGCGCTTGGCTACGACGGCCTGTGCAGCTACATCAAGACCATCGGCCTGTATCCGAGCAAGGCGAAGAACGTGCTGGAGACCTGCCGCATCCTGATCGAGAAACACGGCAGCCAGGTTCCCGACAGCCGCGAAGCCCTCGAAGCGCTGCCAGGGGTAGGACGCAAGACCGCCAACGTGGTACTGAACACGGCGTTTCGCCAGTTCACCATGGCCGTCGACACCCATATCTTTCGTGTCGCCAATCGCACGAACATCGCCCCAGGCAAAAATGTGCTGGAAGTCGAGCGCAAGCTGATCAAGTTCGTTCCGAAAGACTATCTGCTCGACGCCCACCATTGGCTGATCCTGCATGGGCGCTACGTCTGCAAGGCACGCAAGCCACAATGCGGCAGTTGCCGAATCGAGGATCTCTGCGAGTACAAGCACAAGACCTCGGACGATTGATCCGCCCCGGCAAAAAGCTGCCCGCTGATTGAAAAAATCTTTTTTACGGCCATGTTTTTTGTCGCTATAAGGAGCGCCAACAGCGCGCCTTAGCCGTGGAGTGAGACAAGTGTCCGAGAAAGAAGATATCCAGATTGAAGACGACTTCGTCGCAGACGACGAAGACGATACTGCAGAGGCCCCGGTCGAAGTGGCCAAGACCAACCTGACCAAGCGCCGGATTATCGACAATCTGCTCGAAGAACGCCGCCTGCAGAAGCAGCTCAACGAGTTCGACTTCGACCTCTGAAACGAAAAAGCCCCGAACGTCGGGGCTTTTTTATGCGCTGTCGATCAATCGCGGCGAGACGGTGAAAGCAGTTCCACCTTGTAGCCGTCTGGATCCTCGACGAAGGCGAGAATACTGGTGCCGTGCATCATCGGACCCGGCTCCCGGGTGATCTTGCCGCCGCGGCTGCGGATGTCCTCACACGCCTTGTAGACGTCCTCGACTTCCAGCGCGATGTGACCGTAGCCATTGCCCAGGTCGTATTTATCGACGCCCCAGTTGTGGGTCAGTTCCAGCACACTGTTGTGCGCCTCATCGCCATAGCCGACGAACGCCAGGGTGAACTTGCCGTCCGGGTAGTCCTTCCGGCGCAGCAGGGTCATGCCCAGCACTTCGGTATAGAAGGCGATGGATCGCTCCATATCGCCGACGCGCAGCATGGTATGCAGCAGTCTCATGGTGTTTTCTCCTCATCGACAAGGCATTTAGCGGTGCAGAAAACACAACCCCGGCTCGTGGCCGGGGTCATGGTCAGGCATCGGGCAGGCGACGTTAGAACTGCGTCCGACCCTTGTTCGCGGCGATGCGCATGCGCAGCGCGTTGAGCTTGATGAAGCCACCGGCGTCGGCTTGATCGTAAGCGCCGGCATCGTCCTCGAAGGTAGCGATGTTGGCATCGAACAGCGAATCGTCCGATTTGCGGCCCGTGACGATGACATTGCCTTTATAGAGTTTCAGACGCACCACACCGTTCACATTGATCTGCGAGGCGTCGATCATCTGCTGCAGCATGCTGCGTTCCGGGCTCCACCAGTAGCCGTTGTAGATCAGGCTGGCGTACTTGGGCATCAGCTCGTCTTTCAGGTGCGCCACTTCGCGGTCCAGGGTGATCGACTCGATGGCACGGTGGCCCTTGAGCATGATGGTGCCGCCGGGGGTTTCGTAGCAGCCGCGCGACTTCATGCCGACGTAGCGGTTCTCGACGATATCCAGACGACCGATGCCGTTCTCGCCGCCGACCTTGTTCAGGTAGGTCAGCACTTCGGCCGGGGTCATCTCTTTGCCATCGATGGCAACGATGTCGCCCTTGCGGTAGGTCAGCTCGATGTAGGTCGGCGAATCCGGCGCGGTTTCCGGGGACTTGGTCCAGCGCCACATGTCCTCTTCGTGCTCGGTCCAGGTGTCTTCCAGCACGCCGCCTTCATAGGAGATATGCAGCAGGTTGGCATCCATTGAGTACGGTGACTTCTTCTTGCCGTGACGCTCGATCGGGATTTCGTGCTTGGCCGCGTAGTCCATCAGCTTCTCGCGCGAGAGCAGGTCCCATTCGCGCCACGGAGCGATGACCTTTACGCCCGGCTTGAGCGCATAGGCGCCGAGCTCGAAACGAACCTGGTCGTTGCCCTTGCCGGTCGCGCCGTGGGAAATGGCATCGGCACCGGTCTCGTTGGCGATCTCGATCAGACGCTTGGCGATCAGCGGACGGGCAATGGAGGTACCGAGCAGGTACTCACCTTCGTAAACGGTATTGGCGCGGAACATCGGGAAGACGAAGTCGCGTACGAACTCTTCGCGCAGGTCGTCGATGTAGATTTCCTCGACGCCCATGGCCTTGGCCTTGGCACGCGCTGGCTCGACTTCCTCGCCCTGTCCGAGGTCGGCGGTGAAGGTCACCACTTCGCAGTTATAGGTGTCTTGCAGCCACTTGAGGATCACCGAGGTGTCCAGGCCACCGGAATACGCCAGGACTACCTTCTTTACGTCGGCCATTGCCATCCACTCCCGGGATTGTAAGGAAAGCGAGGATTCTACTGGTCGCGGCGGCGGTTTTACAGGGGCGCGAGCGCTGTCCGGGGTCAGGACGCCGGCGCGCTGCCCTCGGTAGCGGCCGTGGTGGTCGCGGGAGCGTGGTCCAGGCGCAGGGTGACCCGGCGATTCTTGGCCCGATTGGCTTCGCTGTTGTTGGGAGCCAGGGGATAGCGCTCGCCATGAAAGCGCACCGTGATCTGCTCCTTCGGCACGCCATTGGCGATCAGATACTCCTCGACCGCGAGTGCGCGGCGCCGGGACAGGTCACGGTTGGTGAGACGGTTTCCGCTGTTGTCGGAATGGCCGTCGAGTTCGATGCGATTGACGCTGGGATCGGCCTTGAGGAACTGCAGGATGATGTCGAGCTTGGCCTGGCCCAGCGCGTCGAGCGCTACGTCACCCGCCGGAAAGCCGATCTGGGAACGACGGATCTGGTCGAAATTCACCGGCAGCAGTTTCGCCGTGCAGGTGCGAAAATCCTCGTAGGCTTTGCTGAAGCGCGCCGGCAGCAGCCTGACCTCCAGAGCCTCACCGCCTTGCCGGGTGCGGTGACGCACCACCGGACTGCGTCCCTCGAGCAAACCGCTGAGCAACCGTCCGGCCTGCAACTGCGAACTGCTGAACGGGATGTCGCCCGCGCCGATAACCGAAACCACACCCAGGTTGATATCGCTGCGGTCCGGCTGCCAGGGCGCGGCCGCGGCCAGCAGGGTCGCCGATCCGTTGCCCAGCCAGCGATCCGGAGACTGCAAACGGAAGATCGGCTGTTCGCCCGCCCTGCGCACGAACTCGCCCACCCCGAATCCGGCCACCGGCTGGATCAGACGACATTCGAACTGATCGCCTTCGACCTGCCACTGCGCCCGCTCCAGACGAGTCTGGAAGGTAAGGGCGTCTACCGATGGGCAAGCCAGCAGACAGATAATCGCAAGGCAGCGCAGGCGCACGAGCGGCTCCATAAAATATAGGGTCTTTCAGGGTATCGGTGGTCTCGCGAAATTCTTGAGCCGCGCAGGCTGCGGTCAGGCGGGCTCCGGCGCCCATTTCTGCACAGCTAGCGGGTCGAGGTGACTCGTCCGGCGAGCCCGCAGGAAGCAACGGCTTCACTGATAGGACAGAACGAATTGCGCCGAGCCGTGGGCATTGCCGGGCGTCACGACAGATCGGGTCTGGATGTAGCGAGCGCCGAACGGCAGAGCGATGGAAGTGGTACCGGCGGAGCCATTCCACATCACCTTGGGCTGCAGTAAGACCATGGGCGATGAGGTTCGGGCATCGATCAATTGGATGCCCACCCCAGTTGCGGCAGGGCTCGGTGACCCGGCCGTGGAGAGAACCCCTGCGGCAGCTGCCGAGGGATAGTCGGCATCGGCCACGGCGTTGAACTGGATGGTCACCTGGCTTACGTTGCTGCAGGCACCGAGGCGTATGGAGAAAGGAACGGTCGGACCCACGCTGCCCACCCCGGTGAAGCTGGTTACCGGACGATTGCCGAGCGGTACGGTTATTTGCACCGAATCGGTCTGTACCGTACAGGTAGGCGCCACCACATCGAGGCACAAACCGCTGACCAGCACCACGTCGATCACGTCGAGGCTGCCGAAGCGCACCGAGCCCATGCGGGTTCCGGCAGCGATGCAGTAGCGACCGGCCTGCAGACCTCCCGTCTTCCAGAAGTCGACCCTCTGTTTACGCCCGGCATCGAAATAATACTGCCCAGCCGGGGCGTTCAACGAGCCATAGGGCCGGTAGTAATTGGGCGGGTCATAGGCCTGGGTGTTGCTCAGGCTGTAGCCCAGTCCAGGGATCTGGGCGAACTCATAGATGGGCCCCTGCTCCCCCGACAATACCGGCGTGGGCGAACCCAGCATGTTGTTGTACCCGGCTTGTTCGGTGCCGCTGCACGAGGTTTTCCATGAAGGCGCTCCATCCGCCCCGCCGACGTCCCATACGCGCTGCCCGACGGCCGCGTAGGTCACGTTCATCGTGTAGTTGGCGGGCGTCTGCACCTGATAGGTCGTTGGGCCAGACAGGCCGTCGCTCCAGTTGCATTCGGCCCAGGCGATCGATTGCAGCCCCCATCCCAGAAGCACGACAAGCAGGATCTTGTTCATCACCGGGACTCCTCCGTATCGGCTGCAGGGGAAGGTGCCCTGCCCTCACACACATGTCGCCCAGGCAAGTGGATCAGCCCCTCTTGCTCCGCCCCAAGACGGTAAGGAATGTGGCAACGGCTGTTAGCGTCGGCGCCCCAGCGTACCGACAACACGCCGTCAGGGCTGGAGACACGCGCGTAGAGCTGGCCCGCCTGACCGACGACTCCGACCCTGACGCCCTTTTCGTCGAACACGTCGGCGCCGAAGGGGGCCGCTTTGCCATCCCACCTGGCGTCCAGCAGGATCGAGTAGCCTTTAAGGGCAACGAAGAACGCCGATACCGCCGCGCCGGCATCGGGAACCAGCCACTGCGCGGTTTCCGTGAGCTCCACATCGTCATCCAACCCATTCGTATCCAGCCCCACCCGGTTTGCCTGGTAGGGTGTCAGATACGGAACGATGGCATAGCCGTCCTCGCTGACCTGCAACCCGCGCCACCCTGCCACCTTGGCTCCTGTCGCATTCGGTGCCTTGATGATGGCGAAAGTATCACCCAACGCGGGAACCCATTCCACGCCACCGGCGTGCGCGACCATGGCCCCCTTGGCGCCGAGGGTCATCTGCCGCTGATGCTGGTTGTCCTGGCTGAGGCCGACATCGTAATCGGCAACGGCCGCCCGATAGCCGAGATTGACCCCAAGGGCGCCGAGGCCATCGGCATCCGGCCGGTCCCGATGGCTGGCCATCACGCTGTAGATGTATTGCGAGTCATCGCCGGCGATTCCACTGAGCACGCTGTTGAGCTGCCTCTCGCCGCCCCTGCCTTGGCTCATCTGCATGGACAGGTGTCCAGCTCCCAGCGAAGCCTTCCGACCGAGAGGCATGTTCAAGGTCAGTCCGAGGACCGTGTCTTTGTTGGCTAGACCGCCATCCATACGCTGCACGGAAAGCTGGTAACCCACCGACTTCCAGCGGTCGCTGTAACCGAGTTGGTAAGTGGTCTGGCGGTCTTCTGCGTCCCAGAACCACTGGCGGCTCCCCAGCAGATACAGGCTGCCGTCATACAGCGGCAGGCTTAAACTCAGATCCGCCCGCTGGCGCAGACGCAAAGGGCCAGCCAGGTCCAGCGAGCCGTGCTCGAATGGCGATAGCGCCTCGCGAACGCCGTAGTAGTCCGGGCTGGAATGACGGGTCAGGGTGGCCGAGACGAACGTCTCGCCCACCCTTCGCGACCAACCTAGACGGTAGCGGTCACCCTCCGAACGCCCTTCAACTCCAGCGAAGCGGCTGCGGGTCCAGTCGAAGGAGATCGCCCCCTGCGGAGCATTCCAGGCCGAGCCGAGCAGAAGCGCCTGATAGTCCTCGCTCTGGAGCAGCCCGCCATATCCGGTCACCAGACTGCTCAAGCCGTGCTGCAAGGTAAGCAGCGTGAAACTCGGCGACTCACTGGCGAGTTCCTCATCCACCTTGCCGGCGGTGAGCGAATAGAACGTCTGGCCTTCGCGGATCAGCCCCGGTACCGATGAATAAGGAACCCTAAACGTCTGGGTGCTCCCGTCCGATTCATGGATGGTCACCTGCAGGTCCCCGGCATAGCCCGTCGAATAGAGATCGTCGATGAGAAAGTTGCCCGGCGCGACGTTCTCCTCGTATAGCAGCGTGCCGTTCTGTCGGATCTCCACCCTGGCATGGGTCCTGGCGACACCTCGAACCATGGGCGCGAATCCGCGCTGGCTCTCGGCCAGCATCCGCGGGTCGCTGCTCAGCGAACCGCCCACGTAACCGAAGGCATCGAAGAACTCACCCCCGGTCCAGCGTTGCCCCAGCGACAGCGAGGAATGCCACTGCGGCAGGGCACGATAGGCATAACTGGCGATGCTCTGCCATTGACGCTGCTGCGGGTTGCTCTGGAAATTGGCTTGGTGGCGCAGCCGCCAGGCGCCGACATTGGCACCCATCTGGGTACCCAGGTAATGGCTCCGATAGTCACCGCTGTCGCTCTCGTTCCAGTAGCTATTGGCGGCGTAGTCCACCCAGGCCACCGCCTCGCCTGCATCCCATCGCGACGGATCGATCCAGTCTCTGGGTCTGCTTATCTGCAGGCTCTGAGGAACGGTCAGGTACAGCGCCAGGTTCGACACGTCGTACTGCCATTGTAGTTGCGCGCTGATTTGCTCGATCCGGATGCAAGCGTCAGGATCGCCCAACTCGTGAGGCGGTAGGGCAACGTGCTCAGGGTCGATGCGGGCCAGTTCCAGCAATTCCCTGCTCATGCAAGGGGCGGCACTGCCGGGCCCGGTGACGTCCCGCATGCGCACCGTTTCCCGCTGCACGAGTGAATCGTTGACATAGATATCGCTGGGATAGTCACCGGCGAAGAGCGGGTTACCCGTTGCATAGCGCGTCAAATCGCGCGTCGCCAGCCCCGGCAGCAGCAAGGCCTGATTGAACTGGACCTCCTTGGCGACCGCCTGCGCACCGAAGAGCAGTAACGCCAGGCCAAGCCAGCAACGCGCTCCTGTTTGCATTGCGCACATCCAAGGCATCACTCGCTCAGGTCGGTCTTAAGCGCTTCGCGACCACCGTAATCGTTCAGGTGGCTGTATGAAATTTCGCCCTCGGCACCGGGAGGTATCGCCATACGCTCGCTGGCAAAAGGGGCCAACATCGTCACCGGCAACGCTTGCGTGCCAATCCGAGCCTCGATCAGCGTGATGTGGTAAGGGCTTGGGTTGCGCACGACGAGCCAGGCGCCATCGCGGCGCCAGACCAATTTCCCGGCGGCTTCCGACTGGCTGTCAGGCTGCAGCCCAGGCGGGCGATAGAACAGCTTGATGCGCGAACGCACTGCGAACTGCAGATAATTCTCGGCCGCCGACCCTGAATCCGGCCGTGGTGGTACTTCCAGCACGTTGAGCCAGAACAGGCTCTCCCGATCGTGCGGCAGGTCGGCCCCGGTGAACATGATTCGCAGCGCCTGGGTCCTTTGCGGTTCCATCCGAACCAAGGGCGGAATGATGACGAACGGGGCAGGCTGCAGTTGCGGGTCGGACTGGCCATCGCCTTCGTCGACCCAACTTTGGACCAGCACCGGAGAATCGCCTTTGTTGACCAGCTCGACGCTGACCTGGCGCTGGTCAGCGGGATAGATGACGCGCGTACCACCGATGATCACGCTCGCCTGCGCCGCGGATATCGCCCAGCACAACAACACGCAAAGGATAAACCGCGACATGACCTGGATTCTCCGGCGAACGCGATGACGTGTGGACATCCGAAGAATGCCCACTCGTTCGTCAGGGATAAACGACCGAGAAGAACGTACTGGTGTTCACGGTCCCAGGCCCGGCGGCTCCGGTCGCGTAATATTCGGCGAAATAACTCAAGCTGGCGCTGCCGCTGACGATCGAAACGGTCTGTGAGTTCTGCGCGGCAGCGCTGGGCTGATTGAGTCCGATCGGGACCATGGAGCTGTTCAACAGGCCGACCTGAACACCCGTAGCGGCACCGGTATTGTTGAGCCGGCCAGTCGCCATATCGGTATTGGCGCCGGGCTCGAAATAGAGGGCAACATCACCTGAATCGGGAGAGCAACTGGCCAACTCCACTGTGAATGGCGTGCGGCCGGCGGTTTTTCCGGCTTGATTCAAAGTATTGGCCATCACGGTGGGCAAGGTTACGGTGTGTAGGCCTGCGGTGCCGGAGGTAACTACGCAGGTATTCGCAGTAATCATGCCGGTTATTTGGACTTCCCCATCGGCCGCGTGCACGGCCGTCGGCAAGGTAAGCAAGGCACAAGCTGCAAAAACGGTAGGTAACGTCGTTATAGTTTTGAACATCTTTCTGGATCTCACTGCTTTTTTATTATTCATCCCACACGCTGCAGCTCTTGGGCATTCGCAGTCCCTGCATCTTCGATGACTGATCAGGGACGCACATCCTCCCTGCGGTGGCCAGGAAGGGCGTAGCGCCAGGGCGCAGAGAACGCAGAGGATGAAATTTCGCTTACAAAGGGCGTTATGCCTGCACTTGCTGGCAGTCGGATGTTGCGAAAGCAACAAAACGGACCGATACCCAGGCAGCATCGCCGGACGCCCGCTTGCTCTAAGCAGCGCATCTGCGTGTCAGTGCTAAATGAATATCGGCATGCCCGCGAGAACCTTCATCCAGACTGACAAGCGGTCGGCAAGCACCATGGAAACGGGGCGGCGATGATAGTGGCATATAGCCACACAACCAAGCATCTCCTCCTACCGCCCGTCGCCTATCAATCTGCCGTCCCGCCCGGAGCTTCGAGCGATGCTCTCTCATACGAGAAAGCGCGGACGAATGAAATAAGCGGGACGACGTCCCTGCGATGCCGGGGACCGAACAGCGATGCACCTGTGCGTGCCGCCATGGTGCTTTTCCGGTAGCATTCCCGCACGTTTTACCCGCCTGGAAACCCGCAATGTCCGACCGACTGACCCTACTGCGCCCCGACGACTGGCATATTCACCTGCGTGACGGCGCCGCATTGCCACACACCGTGGCGGACGCAGCGCGCCAGTTCGCCCGTGCGATCATCATGCCCAACCTGGTTCCGCCGGTACGCAACGCCGCGGAAGCGGACGCTTATCGTCAGCGTATTCTCGCTGCCCGGCCAGCCAGAAACGCGTTCGAACCGCTGATGGTGCTCTATCTCACCGACGGCACGCAGCCAGAGGACGTGCGCGCAGCCAAGGCCAGCGGCTATGTCTATGCGGCCAAGCTGTATCCCGCCGGTGCAACCACCAATTCCGCGTCTGGCGTGACCCGCATCGACAATATTTTCCCGGTGCTCGAAGCGATGGCCGAAGTCGGCCTGCCGCTGTTGGTGCACGGCGAGGTAACCCGTGCCGAAATCGACATCTTCGATCGCGAGAAGTATTTCATCGACGAACAGCTGAGCCGGGTAACCGAACGTTTTCCGACCCTGAAAGTGGTTTTCGAACACATCACCACTCGCGATGCGGTGCAGTTTGTCGAGGCGGCTGGCAGTAACGTGGGCGCAACGATCACGGCGCATCACCTGCTCTACAACCGCAACCACATGCTGGTCGGCGGTATTCGTCCGCACTTCTTCTGCCTGCCGATCCTCAAGCGCAACGTTCATCAGGAAGCATTGCTCGACGCTGCCACCAGCGGCAGCCCCAAGTTCTTCCTCGGCACCGACTCCGCGCCGCATGCGCAGCACGCCAAGGAGAACGCCTGCGGCTGTGCCGGCTGCTATACGGCCTTCGCCGCGATCGAGCTCTATGCCGAGGCCTTCGAGCAGCGCCAGGCTCTGGATAAGCTGGAGGCTTTCGCCAGCCACTTCGGCGCCGACTTCTATGGCCTGCCGCGCAACACCGAGCAGATCACATTGGTCAGGGAATCCTGGAGCGTGCCGACCCACTTGCCATTCGGCGAGCACAACGTGGTCCCCCTGCGCGCCGGCGAGACCCTGCAATGGCGGCTGGAGACACGCACATGAGTGACGAGCAATTCGACGACGAACTCGAAGGCAACCTCCCGGGCAAACCACGCTCGCCCATGGCAAGACGTTTCCGCGGTTTCCTGCCGGTGGTCGTGGACGTCGAGTGTGGCGGCTTCAATTGCGCGACCGATGCGCTGCTGGAAATCGCTGCCGTCACCATTGGAATGGACGAGCAGGGGCTGCTCTACCCGCAGGAAACGCTTTTTTTCCGGGTCGAGCCGTTCGCCGGTGCCAACATCGAAGCGGCGGCGCTGGAATTCACCGGCATCAAGCTGGATCACCCGCTGCGCATGGCCGTGCCCGAATCGCAGGCATTGAACGAAATCATCCGCAGCGTACGTAAGGCTGTGAAATCGGCAGGCTGCAAGCGCGCCATCCTGGTCGGGCACAACAGCAGCTTCGATCTGGGCTTCCTCAACGCCGCTATCGCGCGCTGCGATATCAAGCGTAACCCGTTCCACCCGTTCTCCAGCTTCGATACAGCGACCCTGGCCGGCCTCGCCTATGGCCAGACCGTCCTGGCCAAAGCCTGCCAGGCGGCAGGCATCGACTTCGACGGACGCGAAGCCCATTCGGCTCGTTACGACACCGAGAAAACCGCCGAGCTGTTCTGCGGCATCGTCAATCGCTGGAAAGAGATGGGCGGCTGGGAAGAGTTCGATGTGTAACAGATATAAACCCGACAACGGCGCTTGAGGCTGGAGGCCAGACGAAAGGCGATTCGGCGGATGCCATCAGCGCGTTGCGTAAAACGGGCAAAGCTTGAATTTTTTCTTACGCGAGCGCGAACCGAAGGAAACGAGGCCGGTCTGCCAGCTCTTCGTCTGGCCTCCAGCCTCAAGCGCTTTCTCTCGTCTCTAGCTTTACAGCGGCTTGCCGCGATTGCCATGGCCGCTGACGAAGGCCTGCATGGCCTTCAGATCGTTAGCCAGCACGGTGCAACGCTCAGGCCGCTGGAACAGATCGGCCAGATGCGCAGGGAGCTCCAGTGCCTTGCCAACGCCCGCCTTCTGTACTGCATCGGGGAATTTCACCGGATGCGCGGTGGCCAGCGTCACCATCGGCGTTGCCAGGCTACGACGGCACTCGCGCGCAGCATGGACACCGATCGCCGTGTGCGGGTCGAGCAATTCGCCGGTGGCGGCGAAGACCTCGGCGATGGTCTTGCAGGTCTGCTCGTCATCCACGGCTAGCGAGTCGAACAGCTTTCTCGCCTCGGTCCAGTGCTCCTCTTCCACCGACAGCTTGCCGCTGGCCTTGAAGGCGCTCATCAGATCGGCCACCGCGGCGCCGTTACGGCCGTGCAGGTCAAACAGCAGACGCTCGAAGTTGGACGACACCATGATGTCCATCGAGGGCGACAGCGACGGATGCAACGTATCCTTGTCATAGCGGTTGCCGCTCATGAAGCGGTGCAGGATGTCGTTGCGATTGGTCGCCACCACCAGCTGGCTGATCGGCAGCCCCATGTTGCGAGCCAGATAGCCTGCGAAGATATCGCCGAAGTTGCCGGTCGGCACCGAGAAAGCCACCGAGCGCGCCGGGCCGCCCAACTGCAGCGCCGCATGGAAGTAGTAGACGATCTGGGCCATGATCCGCGCCCAGTTGATAGAGTTCACCGCCACCAGACGGGTCCCCTTGAGGAAACACTGGTCGGCGAAGCTATCCTTGACCATCTCCTGGCAGTCGTCGAAGTTGCCTTCAATGGCGATGTTGTGAATGTTTTCGCCGAGGATGGTGGTCATCTGCCGGCGCTGCACCTCCGATACGCGGTTGTGCGGGTGCAGGATGAAGATGTCGACGTTCTCGCAGCGACGGCAGCCTTCGATCGCCGCCGAGCCGGTATCGCCAGAGGTCGCACCGATGATCACCACACGCTCGCCGCGCTTGGCCAGCACGTAGTCGAGCAGGCGGCCAAGCAGTTGCAGAGCGAAATCCTTGAACGCCAGGGTCGGGCCGTGGAACAACTCCAGCACCCACTCGTTGCCGTTCAGCTGGCGCAGCGGCGCCACAGCACTGTGCGCGAACACACCGTAGGTCTCTTCCAGAATCTGCTTGAAATCGGCATCTGGAATGCTGCCGGCAACGAAAGGTCGCATGACCTTGAACGCCAGCTCGTGATACGGCAAACCCGCCCAGGAGGCAATTTCCTCGACGGTGAAGCGGGGCAGGTTCTCCGGCACGTAGAGGCCGCCATCGCTGGCCAGGCCGGCGAGCAGCACGTCTTCGAAATTCAGGGTTGGCGCCTGGCCACGGGTGCTGATATAGCGCATGTTTCAAAACCTTCGGTTTTGGCTTCAGGCCTCAGGCTCCGAGGCTTCAGGCAACTTCGCCTGCGGCCTGCAGCCCGTAGCCTGCAGCCCGATTAATTGAGCTGTTCCACGCGGATCCGCACCACGCTACCCACGACGTCGGAGAGCGACTCCAGCGCGGCGATCGCATCGTCGATGCGTTGCTCGATCACCCTATGGGTGACGAGAATGACCGGCACCAGGCCATCCTGGACCTCCGCCTCCTTCTGCATGATCGACTCGATGTTGATACCACGCTCGGACAGGATGGTCGCGACCTGGGCCAACACGCCTGGATGATCCTTGGCCTGGATGCGCAGGTAGTACGCACTTTCACAGGCGCCGATCGGCAGGATCGGATGAGCAGAAAGCGAATCGGGCTGGAACGCCAGGTGGGGGACTCGGTTGTTCGGGTCGGTCGTCAGCGCGCGCGCCACGTCGACCAGATCCGCTACGACCGCCGAAGCCGTCGGCTCCATGCCGGCACCGGCGCCGTAATACAGGGTCGAACCGACCGCATCGCCGTTGACCATGACGGCATTCATCACACCGTTGACGTTGGCGATCAGGCGATCGGCCGGGATCAGCGTGGGATGGACGCGCAGTTCGATGCCGGCATCGGTGCTGCGTGCGACACCCAGGTGCTTGATGCGATAGCCCAACGCCTCGGCATAGTTGACGTCGGCGGTGGTCAGGCGGGAAATGCCTTCGGTGTAGGCCTTATCGAACTGCAGCGGTATGCCGAACGCGATGGACGCCAGAATGGTCAGCTTGTGCGCGGCGTCGATACCCTCGACGTCGAAGGTCGGATCGGCCTCGGCATAGCCGAGCGCCTGCGCCTCCTGGAGCACGTCCTCGAAAGTACGGCCCTTTTCGCGCATCTCGGTGAGGATGAAGTTGCCCGTACCGTTGATGATGCCGGCCAGCCAGTTGATCTGGTTGCCCGCCAAACCTTCACGGATCGCCTTGATAACCGGAATGCCACCAGCCACCGACGCTTCGAACGCGACGATGACGCCCTTTTCGCGGGCCTTGGCGAAGATCTCATTACCATGCACGGCGATCAGCGCCTTGTTGGCGGTGACCACGTGTTTGCCGTTTTCGATGGCGGTGAGGACCAGTTCACGGGCCAATGTGTAGCCACCGATCAACTCGACGACGATGTCGATCTCGGGATTGTTCGCGACCTCGAAAATATCGGCGGTAATCGGGGTGTTACCGGTGTTGCACCTTGGGTTTGCATGGCGAGCCGCAATCTGCGCGACTTCGATCCCACGCCCGGCGCGGCGGGCGATTTCCGCAGCGTTGCGCTCGAGCACATTGAAGGTACCGCTACCGACGGTTCCCAGCCCACAGATGCCCACTTTCACCGGTTTCAAGCTGCACTCCCCATTGCCAGCGAACGACCCTGCACAGCGGCCGAACAAAAGAGTCGCACATTACGAAGCGCGCAGGATTTAGTCAAATCGACCGCACGGGAAAGCGCGCTAGTCAGACTTCTCCTGCAACCCCAAGCGCTGATGCCATTGGGCGAGCGATTCGTCGGGATAGCCATCGAAGCAGCGGTCTTCCGGCTCCACCTGCGGTTGCACCCATGCGGCCTTCGACGCAAGCATGATGTGCACGGATTCGGGAGGGCTCGGCAGTTCGCTGTCGATAGCCGACGCGTGCGTATGGACCAGGTCTGGCCAGTTGGGATCCCACAACCAGAGGGCACTACCGCAAAGCTTGCAGAAATGCCGCTGGCCATCGCTGACACGGGTTTCGCCGGTTTGCGTATCGACCATCCTGGCCCGGTAGACAGTCAGGTATTCTCGCCCTTCGACGCGCAGCGTCCGATGATCGCCACCCAAGTTGATCGCATAGCCGCCGCCCCCAGCCGTCTTGCGGCAGATCGAGCAATAGCAGCGCATGAACGGGTATGGCTCGAGCGACTCGAGCGAAAAACGGACGGCCTTGCAGTGACAGGAACCTTCGAGCTTCATGTTCGCACCTCCTCGGTATGCCTTCAGGCTTTGAACACGAGCGAAGGAACAGTTCAGCGAGTGACACTCGCGGCGGCACCTCCATGAGCGAAGGCGCCGCGGTGCGGCTTACTTGCTGGCTTTCAGAGCAAGCTCGGCAAGCTGGGGTGCGGGCTGATAACCGGGAATGACCTGACCATCGGCCAGGATGATCGCTGGCGTACCCTGCACACCGATCTGCTGACCCATTGCATACTGGGCAGCAACCGGGTTATCGCATTGAACGACCGGCACTTCTTCGCGCGCCTTGGCCTTGTTCATCGCGGCCTGACGATCCTTTGAGCACCAGACACTGGCAAGCGTATTGGCACCGTGGCTGCCCATGCCCTGACGGGGGAACGCCATGTAGCGAACCTCGATGCCCAAGCGATTCAGCTCAGGCACTTCGCTGTGCAGTTTCTGGCAGTAGCCGCAATCGGTATCGGTGAAAACCGTAATGTGGGTCTTGGGCTTCTCTGGCGCGAAGACCACCATGTCGCTGGTCGGCACGGCATCGATCAGCTTGGCGACCGAACGACTCTGCGCCTGCTCCGTCAGGTTAACGGCCTGGCCGTCCTTGAACTGGAACATATATCCCTGGATCACGAACTGCCCGTCGGCGCTTGCGTAGAGCTGGCGCCCGCCCTTGAGCTGAACTTGATAGACGCCATCCATGGGGCTTTCCGCGATTGCCTCGATAGGCATATCGGGCTGGATGGACTGCAGCGAATCACGAATGGCCTTGTCGGCGTCTGCAGCCAGAGCAACGGTGCTGACGACGCCAAGGGTCGCGGCAGCAAATAAACGAATCACGCGCATGGAGTCTCCGGGCGACTTCGATCGGGAAGGCGCAGATTACCATAGCCGCCATGGTGCGGCGCCTGGCGACGAGATTCGCTCGTCGACTTTGTGGGCTGCCGCGCAACCCGCAACGCTCGATCATCCGCGAGGGTGATGCTCGGCATGCAGCGCCTGCAACCGCGCGCGGGCGATATGGGTGTAGATCTGTGTGGTCGAGAGGTCGCTGTGCCCCAGCAGCATTTGCACGGTGCGAAGGTCCGCACCGTGGTTGAGCAAGTGTGTGGCGAAGGCATGGCGCAGCGTATGCGGCGATATCGGGGCGCTTATCCCGGCCTGCCTGGCATGCAGCTTGATTCGGTGCCAGAAGGTCTGACGCGTCATCAAGTCGCCACGGCGACTGGGAAACACCACATCGCTGGCCTTGCCCGCGAGCAACGCATCTCGCCCGTCGCGCAGATAGCGCTTCAACCAATGCATGGCCTCCTCGCCCAGCGGCACCAGTCGCTCCTTGTTGCCCTTGCCGAAGGTACGCAGCACGGCCTGCCGCGGATTGATCTGCTCGAGGGTCAGGCTGACCAATTCGGTTACCCGAAGCCCGCAGGCATATAGCACTTCCAGCATGGCACGATCGCGAAGTCCGAGCGGGTCGCCAACGTCGGGGGCGGCCAGCAGCGCCTCCACGTCTGCCTCGGACAAGGCTTTGGGCAACGGCCGCCCGAGCAGTGGCAGGTCGACCCGCAATGTCGGATCGACCGAAATCCCCCCCTCACGCAGCAGGAAACGATAGAAGCCGCGCAAGCCAGACAGCAGCCGAGCCGTGGACCGTGCCTTGTAGCCGCTCTGCAGCCGCCAGGCGAGATGATCGAGGATTAACTCACGCCCCGCGTCGGCCAGCCGTGCGCCGCGCTCGTCCAGCCAACCATTGAACAGCGCAAGGTCACTGCGGTACGCCTCGCGAGTGTTGTCCGAAAGGCCCTTTTCAAGCCAGAGGGCATCGAGAAAGCGATCGATAACTGGATCATCAAGTGCTGGCATGGCGATTCATCGCAACAACAAACGCGCAAGTGTTCCACAGGCGGCAGCTGCTGATCCAGCGCCTGCCGCATGACATCGCGACGGGCATCCTCTGCCATCCGCTGCACCTCCAGATAAGCCGGACGAAGCCGTAGACCTTCAGGACGGAACAATATCCAAAAAAAAAGCCCCGCACGAGGCGGGGCTTTTTCTGCAAGGATCGCTTCTCAGGAAAGCTTTTCCTTGATGCGGGCTGCCTTGCCGGACAGCGCGCGGAGGTAGTACAGCTTGGCTTTGCGGACGTCACCACGACGCTTGACGCTGAGGCTGTCGACCATCGGGCTGTAGTACTGGAAAGTACGCTCGACACCAACACCGTTGGAAATCTTGCGAACGGTGAAGGCGCTGTTCAGGCCGCGGTTGCGCTTGCCGATCACGACACCTTCGAAGGCCTGAAGACGCTCACGCTCGCCTTCCTTCACCTTCACCTGGACAACTACGGTGTCACCAGGGGCGAACGGAGGCAGTTCTTTGGTCATCTGCTCGGCTTCGAGCGCCTGGATAATCTTGTTGGTCATGCTGTGCTCCTAAGGCAGGCCGTCATGGCGTGCCATCGATACGTTAACTATCGTCCCGCTGACGGATGTATTCCTTCAGCAGCTTTTGTTCTTCTCCAGATAGCGAGCGGCTATCCAGAAGATCAGCGCGGCGCTCCCAGGTCCTTCCGAGGGACTGCTGCAAGCGCCAGCGCCGGATGTGTTCATGATTGCCACTAAGCAGCACCTCAGGAACACGCTTATCCGCATACACCTCCGGTCGCGTGTAGTGCGGACAGTCGAGCAGGCCGTCGGTAAACGAGTCCTCCTCGGCGGAATCAGCATGACCCAGCGCTCCGGGGAGCAAGCGGGTCACCGCATCGATCAGCACCATGGCCGGCAGCTCACCGCCGGACAGCACGTAGTCGCCGATCGACCATTCCTCGTCGACATACGCTTCGATGAAGCGCTCGTCGATACCTTCATAGCGGCCGGCAATGAGGATTAGCCCCTCTTCCTGCGCCATACCACGGACATCGGCCTGTTTCAGCTGACGCCCCTGGGGCGACAGGTAAATCACCTTCGCCTTGTCACCCGCGGCCTGCCTGGCGTCGGCCAAGGCAAGCTCGAGCGGCTTGATCTTCATCACCATACCGGGACCACCGCCGAAGGGCCGGTCGTCCACCGTCTGGTGTCGATCATCCGTGTAGCTGCGAGGATTCCAGCATCGCAGCTGGAGCAGCCCCTGCTTCACAGCGCGACTGGTGATCCCGTAGTTACTGATGGCAGCGAACATGTCCGGGAACAGACTGATGACCTCGACACGAAAGCTCGACATGTCGCTCAGAAGTCCGCATCCCATTCGACGCGCATCTCGCCCGCATCCAGATCGACCTTCAACACACAGGGGTCGGTGTAAGGCAGCAAACGTTCACGATCGTCCAGACTGCCGTCAAACGGCTTCACCACAAGGACATCGTTGGCTCCGGTCTCAAGCAGGTGATCCACCCGCCCAAGCACCTGCCCGAGCTGATTGATGACCGTCAGGCCCTGAAGCTGGAACCAGTAATACTCTTCGCCGGTCAATGCAGGCAGTTCGCTACGCGGTATGCAGATCTCGAAGTCGGCATATGTACGCGCCACTTCACGATCTGTCAGCCCATTGAGCGTAGCCACCAGAATCTTGCCCTGGAGGCGCCCCTTGATCAGCTCGACCTGCTTGATCTCGTCGCCTCGCCTGAGCGTCCAGCGTCGATAATCCAGCAGATTTTCGATCGGGTCGGTAAAGGAATAGACCTTTACGTCGCCACGCACGCCATGCACCGAAACGATCTTGCCGATGACGATAAGGTCTTCGGCCGGAGCTGACGTCGCGTTCATATACTTAGGCAGCAGCCTTGGCAGCTTCCTTCAGCAGCTGAGCAACACGCTCAGACGGCTGTGCGCCCTGGCTCAGCCAGTAAGCAGCACGCTCCTGGTTTACAGAGAGCTTCACTTCCGCACCCGAGGCGACCGGATTGAAGAAGCCGATACGCTCAACGAAGCGACCATCGCGCGGGTTGCGGCTGTTGGTCACGGTCAGGTGGTAGAAAGGGCGCTTCTTGGAGCCGCCACGGGCGAGACGAATAGTTACCATGTGAACATCGTTCCTGTAGTCGGTACAGCAAATCTGAATGCAGGGCCCAAGGCCCGAAAGGCCGCATATTCTAAGGATTATCCGGACTTTTGCAAATGGCTTTTTCAAAAACAAAGGCAGGCCCCCGCGGGGCCCGATCGAAGGGCCTCGCCAAGGGCCCGAAAATCAGAACTTGGGCATCCCACCGCCGGGGAACATCCCGCCCATGCCGCGCATCATCTTGGCCATGCCGCCTTTGCCGCTGACCTTCTTCATCATCTTCTGCATCTGTTTATGCTGCTTGATCAGCCGGCCGATGTCCTGAACCTGGGTACCGGAGCCCATGGCAATACGCCGCTTACGAGAGCCGCTGATGATGTCAGGATTACGCCGCTCGACGGGCGTCATCGAGTTGATGATGGCCTCCATCTGCTTGAACTGCTTCTCGGCCGCGCCCTGCGCATTGCCCATTTGCGACAGATTCACGCCACCGATCGAAGGCAGCTTGTCCATCAGGCCGCCGAGCCCACCCATGTTCTTCATTTGCTGAAGCTGATCACGGAAATCCTCCAGATCAAAGCCCTTGCCTTTCTTCAGCTTCTTGGTGAGCTTCTCGGCCTTCTCCCGATCCATGGTCTGCTCGGCCTGCTCGATCAGGCTGAGCACATCACCCATGCCGAGGATGCGCGAGGCGATTCGGTCGGGATGAAACGGCTCGAGTGCGTCGCTCTTCTCGCCCATGCCGAGGAATTTGATCGGCTTGCCGGTGATGTGACGGACCGACAGCGCGGCCCCGCCACGCGCATCGCCGTCGACCTTGGTCAGCACTACACCGGTCAGCGGCAAGGCTTCACCGAAGGCCTTGGCCGTATTGGCCGCATCCTGACCGGTCATGGCGTCGACCACGAAGAGCGTCTCGGCCGGGTTGATCGCGGCATGCACGGCCTGGATCTCGGCCATCATCTCGGCGTCGATGGCCAGACGTCCGGCCGTGTCGACCAGCACCACGTCGATGTATTTGAGCTTGGCCTCGCGAATCGCCGCCTGAGCGATCTCGACCGGCTTCTGGCTGACGTCGGACGGGAAGAACGTCACCCCTACTTCGGCAGCCAGCGTTTCCAGCTGTTTGATCGCCGCCGGGCGGTAGACGTCCGCGGAGACCACCAGCACCGACTTTTTCTTGCGCTCCTTGAGGAAGCGGGCGAGCTTGCCGACGGTCGTGGTCTTGCCCGCGCCCTGCAGACCGGCCATCAGCACCACGGCAGGAGGCACCACACTGAGGGCAAGATCCTCGTTGGCCGCGCCCATCAGCTCTTCGAGCTCGGCGCGTACGATCTTCACGAATGCCTGCCCCGGCGTCAGGCTCTTGGACACCTCGGTGCCAACCGCCCTGTCCTTGACCCTGGCAACGAAGTCCTTGACCACGGGCAACGCAACGTCGGCCTCGAGTAGCGCCATCCGCACTTCGCGCAGGGTGTCCTTGATGTTGTCCTCGGTCAGCTTGGCCTTGCCGGTGACATGGCGAAGCGTCTGGGAAAGGCGATCGGTAAGGTTTTCAAACATGTGCCGTGTCCACGCTGGATGTGGTTAAGGGGCCGATTATAGAAGCTGCGACCCCTGCGCCGGTACCCCGCTGTCGAGGCTTTTCATCGCGACGCCCCGACCGGCCCGGAAGACAGACGCACAGGCGGCCCGCACGCCGAGCGCACCCAGCCGCCTGCGCCATTCACGCACTTTTGTGCGCCCAGGGTTTGTGCCACACTCAGCGCCTTTCGAGCCTGCTAACAGACCTATGCACCCTCTGCTACCGAGCCTAGCCGCCGCTTGCCTTTACGCAGGCGTCACCGGATACCAGGGCCTGCGCCTGGCGCAACGCACCGTGCCGGACAAACGCCTGCTTCTCGCGCTGGGCGCGCTGGCCCTACTGGCGCACGGGGTGAGCCTGTTCATTCAGCTGCTGTCGCCCAGCGGCCTGCATCTGGATTTCTTCACGGCCTCGAGCCTGATCGCCGCGGCCGTCATCCTGCTGATCCTGCTCGCCTTGTACCGCATGCCGGTTGAAAACCTTCTGCTGCTGCTCTTTCCGCTCGGCTGTCTGACGGTACTTTTCGCTCAGTTCGCGCCCTCCGGTACAGCACCGGCCATTGCCGAAGAACCGGGCATTCTGGCGCATATCCTGTTTTCCATACTGGCTTACGGGATGCTTACCATCGCCGTTTTCCAGTCGCTGCTGCTGCTGTTGCAGGACCATCATCTCAAGCACAAGCACCCCTCCGGCCTGATCAAGAACTTCCCGCCGCTGCAAACCATGGAAAGCCTGCTGTTCGGCTTTCTGCTTGCCGGCTGGCTGCTGCTGTCGGCTTCTCTGATCTCCGGCTGGCTGTTCCTGGAGAACCTGTTCGCTCAGCATCTCGTGCACAAGACGCTGCTCTCGGTGATCGCCTGGGTGGTCTTTGGTCTGCTGCTGTGGGGGCGACATCAGCTTGGCTGGCGCGGTTACAAGGCCATCCGCTGGACGCTGGCAGGCTTCTGTCTACTGATGTTGGCCTATTTCGGCAGCAAGCTTGTCCGCGAATTCATCCTGCACATCTAACTGCGCGCGACGAAACATCAACGGACCCTAGGAATACCAAGTGGAACATCTACACCCCGGCTTCCTGGTCGGCATGCTGGTTTTCCTGCTTTTGTGCTCGGCATTCTTTTCCAGCTCCGAAACCGGGATGCTCAGCCTGAACCGCTATCGCCTGCGTCACCGCGCCAAGGAAGGGCACCGGGGCGCAAAGCGAGCGAGTGCGTTGCTCGAGCGGCCGGACCGACTGCTGGGCACCATTCTGGTCGGCAACAACTTCGTCAACATCCTCGCCTCGTCGATCGCCACGGTTCTGGCAATCAAATTCTGGGGCGAAGCCGGCATCGCCGTCGCCACCATCGGCCTGACCATCATCCTGCTGATCTTTGGCGAGATAACCCCCAAGACGCTTGCCGCTTTACGCCCCGAAGCGATCGCCTACCCGGTCAGCCTTCCTCTGCTGTTGCTGCAGCGAGTGCTGTATCCGCTGGTGGCTCTGCTTAACTGGATCAGCAACGGCCTGCTCAAGCTGCTCGGCATCGACCTCTCCAATAAAGGCAACGACAGCCTTTCCACCGAAGAGCTGCGCAGCGTGGTACATGAGTCGGGCAGCGACATGCCAATGAATCGCCAAAGCATGCTGCTCGGCATCCTCGATCTTGAAAGAGTCACGGTCGATGACATCATGATTCCGCGCAACGAGGTTGCCGGCATCGATCTGGAAGACGACCTGGAGACCATCGTGACGCAGCTGCGCACGACGCCGCATACGCGCCTTCCAGTGTTTCGCAAGGACATCAATCAGATCGAAGGCATCGTGCACATGCGCCAGATCGCCCGCCTGCTCAGCCATGATCAGCTGACCCGGGACAGCTTGCTGGAAGCCTGCAACGAACCCTACTTCATCCCCGAAAACACGCCGCTTTCCACCCAGCTGGTGAACTTCCAGAAACAGAAACGCCGCATCGGTATCGTCGTCGACGAATATGGCGATGTTCTCGGAATCGTTACCCTGGAAGACATCCTCGAAGAGATCGTTGGTGAGTTCAGCAATCAGGACGCCTTGCGCAGCCCCGACATACACCCGCAGGAAGACGGCACGCTGGTGATCGACGGCGCGGCCTACCTTCGCGAAGTCAACCGGGCGCTTGGCTGGCAGCTGCCCTGCAATGGCCCCAAGACCCTGAACGGGCTGATCACCGAGGCGCTCGAACACATTCCGGACAGCGGCATCTGCCTGCAGATCAATCAGTACCGGCTGGAAATCCTGCAAGCGGCGGACAATCGCGTCAAAAGCGTGCGCGCCTGGGTGGTCGCGGACAGTCAGAAGCCAGCCGACGACGCGCCTTGAAGCGCGCCGCCCACGACCCGGTCGCTATAGCCTTGTATCGATTGCCGCAGCCGCCCGTAGCGCCTTGGCACGCGCGGCCTCGATCGAGCTATCGCGCGCCAGCGCAACACCCATGCGCCGCTGACCGCTGACGCCCGGTTTGCCGAACAGCCGCAATGCCGTGTCCGGTTCGGCCAGCGCCTCGGCCAGGTGACCGAAGCTCACCTGTTCGGATTCACCCTGCACCAACACCACCGCCGAGGCGGACGGGCCGAACTGCCGAATCGCCGGAATCGGCAGCCCGAGGATAGCCCGCGCATGCAGGGCGAACTCGGAGAGATCCTGGGAAATCAGGGTCACCAGACCGGTATCGTGCGGCCTGGGCGAAACCTCACAGAACCAGACCTTGTCGCCCTTGATGAACAGTTCGACACCGAAGATGCCGCGCCCTCCCAGCCCTTCCGTTACGGCCAGGGCGATGCGCTCGGCCTCCGCCATCGCGCCGGGCGTCATTGGCTGGGGTTGCCAGGATTCCTGGTAATCGCCTTTTTCCTGTCGATGCCCGACCGGCTCGCAGAAGGTCGTTCCAGATGAATGGCGAACGGTCAGCAGGGTGATTTCGTAATCGAAATCGATGAATCCCTCGACGATCACCCGCCCCTTCCCGGCCCGCCCGCCAGCCTGTGCGTACTCCCACGCACCAAGGACATCGGCCTCGCCACGCAGCACCGACTGGCCTTTGCCTGACGAGCTCATGACAGGTTTGATCAGGCAGGGAAACCCCAGCGCGGCGACAGCCGAGCGGCACTCTTCCAACGAATCGGCGAAGCGGTAAGGCGAGGTCGGCAGTCCCAGCTCTTCGGCAGCCAGGCGGCGAATGCCCTCGCGATTCATGGTCAGTTGCGCGGCGCGCGCGTTCGGAATGACGGTGTAGCCCTCGCCCTCCAGCTCCACCAGCGTCGCGGTGGCAATCGCCTCGATTTCGGGCACGATGAAATGCGGTTTTTCCTGTTCGATGACCGCGCGCAACGCGGCGCCGTCGAGCATGTCGATGACATGGTGCCGATGGGCCACCTGCATCGCCGGCGCGTTGGCGTAGCGGTCAACGGCTATGACCTCCACACCCAGACGTTGCAGCTCTATGACCAGCTCTTTGCCGAGCTCACCAGAGCCACAGAGCAGCACACGTGTAGCGCTGGCCGAAAGCGGCGTACCTATTCGGGGCATGTCATTCCTCGTAACGCAGACAGTAAAGAAATTCCCGTGCCGATATCTCGCACGTCAGCCTTAAAAGAGCAGCCCGCTCGAACGGGCCCGCTCGTGACAACGCTGGAGCACCTGACGCCGCTCCCGGTTGTCCATGCGGCCCCAACGGCGGATCTCATCGATGCTGCGCTGGCAGCCCGTACAACGGTCGTGCTCATCCAGGGCGCAGATGCTGACGCAAGGCGAGGCGACCGGTTTGTCGTCCAGGCTCAATCGTCCTGCTCCGCCAGGCCACGCGCGTAGCGCTGGGCGTTGTGCACATAATGGGCGGCGCTGGCCTCGAGCATCTTTTTCTGCTGCTCGGTCAGTTCGCGAATGACCTTGCCGGGCGAGCCCACCACCAGCGAGCCATCCGGGATCTCCTTGCCTTCGGCAATCAGCGTGTTGGCGCCGATGATGCAGTGCTTGCCGATCTTCGCGCCGTTGAGAATCACCGCATTGATCCCGACCAGGCTGTAGTCGCCGACCGCGCAGCCGTGCAACATCGCGTTGTGGCCGACCGTCACGCCAGTACCCAGCGTCAACGGGTGACCCATGTCGGTATGCATGACGCTGCCATCCTGCACATTGCTGTTTTCGCCGATGTGGATCAGCTCGTTGTCGCCGCGCAGTACCGCACCAAACCAGACGCTGGCGCCGGCCTCCAGGCGAATCTTGCCCACCAGCGTGGCATTAGGCGCTACCCAGCTCTGCGGATGACATTCAACTCGGGAATCGCCCAGGCGATATTTCACGGTCATGACCTCTTCTGGCTCAGATCGATATAGGAAGCAGGAGGACGGCGCATCTCGATTCCGGCGTCATAGACCAGATTCACCAGCTCAACGATCATGATCGCCGTCAGGCCCCAGATCTTGTACTCGCCGTACCGGTACGACGGCACGTACCAGGCGCCGCCCTGATAATCGATACGATGGGTGACCTCGCGGACGTCCTGGCAAAAGAATTCCAGCGGCACGGAAAACACCGAGGCGATTTCTGCATCGTTGGCGCGGTACTCGACGTAGTCCGGGACGATGCCAACGAAAGGCGTGACGTGAATACCGTGCAGCGAAACCAGGCTACTGAGCGGACCGACGATCTCGACCATTGCCGGCACCAGACCTACCTCTTCCTCGGCCTCGCGCAGAGCGGTATGCACCAGGTCACGGTCTTCCGGGTCGCGCCGGCCGCCGGGAAAGGCCACTTCACCGCCATGGGTGGACAGGCCACTGGCGCGAAGAGTCAGCACCAGTTCAGGCGAATCATTGCGGGTGATCGGCATCAACACCGCCGCCTCCGGCATTCGGCCTTCCGGCTCCAGGAGATGCGGGGAGTAGTCACGCACCCGTTGGAGAATCTTGTCCAGCATGAAGCGTCTCGTTCAATCTTTGTCGAGCATCATGGCATGAATCACACAGGCGCCCAAGACAGACAAACCAAAACCTGGCGCCGCCGGTAGCCCCGAATGCGGCAGAACGATACAGCAACTGTCGCCGGCAAACTTTTCGCGGCACACTGGTGCCAACCAACAGACAGTTCAGCGTTCGAATGGCGATGGCCGGTATCATTCACATGCCGAAGGAAGCGAGATGAAATACTGCAGCCAGTGTGGCGGCTCGATCATTGAGCGTGTGCCGGAAGGCGACAACCGGAGCCGATTCGTCTGCACCGCCTGCGACATGGTGCACTACCAGAATCCACGTATCGTTGCTGGCTGCCTGCCGGTCTGGCAAGACCATATCCTGCTTTGTCGTCGGGCCATCGAACCGCGACGCGGCTACTGGACCCTGCCAGCCGGCTTCATGGAGAACGGCGAAACCGTCCAGCAGGCGGCGGAACGAGAGACGCTGGAAGAGGCCTGCGCCCGGGTCGCGGACCTGCAGCTTTACACCCTGTTCGACCTGCCGCATATCAACCAGGTGTACATGTTCTTTCGCGCCGAGCTGGTCGACGAAGGCTTCTGCGCCGGCGAGGAAAGCCTTGAAGTCAGACTGTTCCGACAAGCCGACATCCCTTGGTCCGAGCTGGCTTTTCCGACCGTGGGCCGTACCCTAGAATACTTTTTCGCCGACCGGGTGCAGCAGACCTTCCCGGTGCGCAACGAAGCCATCGAAGCAATGCGGGTGGCGCGCAGACAGGTCTGATGCCGTAAGGATTCAGGAAAAGCTCCATGCGCTGGTTGTTAGCGATCTGTTGTTTCACGTTTGCCACCCTTTCCCATGCTACCGCCGCGCCCATGCTTGATGACTCGTTCATCGACAAGGTGCTGGTGGTCAAATCCGAACGCCAGCTTCATCTCATCAGCCGTGGCGTGACCATGAAAAGCTATCGGGTCTCGCTGGGCAAGCAACCGGGCCCCAAGGAACGCGAGGGTGACAAGCGCACGCCAGAAGGGTTCTACTGGATCGACTGGCGCAAGACGTCCGACAAGTACAATCTGGCGATGCACATCTCCTACCCGAACGCCAAAGACCTGGCCCGTGCCCGTCGCGAAGGCACTCGCCCAGGCAGCATGATCATGCTGCACGGCACCCCGGTCGACGAGGAATATCCCGAGTGGTTCTTCCACACCCTCGACTGGACCGAGGGCTGCATCGCCCTGAAGAACGACGACATGCGTGAAATCTGGAACCTGGTCAAGAACGGTACGCTGATCGAGATTCGCCCCTGACCCACAGCGCCGAGCTTGGCAGCAGGCGAGGCAGCACGTTAACGTGCCACCATTCCCTCGCCATTCTACCGCCCATGACGACGACATCCTCAGACGAGCAGCTACAGCTGGATAACCAGCTGTGCTTCGCCCTGTACTCCGCCTCCCTGCAAATGACCAAGGCCTACAAGCCGTTGCTCAAGAGCCTCGGCCTGACGTACCCGCAATACCTGGCGATGCTCGTGCTCTGGGAGCGCGACGGGCTGACCGTCGGTGAGATCAGCGCCCGCCTGCTGACCGAGCCCGGTTCGCTGACACCGCTGCTCAAACGCCTGGAGGCCGAGGGCCTGATCAATCGCACCCGGAGAAGCGACGACGAGCGGGTGGTCGAGCTGCATCTCACGGCAGCCGGAAGCGCCCTGAAAGAACGGGCCCGCAACTTTCCCGCCTGTATGCTCGAGTGCACCGGGCAGTCGCCCGAAGCGCTGCTGGCACTGCGCGACCAGCTCGCATCCCTTCGCGAAGCACTGCTGAAACGCGGCTGAGCGCACGCAAGACACCCATTTCGCGGCAACTCAGCCGGACGGAATCAAGATAGCTTTCTGTATTTATCTTGCGCGATAAATATTGGCGCGATAATTTATAGCGCACACACCCCAAGAGGAACGATCATGCAGACCATCACCGCTCTCTATACCGCCACCGCCACTGCTACCGGAGGCCGTGACGGCCGCGCCGTGTCATCTGACGGAATGCTCGACGTCAAGCTGTCCACCCCACGCGAGCTGGGTGGCCAAGGGGGCGATGGCAGCAACCCCGAGCAACTGTTCGCCGCGGGCTACTCCGCTTGCTTCATTGGTGCGCTCAAGTTCGTCGCAGGCCAGCAGAAGCAGCAGCTTCCCGCCGATACATCGATCACCGGCCAGGTCGGCATCGGCCAGATTCCCGGCGGGTTTGGCCTCGAAGTCCAACTGAACGTCAGCCTGCCTGGCCTTGATCAAGCAGTCGCAGAGCAGCTGACCGAGGCCGCGCACCAGGTATGCCCCTATTCCAACGCCACACGCGGAAACATCGATGTGCGCTTGAAGGTCAGCGTCTGATTGTCGGCATGAACAAAAAAACCCGAGCCGCCTGTGGCGACTCGGGCTCTTCATTGCAGCATCCGTTCAGAACTGCAGGTCGGACAACCGCCAGACCTCGAAGGCGGGCGTCTCGTATGGATGGGTACGTTTGAGGGCTTTGACGCTGTCATGAATCAGCTCGTCAGCCACCACCAACTCGACCTTCCACTCAGAGACCGAGTGCACCTGACCAAGCTGCCCGAGAAATGGCCTACTGCCTTCGAGCGGTCGATACTGCCCGTGACCGAGCACCTGCCAGCAGCAGCTGTCGTATGCGCCGATCCGCCCGGCGCCGGCGGCGAACACCGCCTGCTTGACGGCGTCCAAGTGGCTATCCGGGACGTAGAAACACAGCTTGTACATCAACCTCTCCGCACAAAAAACGCTCGGCGGAGCACTTCCCCGTCGACACGATCGCCTCGCCGAATCCGGTCGGTAAGGCCGAGCGCAACTATCAGACGTTGCCATCCGAGCTTGGTTCACCCGCCATGGTCGACCAGATCACAGATATGAAAAAGCCCGGAGCACCTAAAGCGCCTCCGGGCTCTTGCGCACAGCGCGACCTCAGTCCACCCAGACCCGCGCGTTGCGGAACATGCGCATCCAGCCACCATCTTCCTGCCAATCGTCCGGACGCCAGGAGTTGGTCACGGCGCGGAACACCCGCTCAGGGTGCGGCATCATGATGGTCACGCGACCGTCACGCGTGGTCAGCCCGGTAATACCCCGCGGCGAACCGCCCGGGTTGGCCGGATAACGCTCGGTGACCTTGCCGTGATTGTCGACGTAACGCAGCGCGACCGTGCCGGAGAGATCGGCCTCGAGCAGTGCTTCTTCGCTCTCGAACTCGGCATGGCCTTCGCCATGGGCGATGGCGATCGGCAGACGCGAACCGGCCATGCCCTGCAGGAAGATCGAGGGCGAATCCTGGATTTGCACCATGGCCACCCGCGCCTCGAACTGCTCGGAGCGGTTGCGCACGAAGTGCGGCCACGACTCGCTGCCGGGCACCAACTCGTGCAGATTGGAAAGCATCTGGCAACCGTTGCAGACGCCCAGGGCAAAGCTGTCCTTGCGCTCGAAGAAGGCACTGAAGTCCTCACGGGCACGGCTGTTGAACAGGATCGACTTGGCCCAACCTTCACCGGCACCCAGCACGTCGCCGTAGGAGAAGCCGCCGCAGGCGACCATACCCTTGAAACGCTCGAGACTGATACGCCCCGCGAGGATATCGCTCATGTGAACGTCGACCGCAGCGAACCCGGCACGATCGAACGCAGCGGCCATTTCGGTCTGGCCATTGACGCCCTGTTCGCGCAGGATCGCCACCTCAGGCCTGACGCCACGCTTGATAAAGGGCGCGGCAATATTCTCGTTGACGTCGAAGCCCAGCGTGACGCTCAGGCCAGGGTTGTCTTCCTCGAGCAGCGCGTCGAACTCCTGGTCGGCGCAGTCGGCATTGTCGCGCAGGCGCTGAATCCGGTAGCTGGTCTCGGACCACTGGCGTTGCAGCAGACGACGATCGCCTGCGAACACATCGGCGCCCTGGAACCGGATAGCCACGTGCCCGTTGTTGACCGGCTGGCCGATGACCGACACGCAGTCGGCCAGACCCGCGGCGCTGAATTGGGCGAGCACAACTTCGGTATCGCCCTGGCGCACCTGGAGCAACGCACCCAGCTCCTCGTTGAACAGCGCCGCGGGAATCTGCGCCGCGTCCTCCACCAGACCATCGAGGTTAAGGTTGAGGCCGCAATGCCCGGCGAACGCCATCTCCAGTGCTGTCGTCAGCAACCCGCCATCGGAGCGATCGTGATAGGCCAGGAGCAGGCCGTCCGCGTTGAGGCCCTGGATCACCGCGAAGAATGCCTGTAGATCCTCGGCATCATCGACGTCCGGCGCCTGGCGCGCCATCTGCCCGTACACCTGCGCCAGGATCGAAGCGCCCATACGGTTCTGCCCACGGCCCAGATCGATCAAGACCAGATCGGTTTCGCCCTTGTCCAGTCGCAACTGCGGCGTCAGGGTCTGGCGAATATCGACGACCGGCGCAAAACCGGAAACGACCAGCGACAGTGGCGAGGTCACGCTCTTCTCGGCGCCCTCCTCGCTCCAGCGGGTCTTCATCGACATCGAATCCTTGCCCACCGGGATGGTAATGCCCAGCGCCGGGCATAGTTCCATGCCGACCGCCTTGACGGTGTCGTACAGCCGCGCGTCCTCGCCCGGATGCCCGGCCGCGGCCATCCAGTTGGCGGAGAGTTTGATGTCAGAAATCTTCTCGATGCGTGCGGCAGCCAGGTTGGTCAGGGTTTCGCCAATCGCCATACGCCCCGAAGCGGGCGCATCGAGCAGCGCCAGCGGGGTCCGCTCGCCCATCGCCATGGCTTCGCCGGTGTAGACGTCGTAGCTGGTGGCGGTCACGGCACAGTCGGCCACCGGCACCTGCCAGGGCCCGACCATCTGATCGCGCGCCACCATGCCGGTGATGCTGCGGTCGCCGATGGTGATCAGGAAGCTCTTGCTGGCCACGGCCGGGTGGTGCAATACACGATCGATCGCTTCGCTCAGGTCGACCTGTTCGGCGGCGAAATCGTCGCCCAGCTCGGCCTCGCGCACAGCGCTGCGGTGCATGCGTGGCGCCTTGCCGAGCAGCACATTGAGCGGCATGTCGACCGGATTGTTGCCGAAGTGGCTGTCGGAGACCGTCAGATGCGGTTCGGCCGTCGCCTCACCGACCACTGCGAAGGGGCAACGCTCGCGCCGGCAGATCGCCTCGAAACGCTCGAGATCAGCCGCATCGACCGATAGCACGTAGCGCTCCTGGGATTCGTTGCACCAGATTTCCAGCGGTGCCATGCCCGGCTCGTCGTTCGGAACCTTGCGCAGCTCGAAGCGCCCGCCGCGTCCGCCATCGTTGACCAGTTCCGGGAAGGCGTTGGACAGGCCGCCTGCGCCGACGTCATGAATGAACTTGATCGGGTTCTTGTCACCCAGCTGCCAGCAGCGGTCGATGACTTCCTGGCAGCGGCGCTCCATTTCCGGGTTGTCACGTTGTACCGAGGCGAAGTCCAGGTCGGCCGAGCTGCTGCCGGTCGCCATCGACGAGGCTGCGCCGCCGCCCAGGCCAATGAGCATCGCCGGGCCGCCGAGCACGATCAACTTGCCGCCGACTGAAATATCGGCCTTCTGCACGTGATCTTCACGGATGTTGCCCATGCCGCCGGCCAGCATGATCGGCTTGTGATAGCCGCGCACTTCGTCGCCATGCGGGGTGCTGATCGATTGCTCGAAGGTACGGAAGTAACCACTCAGCGCGGGCCGGCCGAACTCGTTGTTGAACGCCGCGCCGCCGAGCGGGCCTTCGATCATGATGTCGAGCGGCGTGACGATGCGCTCGGGCTTGCCGTACGGCACTTCCCAGGGCTGTTCGAAGCCAGGGATGTTCAGGTTCGACACGGTGAAACCGGTCAGCCCGGCCTTGGGCTTGGCACCTCGGCCCGTGGCGCCTTCGTCGCGGATTTCGCCGCCCGAGCCGGTGGCCGCACCCGGGAATGGCGCGATGGCCGTCGGGTGGTTGTGGGTTTCGACCTTCATCAGGATGTGCACCGGCTCGCGGTTGGCCGCGTATTCACCGGTGTCCGGATTCGGGTAGAAGCGCCCGGCCACGTTACCGATGATGACCGCGGCGTTGTCCTTGTAGGCGGACAGCACGCCTTCGCCGTGCAGCTGATAGGTGTTCTTGATCATGCCGAACAGGGACTTGTCCTGGCTCTCGCCGTCGATGTCCCAGCTGGCATTGAAGATCTTGTGACGGCAGTGCTCGGAGTTGGCCTGGGCGAACATCATCAGTTCGATGTCGTGAGGATTGCGCCCCAGATCGGTAAAGCTGGCCACCAGATAATCGATTTCATCTTCGGCGAGCGCCAGCCCCAACTCCACGTTGGCCCGCTCCAGTGCCGCGCGACCTCCGCCAAGGACGTCGACCGCCGTCAGAGGCTTGGGCTGGGCGTGGCTGAACAGGTTCGCGGCGTCTTCGAAACGCTCGAGCACCAGCTGAGTCATGCGGTCGTGCAGCGCTGCGGCGATTTGCCGAGCCTGGTCATCGGACAGCTCTCCGGCCACGTAATAGGCGATGCCGCGCTCGAGGCGTTGGATCTTGTCGAGACCGCAGTTGCGGGCGATGTCGCTGGCCTTGCTCGACCATGGAGAAATCGTGCCGAAACGAGGGATCACCAGAAACAGCCGACCGGCAGGCTCCTGCACCGGTACGCTCGGCCCGTACTTCAGCAGCCGGGAGAGCACACGCTCTTCATCCGCGCCAAGCGTGCCGGATACCTCGGCGAAATGAGCAAACTCGGCATACAACCCGCTCACGGCGGGGACCTTCTCGGTCAGTTGCGCCAGGAGCTTGCCGTGACGGAAGGCGGAAAGAGCGGGAGCGCCGCGCAGGATCAACATCGTCGGAACAGCCTCGGGGAGGGGAGCAGTCGGGCCGCGTATTCTAGCCCATGACGGCCGTCGAGGCTAAGCCTGCTGCAAGCGGGCGCTCGCAGCTGTCGATCAGCCAGCAGCGTGAGGGCAGAACATCGCCGGCTGGCCGTCCGCAGGACCGCAGGGAGCCAGGCGACGCTCCGCTTCCGTTTCACAACAATCCCACTGCTAGGCCGAGCGCTCGCTGATTTCGGCCGAGCGCCGCGTTGCTAATGCAGTATCTGGCTGAGGAACAGTTTGGTCCGATCGTTGACCGGGTTGGTGAAGAAGGTGTCCGGATCGGCCTCTTCGACGATCTCGCCCTTGTCCATGAAGATCACCCGGTCGGCAACGGTACGGGCGAAACCCATTTCGTGGGTCACGCAGAGCATGGTCATGCCGCTTTCGGCGAGCCCGACCATGGTATCGAGCACCTCCTTGACCATTTCCGGATCCAGCGCCGACGTCGGCTCATCGAACAACATGATTTTCGGTTTCATGCACAGCGCCCTGGCGATCGCGACCCGCTGCTGCTGCCCGCCCGACAGCTGACCGGGAAACTTGTTGGCCTGCTCCGGGATCCGCACACGTTCGAGATAGTGCATGGCGACTTCTTCGGCCTGACGCCGCGGCATCTTGCGCACCCACATAGGCGCCAGCGTGCAGTTCTGCAACACGGTCAGGTGTGGGAAAAGATTGAAGTGCTGAAACACCATGCCGACCTCGCTGCGGATCGCCTCGATCTGCTTGAGGTCGTTGGTCAACTCGACGCCATTGATCACGATGCGCCCCTGCTGGTGCTCCTCCAACCGGTTGAGGCAACGAATGGTGGTGGATTTACCCGAGCCGGACGGCCCACACAGCACGATGCGTTCGCCCTGGGTGACGTTGAGATTGATGTCCTTGAGTACATGGAACTGGCCGAACCACTTGTGTACGGCCTGCATCTGGATGACCGGCTCGTCGGCCTGCGCAGGCCGGTCGGAACGTAGAGAATTCTCGCTCATGGTGTTTTTCCTTAATTCCGGTGACCGGTGTCGAGCTTGCGCTCCAGGTGCATCGAGTAGCGCGACATACCGAAGCAGAAAATCCAGTAGACCAGCGCTGCAAATACGTAACCTTCGGTCGACATCCCCAGCCAGGCAGGATCGGAGGTCGCCCGCTTGATGCTGTTGAGGAAGTCGAACAGGCCGATGATGATCACCAGGCTGGTGTCTTTGAACAGGGCGATAAAGGTATTGACGATGCCCGGAATGACCATTTTCAGCGCCTGCGGCAGGATGACCAGGATCATGCTGCGCCAGTAACCCAGGCCCATCGCCGCAGCGGCCTCGTATTGGCCCTTGGGGATCGCCTGCAAACCGCCGCGCACCACCTCGGCGACGTAAGCCGCCTCGAAGAAGACCACCATCACCATCGCGCGCATCAGCTTGTCGAGGTTCATCCCCTCGGGGAGAAACAACGGCAGCATTACCGACGACATGAACAGCACCGTGATCAGCGGCACGCCACGCCAGAACTCGATGAAGGTCACGCAGAGCACACGGATCGCCGGCATGTCCGAACGTCGACCGAGCGCCAGCAGGATGCCGAGCGGCAGCGCCCCGGCGATGCCCACCGCGGCGATCACGATCGTCAGCATCAGCCCGCCCCAGCGGCTGGTCGGCACGTTTTCGAGGCCGAGGAAGCCGCCGTGCAACAGCCAGTAGGCGACCAGCGGATAGACGATGAGATAGGCGATGCCATAGCGCGCCTTGCTCGGCATCTGCCGCAGGAACAAAGGCGCTGCGCCGACAATGGCAAGCCAGGCGGTCGCATCCACCCGCCAGCGCAATTCCGGCGGGTAGAAGCCGTACATGAACTGGCTGAAGCGCGTCTGCACGAACACCCAGCAAGCGCCCTCGCGCGTGCAGTCGGCGCGGGTTTCGCCGCTCCAGTCGGCCTTGATGATCGCCCACTCGAGCATGGGCGGAACGATCATCCAGATCAGATACAGCCCGACCAGCGTCAGCAGCGTGTTCCACCAGTTGGAGAACAGGTTGGCACGCATCCAGCCAACCACGCCGATATTGGCGGATGGCGCCGGCAGGTCCGGCTTAAAAGTATGAGTCGTCATGCGCTGGCCCTCACCGTTCGATCAGCGCAATGCGCTTGTTGTACCAGTTCATCAGCAGCGAAATGCTGATGCTGATGGCGAGGTAGACGCTCATGGTGATGGCCATGGTTTCTATCGCCTGCCCGGTCTGATTCAGCACCGTTCCAGCGAACAGCGAAACCATGTCGGGATAACCGATCGCAGCGGCCAACGACGAGTTCTTCGCCAGGTTGAGGTACTGGCTGGTCAGCGGCGGGATGATCACCCGCAGCGCCTGGGGAATGATGACCAGGCGCAAAACGCGGCCCGGGCGAAGGCCCAACGACGCGGCTGCCTCGGTCTGGCCATGGCTGACCGACTGGATGCCGGCACGAACGGTCTCGCCGATAAAGGCTGCGGTGTAGATCGAGAGCGCCAGCACGATCGACACCAACTCGGGGATGATGACCCAGCCACCGCGGATATTGAAACGCTGGAGTTCCGGCACTTCCCAGAGGAATGGCGCGCCGAACAGCAGCCCACACAAGGTCGGGATGGCAACGAACAAGGCGACGCTGGCCCAGAACGCAGGGAATGTCTGACCGGTCGCGTCGTGGCGTGCACGTGCCCAGCGGTTAAGCAAGACGATGGCCACCAGCGCCACGAACAAGGCGATCCAGAACGGCCAGAAGCCGTCCCCGGCGCTTGGCGAAGGCATCTGCACACCGCGGTTGTTGACGAAAATGATGTCCCACAGACTCAAGCTGTTGCGAGGCCCTGGCAACGGGCTGAGCACGGCGAAGTAGACGAAGAATATCTGCAGCAGCGGCGGGATATTGCGGAACGTTTCGATGTACACGGTGGCGATCTTGCGGATCAGCCAGTTGGGTGACAGTCGCGCAACGCCGAGGACGAAACCGATGAGCGTCGCCAGGATGATGCCGATGACGCTGACCAACAGCGTGTTGAGCAAGCCGACCCAGAACACACGCCCGTAGGAGTCGCTTTCGCTGTAGTCGATCAGGTGCTGGGAGATGCCGAAACCGGCCGCATTATCGAGAAAGCCGAAGCCGGATGTAATGCCCCGATGAGCGAGGTTGGTCTGGGTATTGTCGAAGAGAAACCAGCCGACAGCCACTACCGTCACGACTGCCAGAATCTGGAACAACCAGGCTCGCGCCTGCGGATCCGTGAGCAACGAGCCGCGCGCTGCCTCCGTTTTGGCGATGGTTCGCATCAAGAAACCTCATAAGGCACTGCCGATGCTAGCGCACCGGCAATGCTCGTCCCTGAAACAAGGCCAGTTTCCACTGGCCTGGCTCGGTCAACGCACCGGTGGCGCGTACTGCAGACCTCCGTTGGTCCAGAGCGCATTGAGACCGCGATCGATCTTCAGCTCGCTGCCCGAACCGATGTTGCGTTCGAACACTTCGCCATAGTTGCCAACCTGCTTGACGATCTGCACCGCCCAGTCCTTCGGCAGTTTCAGGTCCTTGCCATACTCGCCTTCGGCGCCGAGCAAACGGGCCACGTCCGGGTTCTTGGTGGTCTTGGCGGTTTCCTCGACGTTTGCCGCGGTGATGCCGAGCTCCTCGGCATTGATCATTGCCAGCAAGGACCAACGCACGATATCGAACCACTCCTCGTCACCTTGGCGCACGGCTGGGCCCAGCGGCTCCTTGGAAATGACTTCTGGCAACACCACGTAGTCGTCCGGCTTGGCCAACTTGATCCGCTGCGCATAGAGCTGCGATTGATCCGAGGTGAGCACATCACAGCGACCGGACTCCAGCGACTTGGCGCTTTCATCGGACGTGTCGTAGGTGATCGGGGTGTACTTGAGGTTGTTGGCGCGGAAATAATCCGACAGATTGAGTTCGGTGGTGGTGCCCGCCTGGATACAGACGGTGGCCCCGTCGAGCTCCTTGGCACTGGAGACGCCCAACGACTTGTTCACGAGAAAGCCCTGGCCGTCGTAGTAGGTCACGCCGGTAAAATTCAGCCCCATCGCCGAATCGCGGGAGCTGGTCCAGGTGGTGTTGCGCGACAGCACATCGACCTCGCCCGATTGCAACGCGGTGAAGCGCTCCTTGGCGGTCAAGGGGGTGAACTTGACCTTGTTGGCGTCCCCGAACACCGCAGCCGCGACGGCGCGGCAGACATCCACATCGATTCCCTTGTACTCGCCCTTGGCGTTGGTGAAGGAGAAGCCTGGCAGGCCGTCGCTCACGCCGCACTGCACGAAGCCCTTCTTCTTCACCGCATCCAGAGTCGCCCCTGCCTGCGCCAGGCCACTGACACTCAGAAGTGTCGCAGCGCCAAGCACGGCCAGTGTGGATTTAACCCTTATCATCGAAACCTCCAGTTTGCTTTTATTCTGCGGGGTCGGGGTCGTCTACCTGCGTCGCGCATGCCAACCGGCATGCATCGAGCGGAACGGCAGAAGCACCTGACCTGAGTCTAGTCGCCGATTGATTAACGGCAACTTCTCCCGATGCACTCGCCAGCACGAGCGCGAGCGACCTCGGTATCCGTGCCACCACGTGACGAAGCAAGCGCCATACCAGAACCATTCATAAGCAGCCCGAACGGCACTGCGACCTTCAACGGCGGCGCGGGTACAGGTAACCTCGCTGCATCTTGCTGCATCCACCCTTCCCGCCCGCCCCAACATGAGGCGAGCCCCAGACGGAGCCCATATGAGCGCCCCACTGATCATCGAACCCGCAACATCTGCCGACTCGTGCGTCATCTGGCTGCACGGCCTCGGCGCCGATCGCTATGACTTCCTCCCGGTCGCCGAAGCCCTGCAGGAACGCCTGTTACGGACTCGTTTCGTCCTTCCCCAGGCGCCGACCCAGGCGGTGACCATCAACGGTGGCTGGGCGATGCCAAGCTGGTACGACATTCTCGCCATGAGCCCGGCCAGGGCGATCAACCAGGCGCAGCTCGAAGAATCTGCACAAACGGTGATCGCCCTCATCGAGGCGCAGCGAGACGGCGGCATCGATCCCCGACGCATCATCCTCGCGGGCTTTTCTCAAGGCGGTGCGGTTGTCTACCACACCGCCTTCCTTCGCTGGGCCGGCCCGTTGGGCGGCGTTCTGGCGCTGTCCACCTACGCACCGACCTTCAGCACTGACCTCAAACTCTCGGCCGAGCAGCAAAGCGTTCCGGTGCTATGCCTGCATGGGACCGCTGACAATGTCGTGCTGCCGTCGATGGGACGCGCCGCCTACGAGAGCCTGGTGCAGAACCACGTCACGGCCGAATGGAAGGACTACCCCATGGCCCACGAGGTGAGCCCCAAGGAAATCAGCGATATCGGCGATTGGCTGCTGGCCCGTCTCGCCTGAGGTGCAAGCAGGCTGAGCACCGCCTTCGTCAAGAAATGTGACGCTGCGCGCCTGGCCGATCGGTCAATTAAGGCTACCCTTCAGCTGGGTAGAGCTAACTCGATGCGCCCGCTTTCGCAGCGCATTCGCGGCCAGACCGAGCCGGCCCGACCAAAATCGACGGGGCATAGCGAGTCATGACGAAGAAGTATTCCGGCAGGATGTCGCCGTCATGAGGCGTGTCGAAATGCAGCACTTGCGACAAGCACGCCTGCTCGATCATGTCGACGAGCCCTGCCTGCGCCTGTTGCAGGAGCTGTTCGAGCCATACCGGATCGACACCGGCGATATCCTGCTTTCGCCACTGCAAGCCAATCAATACCTGTACCTGGTGCTCGACGGCGAACTCGCCGTCCACCTCGACTCGCTCGACGGGCAGCCGGTGCGGACCATCGGCGCCGGCGACTGTGCAGGCGAAATCAGCTTCATGGACGGCCTGCCGCCCTCGGCCTACGTCGTGGCGCTGGAACCTTCGCTGCTGTTGCGCTTGCACCGCGGGTCGATGCCGGTGATCACTCGCTCGCCCCGGCTCATGCAGAATCTCGCCGAATTGCTCTGCCACCGGGTTCGCCTGAGCGATCGGCTGATCATCAACAGCGAGCAGAACGCCAACATCGACACCCTCACCGGCTCCTTCAACCGGCGGTGGCTGGAGCAGATCTACAATCGCGAACGCACCCGCTGCGCCTTCAATGGCCAGCCACTCGCGCTGCTCATGCTCGATGTCGACCAGTTCAAGGACTACAACGACAGGCACGGTCACCTGGCGGGTGATCATGCGCTTTGCCTGGTTGTGGACACTTTGGCCAAGCTGCTTCGCCCCGCCGACAGCCTGGTGCGCTACGGCGGCGAGGAGTTCGTGATCCTGCTTCCGGAAATGACCCTGAGCGATGCGCGTAACGTCGGCGAGCGCCTGCGCCAGAGCCTTGAAGCGATCGCCACATTCCGTTCATCGATAGGGACGCTACCCGGCGTGACGATCTCCATCGGGGTAGCGCCGATGCGGCCCGAGGATGATCTGGAGACGCTGATCCACGCCGCCGATCAAGCGCTCTACCAAGCCAAGGCGCAGGGCCGAAACCGGGTATGCGGCTGATACTGAACGGCTTTGGCCAAACGCGCCCGAGCAAGCGCAACACCCGCCCCGAGCAAGTCTTCGCCGTATCTGCTTCTTGCATTACACTGGCGGGCGAACCTTATCGACAGAGACGAAACCGTGCTCAAAGCACTCAAGAAGATTTTTGGTAAAGGCCCGGCAGAGCAAACCCCCGCCCAGCCTGTCAGCCACACCGTGACGCCCATAGATTCACCCCGCGGCCCGGCCACCGATGCGCCAGCCGATGCGCCCGCTACGGCGACGCCCAAGCCACGCCGAGAGCGCCCGCGCAAACCGGCGGCCCCGCCCGCCCCAGCCTGGAAACTGGAAGATTTTCAGGTCGAGCCCGCTGAAGGCAAGACACGCTTTCATGACTTCAAACTCGCCCCCGAGCTGATGCACGCGATCCATGACCTGGGTTTCCCTTACTGCACGCCGATTCAGGCGCAGGTGCTCGGCTTCACGCTCAAGGGCCGTGACGCGATCGGGCGCGCCCAGACCGGTACCGGTAAAACCGCCGCGTTCCTGATTTCAACCATCACCCAACTGCTGCAGACGCCCCCGCCCAGCGATCGCTACATGGGCGAGCCGCGGGCGCTGATCATTGCCCCCACTCGAGAACTGGTGGTGCAGATCGCCAACGACGCACTGAACCTGACCAAGTACACCGGCCTGAACGTGATGAGCTTCGTCGGCGGCATGGACTTCGACAAGCAGCTCAAGGCGCTGGAAAGCCGTTATTGCGACATTCTGGTCGCTACCCCGGGGCGGTTGCTGGATTTCAATCAGCGCGGCGAAGTGCACCTGGACATGGTGGAGGTGCTGGTTCTCGACGAAGCCGACCGCATGCTCGACATGGGCTTCATTCCGCAGGTTCGCCAGATCATTCGCCAGACGCCGCCGAAGAGCGAACGCCAGACACTGCTGTTCTCCGCCACGTTCACCGAAGACGTGATGAACCTGGCCAAGCAATGGACAACCGATCCGGCGATCGTCGAGATCGAAGCGGAGCACGTGGCCAGCGACACCGTCGAGCAACACGTCTATGCCGTTGCCGGCAGTGATAAATACAAGCTGCTCTACAACCTCATCACGCAGAACGACTGGACCCGGGTGATGGTGTTCGCCAACCGCAAGGACGAGGTTCGTCGCATCGAGGAACGCCTCACCCGCGACGGCATCAGCGCCGTGCAGATGTCTGGCGACGTGCCGCAGCACAAGCGTATCCGTGCTCTGGAAGGTTTCCGCGAGGGCAAGATTCGCGTCATGGTGGCCACCGACGTCGCGGGCCGCGGGATACACGTCGACGGCATCAGCCATGTGATCAATTTCACCCTGCCGGAAGTGCCCGATGACTATGTGCACCGCATCGGCCGCACCGGTCGGGCGGGCGCCACAGGGACGTCGATCAGCTTCGCCGGCGAGGATGACGCCTTCGCCCTGCCAGCGATCGAAACGCTGCTGGGCCGCAAGATCAGCTGTGAAATGCCACCAGCCGAACTCCTGGCACCGGTCCCGCCCAAGCGCTGAATCGAAGCCGCAACGGATAGCAAAAAGGCGAAGCCTGGCTTCGCCTTTTTAGTGCCTGACATTTCAGTGCCTGACATTACCTTTTCACCCGAACCCTGGTCAGTCCTGCTGCCACCGCTGTGCCGCGGCCTGGTCGCTGCAACGGCCCTCCACCCAACGCGGGCCTGACGGGGTATCTTCCTTCTTCCAGAACGGCGCCCGGGTTTTCAGGTAATCCATAACGAACCGGCAGCCATCGAACGCCGCTTCACGATGGGCGCTGGCGGCACCGACGAAGACGATCGGCTCCCCCGGTTCGAGTCGGCCGACTCGATGCAGAATTTCCAGCTTGAGCAGAGGCCAGCGCTCGCCCGCCTCCTCGACGATTTTCTGCAGTGCCTTTTCCGTCATGCCGGGCGCGTGCTCGAGAAACATCCCGGCGACATCCTGACCATCGTTGAAATCGCGAACGTAGCCGACAAAGCCGGTTACCGCGCCGACGCCGAGGTTGGCCGCGTGCAATGCATTGAGCTCGGCACCTGGGTCGAACGCGGCCTGCTGTACCCGCACACCCATGTTCAGCCTCCGGTCACGGTGGGGAAGAATGCGACTTCATCGCCGTCGGCCAGCGGCTCGTCCAGGCTACATAGCTCCTGGTTGCGAGCACACATCAGGTTCTGCTCGCCCAATACCGCCCATTGACCACCGCGCGCTAGCAGTCGCCGTCTGAGGTCCTCGACCTGCAGAAGTGAAGAGTCCCAATCCAGCTGTTCGGTATCGAGGCCGAGCGTTTCACGATAACGCGCGAAATAATGCACCTGAATCATGTCGGCACCTGCCAGTGACCGCTTTTGCCACCCAGCTTTTCCAGCAGCCGTACACCTTCCACGACCATGCCCTTGTCGACGGCCTTGCACATGTCGTAGATGGTCAGCGCCGCAATGCTCGCAGCCGTCAGCGCTTCCATTTCCACACCGGTCTGACCGGCCAGCTTGCAGCGCGCCTCTATTCGCACACAGTCATCGCCTTCCGGTTGCAGCTCGACCTTGATACTGGTCAGCAGCAGCGGATGGCACAGCGGGATCAGTTCGTGAGTTCTCTTCGCCGCCTGGATGCCGGCGATGCGGGCGACGGCAAAAACGTCACCTTTGGGATGTCCGCCCTGCTGGATCATCTGCAGGGTTTCAGGACGCATACGCACTTTCGCCTCGGCCACCGCTTCGCGCGCCGTAACGGCTTTTGCGGTGACGTCGACCATGTTGGCGCGTCCGTTGGAATCGAGGTGAGTAAGCATAAACAGGCGACTCCGAAAAACGATGCGGCACATTGTATACACAACATGCCGCCCCGCGCCTGGCCCGCCGTCCTCGTTCGACGGGCGTCAGCGGGTTGCCTACATATGGGCCTCGGCATACTCCGCCAGTATCGAGCGGGGGACGCCTTGCAGCGTAATGTGCATGCCGTGCGGGAAATCCTTGAAGCGCTCCGTGAGATAGGTCAGCCCCGAACTGGTGGCCGAGAGATAAGGGGTATCGATCTGCGCCAGGTTGCCCAGGCAGACGACTTTCGAACCACTGCCGGCCCGAGTGATGATGGTCTTCATCTGGTGTGGCGTCAGGTTCTGGCATTCATCGATCAGAATCAGGCTCTGCTGGAAACTGCGGCCGCGGATGTAATTGAGCGATTTGAACTGCAGCGGTACCTTTTGCAGGATGTAGTCGACGCTGCCGTGAGTACTCTCGTCATCCATGTGCAACGCTTCGAGGTTATCGGTGATCGCGCCGAGCCAGGGCTCCATCTTTTCCGCCTCGGTCCCTGGGAGGAATCCGATGTCCTCATCGAGGCCCTGCACGCTGCGGGTCGCGATGATCCGACGATAGCGCTTGCTCACCACCGTCTGCTCGATGGCGGCCGCCAGCGCGAGGATGGTCTTGCCGGAGCCGGCGGCTCCCGAAAGATTGACCAGGTGGATGTCGGGGTCGAGCAAGGCGAATAGCGCCAGCGCCTGATGGATGTCGCGTGGGCGCAAGCCCCAGGCTTCCTGATGCAGTAACGGCTCCTGGTGCATGTCCAGCAAGAGCAGCTCGTCAGCCTTGATGCCCTTGATCCAACCAACGAAGCCCTGCTCGTCGAGTATGAACTCGTTGATGTGCACGGCAGGCAGGTTGTCGATCAGCTGCACACGGTGCCAGGTCCGTCCATGCCCCTGATGGGTATCGACCTTGCTGACCCTATCCCAGAACGAGCCGCTCAGGCTGTGATAACCGCGAGACAGCTGACCGACGTCGTCGACCAGCTTGTCGGTGTGGTAGTCCTCCGACGCGACACCGCAGGCGCGTGCCTTGAGCCGCATGTTGATGTCGTTGGTCACCAGGACCACCGGAACACCACTGCTGCGCCGTTGCAGCTCCACCACCTGGTTGATGATCTTGTTGTCGTTGAGATCCTCTGGAAGCGCGGTCGCGTCGGCGCCCTTGCTCATCAGGATCGACAGACTGCCGCAGGGTCCGCTTTTCTCGCGCTGGATCGGTACACCGAGTTCGACTTCCTCGGGGGTCGCGTTGCCGAGCACCTTGTCGATCAGACGAATCGCCTGTCGGCATTCGGCCGCCACGGTGTGCTTGCCGGTCTTGAGCTGATCCAGCTCCTCCAGAACCGTCATCGGAATGGCGACCTGGTGCTCCTGGAAATTCAATAAAGCGTTGGGGTCGTGGATCAGGACGTTGGTGTCCAGAACGTAGAGGGTGGGCTGAGTAGCGCGGGGTCTGCCGTAGTCATCCATACGCGATCACCTTTTCGGATCCGGGACGACGGGGGGCCAAATGCCCTCCGCCGTAGAGAAAACCACCGAGCGCACGGTAGACGGACTTGGGTGGCAGGGGCCTGGGGCCACCCAGAGGCCGCCACCTGTGAGTGCAGGTTTCGGCGGTCTTGATGTCGTAATACCGCAAAACAGATGACAGGAAAAAGTCTTTTTCCAACCAGGGAGGTTTTTTTATCCAAGCGACGAATTACCTTGGCGCGCCCCCTGCCCGCTAGCTAGGCTCAGTAATCAACCTTGGCGTTTTCGCCGCAGCGATTGATTTCCGCCGTTACGTGGACCAGCTCCGAAAAACCTGCCAGTTCGGCCTTGTAGCGGTCAGCCGAATACGCCTGATGCGTGACAATAGTGACGATACAGCTGTACTGCGCACGCCCTACCCGCCACAGATGCAGATCGGTGACCTCGGTATCGGGCACCCTCTCCAGCTGCGCCTGCACGCGCTGCACCAGGGGGTCGTCCATCTCGCGGTCCAGGAGCGCCTTTCCCGTCTCGCGCAACAAGCCCTTGGCCCAGATCAGGATCACCACCGCGCCGATGATGCCCATCAGCGGGTCCAGCCAGTTCCAACCGAAATACTTGCCGCCAAGCAGGGCGATAATGGCCGCCACCGAGGTCAACCCGTCGGTGAGCACGTGAATGAAGGCGGCATGCCGGTTGAGGTCACGCCCCGGCGCTGCCGCGTGATCGTGATCGTGATCGTGATCGTGATCGTGATCGTGATCGTGATCGTGATGAGCATGGTGATGGTCGTGCTGATCGCGTAACAACCAGGCCGAGAGCAAATTCACCACCAGCCCGATGACCGCCACCCAAAGCGCTTCGTCGAAACCGATCTGGGCAGGAGACCAAAGCCGTGACAGCGACTCGATGACCATCATCAGCGCCACCACGACCAGCAACACCGCGCTGGCGAACCCCGCCAGAACCTCGATCTTCCAGGTTCCAAACGCGAAGCGCCGATCATGCGCATAGCGCCGCGCAAGAAGATAGGCGATCGCCGCCATGCCGATGGCTACCATGTGCGACGCCATATGCCAGCCATCGGCAAGCAGCGCCATGGAATTGAACAGGTAACCGGCGGCGATTTCGGCGACCATGGTGATGCCGGTCAGCAGTACGACCGCCCACGTCTGGCGCTCGGTGCCCCGCTCAAGCGGTCGGTAACTGTGGGAGTGTTCCCAGCGTGAATGATTGCAATCGGTCATAGCGGCTCCTTGTAGTCAGGCAAGTGTGCTCCTTGACCCTGCGGTAAGGTCAATCACCAGGTAAATCAGAGTCATAGGTAGAGGCGCCCGAGGCATAACGCCTAGAATCAGCGCACTTAGAAGGAGACCGATGCATGCTGATGGTGATTTCGCCAGCCAAGACCCTGGATTACGACACTCCGCCGACCACTGATCGCTTCACTCAACCCGAGCATCTCGACCACGCGCAGCAGCTAATCGAACAGCTGCGGGGTTATTCACCGCAGCAGATCAGCGAGCTGATGCATCTCTCCGACAAGCTGGCCGCCCTGAATGTCGCCCGCTACGGCAGCTGGACGCCGACGTTCAGCCCCGACAATGCCAAGCAGGCGCTTTTGGCCTTCAAAGGCGATGTGTACACCGGCCTCGATGCCGACGATTTTTCCGAGCAGGACCTGGATTTTGCGCAGACCCATCTGCGCATGCTGTCCGGCCTTTACGGCATCCTTCGTCCGCTCGATCTGATGCAGCCTTACCGACTGGAAATGGGAACTAAACTGGCGAACCCTCGCGGCAAGGACCTGTACGCGTTCTGGGGCACGTGCATCAGCACCTGGCTGAACGAAGCGTTGGCGGCGCAGGGCGATGACATCCTGCTCAACCTGGCTTCGAAAGAGTACTTCGGTGCGGTCAAGCGCAAGGAGCTGAATGCCCGGGTGATCGACGTCGACTTCAAGGACAGGAAGAACGACCAGTACAAGATCATCAGCTTCTACGCCAAGAAAGCACGCGGCCTGATGGCCCGTTACGTGATCAAGGAGCGTATCGAGCAACCGCACCAGCTGCAGGATTTCGCCTACGACGGTTACCGCTATAGCGCCAAGGACTCTTCGGCCGACCACTTGGTATTTCTACGCGACACGCCTCGCTGAGGCACTCTTAGGCCCACATCACCTGGCCTTATCGATGAAGGCGATCGCTCGCCTCGTCGTATCTGCTCCTCTTGCCCGGCCATCCTCAGCCGCTTCGCGCCGATAACAGGCACGTGCGCGGCAAGCACACCGGGCAATCAAAAAAAGTCTCCGATCAGCGGCAGCCCCTCGGGGAACTATCCTAAGGCACCTGCAATCATAAGCGCGTACCGGCACTTCCAGATGGAAAGGGACGTCGCACATGAACGTGCTTTGGGTTTCAACACAGCGTTTTCAAAGGGTCAGCCAGGGCATGCGTAGAGCGTCGCCCGGCAGCAGCGACCAAGCGCAAGGATATAGGCCGAGCTGGACGCACCAACCGCCGGCAGACAGGGCGCAGCCTGAGCTCGCTCGAACCCGTTTCTGTCAGATCAACAGAGGGCTCATACGCACTCCTTTCAGAACGACGACCGGTGCCGCCGCCTCCTATGCGGTAACCATCGACCATCAGACTACATCCCCTAATTCAGGCTCGGAGCACGCAGTTCGCCCCGAAGGCAGTTTTCTTTCGGGAAAACGAATCACGACGGCGCGCGGCACCTGAAGGCCCGACCAAGAAACGCAAGGCGAGCACAGACCACTGGCCGCCCAAATGGACAAGAAGAACCCCCTTCTCAACGATTCAGGAGAAACACTATGATTCCGGTCATCCTCTCAGGCGGCAGCGGTTCCCGGCTCTGGCCCCTTTCTCGCAAGGCGTTTCCCAAGCAGTTTCTGGCACTGACCGCTGAACAGACCTTGTTTCAGCAAACCATCGAGCGCCTCGCTTTCGACGGCATGCAGCCGCCCCTGCTGGTTTGCAACCAGGAGCACCGTTTCATCGTCAAAGAGCAGTTGGCGGCACGCAAGCTGGCCATCCAGGGCCTCATGCTCGAGCCCTTCGGACGCAATACCGCACCGGCAATCGCCATCGCGGCGATGAAACTGCTCGACGACGGCCGAGACGAATTGCTGCTGGTCCTGCCGGCTGACCACGTGATCGAGGATCATAAAGCTTTCCAGCGTTCCCTGGCGTTGGCCACCAATGCGGCGGAAAACGGTGAGATGGTGCTGTTCGGCATCCCCGCCACCAGCCCGGAAACCGGCTATGGCTACATCAAGTGTGACCACAGCGAGCGCAACGGGCTGCCCGAAGGCGTCAACCGGGTAACCAACTTCGTCGAGAAGCCGGATGAAGCCCGTGCTCAGCAATATGTGGAATCGGGGGACTACTACTGGAACAGCGGCATGTTCCTGTTCCGCGCCAGCGTCTTCCTGGAAGAGCTGAAGAAACACGATCCGGACATCTACGACACCTGCTGGGTTGCCCTGGAGCGTAGCGCCAAAAATGGTGAAGAGGTGCTGATAGACCCGGCCACCTTCGCCTGCTGCCCGGACAACTCGATCGACTACGCGGTGATGGAAAAGACCGAACTGGCCTGCGTCGTGCCGATGTCTGCCGGCTGGAGCGATGTCGGCTCCTGGTCCTCGCTCTGGGACGTGCTGGAAAAGGACGAGAACGGCAACGTGTCGCGCGGTGATGTCATCGTCGAAGACAGCCGCAACTGCCTAGTTCACGGCAACGGTAAGCTGGTGACCGTGGTTGGCCTGGACAATATCGTCGTGGTCGAGACCAAGGACGCGACCATGATTGCGCACAAGGACAAGGTTCAGGACGTCAAGAAGCTGGTCAACAAGCTCGACGCCATGAAGCGCTCGGAAACACAGAATCACTGCGCCGTGTATCGCCCCTGGGGCTGGTACGACTCGGTCGACATGGGCGGACGTTTCCAGGTCAAGCGCATCTGCGTCAACCCCGGTGCGCAACTTTCGCTGCAGATGCACCACCATCGCGCTGAGCACTGGATTGTCGTTTCGGGCACCGCGCAGGTTACCTGCAACGATAAAACCTTCCTGCTTACCGAAAATCAGTCGACTTATATTCCGGTGACTTCTATCCACCGTCTGGCCAACCCGGGCAAGATTCCGCTGGAAATCATCGAAGTGCAATCGGGCAGTTATCTGGGTGAGGATGATATCGAACGCCTCGATGACGTTTACGGCCGTGCACCTGACTCGGTAGTAAGCCAGTCGGCCCGCTAAGTTGAGCTAAAAAAAACCGCGCCGGATTTCGGCGCGGTTTTTTGTTTCCGATAAGAAACACCTACAACCAGCAATTTGAGCTTTATCCAAAGCCCATTCCGGCCATGGATCGACAGCCTGATAATTGTCGCGAGAAGACGGCAGCTCCACGCTTGGAGAGCTTCACGTAAACGGAACTAACTTCCCCACATAATTGGATTCCACGGGTAGCTTGCAAAGGTGCCTGCCAAACCTTTAAATAAGCGAAGCCCGTATTTCTCAACCGCCGCGGTATCCTGTGCGCGCTTGCTAATGGCTTGGACTTAAAAAGGAAACGATCAAGAGTGACCAAAGAAGAACTACGCGCCGAACTGGAACGGCAGGCCAACCGGTTCAAGACCGTTTATGGAGGCGAAGTAACCACCTACGCGGCGCAACCAGACCCCGAACGCAAGCCGTGGCGCAAGAAACAGACGATTCACGATCAGGTATTCAAGAAAGAGCTTGAAAAGATCGAAAAGGAAATGGCGAAGCAGGCAACCGACGAACATTGAAGCGGTGCCGATCATTTCTACTGCGCTAGCTCGACGCAGCGAGCGGCCTTTACGCAGAGATTGCTAACTTAACGCTTGCGCCCCAGTAGCGAGCCCAGCACCCCTCTCGCCAACTGCCTGCCCAACTGAGAAGCAGCCTGGCGCATCGCACTTTTGAAGGCTCGCCCGGCCAGATCTCCGAACGCGTCGCCCAGATCGCTCTTGGAGGCCGGCGCCTTCTCCGGCGCGTCAGCCTGTTTCGCCTGGTTTGCGCGCTCGAGCAGGATCTCATAAGCGGATTCACGGTCGATGGCCGTGTCGTAACGCGTACGCAGGGAAGAACTCGCTATCAAGGCATGTCGCTCGCTTTCTTCAAGCGGCCCGATCCTCGACTGTGGCGGGGCGATCGCAACTCGCTGCACCATGGCCGGCGTTCCCTTGTCTTCGAGCCCGCCGACCAGCGCCTCGCCGATGCCAAGGTCCACCAGCGTGTCTAGCGTGGAAAATGACGGATTGGACCGAAAGCCTTCCGCCACGGCGCGCAACGCCTTCTGCTCCTTGACGGTATACGCACGCAGGCCGTGCTGGATGCGCAACCCCAGCTGCGCCAATATCTCATCGGGCAAATCGGAGGGTGACTGGGTCACGAAAAACACACCCACCCCTTTCGAGCGAATCAGACGAACCACCTGCGCCAGCCGATCCTGCAGAGCTTTGGGCGTGTCGTTGAACAGCAGGTGCGCCTCGTCGAAAAACAACGCCAGCAGTGGACGATCCGCATCGCCGCGCTCGGGCAGCTGCTCGAAGAGCTCCGCCAGCAGCCACAACAGGAAGGTCGCATAGAGCTTCGGCGCCTGATGGACGAGGGTGCTGGCATCGAGCAGATGAATCCGGCCTCGCCCATCGCTCGCCGGTTGCAGAATATCTTCCAGCGCCAGCGCCGGCTCTCCAAACAGGGCGTCGGCCCCCTGCTGCTCCAGAGTTGCCAAACGTCGCAACAAGGCCTGCGACGAGGCCGACGTCATCAACGCAGCATCGTCGCCCAGCACGTCGGGGTTCTGCTTGAGATAGCCCAGCAGCGCCTTGAGATCCTTCAGGTCCAACAGCAGCAGCCCTTCACGATCGGCGATCTTGTAGGCCGCGTAGAGCGCCGCCTGCTGGCTATCGGTCAGCTCGAGCAGACTGCCCAGCAACAGCGGCCCCATCTCGGTAAGGGTAGTGCGCAACGGATGACCACTAACGCCATAGACATCCCATAACGTGACCGGATATGCCTGCGGCTGATGCTCGAGCCAGGGCATGCTGGCGATGCGTTCGGCTATCTTTCCCTGAGGCGATCCGGCCGCCCCAAGCCCACACAGGTCGCCTTTTATATCCGCAGCGAAGACTGCGATCCCGGCGTCACTGAACTGCTCAGCCAGACGCTGCAAGGTCACTGTTTTGCCAGTTCCCGTCGCGCCCGCAACCAGCCCATGGCGATTGACCAACCGAAGCGGATGGGTACTGGGTTCGCCGGTAGCCTCAACACCCAGCACGAAGCGATGATCGCTTGCCATAAGGTCGCCTCCACAGTTGGTTCAGATGACCGGACACCGGCCGTCATATTCAATCGCCGTCAGGCATCGCCACGGCAGGTTTCTCGCTGGCAGGCGCGCAACGCGCCCACAGCGCCTCAGCGCCGGGGAAATCGGTACCGAGCTCCGGCGTGAGATGCTCGGGGTCATAACGCTGGGCACAGCCAGCGCCTATTACCGGCGGCGCGCTTGCGCCAGCCTTGGCCAGTGGATCGGTCATCGCTCCTCCCGCATCGAGATGCCCGGCACCGAGAGCCCGGATCAGTTGAATACCAGCGTCTTGTTGCTGTGCACCAGTACGCGGTCCTGCAAGTGATAGCGCAGGCCACGCGAAAGCACCATCTTTTCCACGTCCTTGCCCAGCCGAACCATGTCCTCGATGCTGTCGCGGTGACTGACCCGTACCACGTCCTGCTCGATGATCGGCCCAGCGTCCAGCTCCTCGGTGACGTAGTGGCAGGTCGCACCGATCAGCTTGACCCCTCGCAACGACGCTTGGTGGTAAGGCTTGGCACCGGCGAACGAAGGCAGGAAGCTGTGGTGGATGTTGATCACGCGCTGTGCGAACTCCTCGCACAGCGCGGCCGGCAGAATCTGCATGTATCGGGCGAGAACAATCACATCGGCCTGATGTTCACGCACCAGACGCGTCACTTCAGCGAACGCCTCCTCCTTGCCTCCCGGTGCGACCGGCACATGGAAGTACGGTATGCCGTGCCACTCGACCATGCTGCGCAGGTCGTCATGGTTCGAAATCACGCAGGGAATATCGCAATCCAGTTCGCCGCTGTGCCAGCGGTGCAGAAGATCGGCCAGGCAGTGCGACTCCCGGCTGGCCATCAGCACGACGCGTTTACGCTCTGCCGAATCGGTAATCCGCCACTCCATGGAAAACTCACGCGCGATTGGCGCAAACGCCTGACGGAAACCTGCCAGATCGAAAGGCAGCGAGTCGGCGCGGATTTCATGACGCATGAAGAACCAGCCGCTCTGGTGATCCGAGTGATGATTGGCTTCGGTGATCCAGCCGTTGTAGGTGGCCAGGAAATTGCTGACCTTGGCAACAATGCCAACGCCATCGGGGCAGGCAATAACCAGCCTGAATGTGCGCATTAAGCAGAACTCCAGCTTATAAAAAGGTGGCGCATTCTAGCGCAGCGCAGAAAACCGCAGCCACATTAATGAACCAGGATCGACACGAGCCTGCGCCCTGTACCGATCCGGGAGCAAAGTGACGATCCATTGCGAAATAATAAGATACGACCTGCCAGCGGATAGGCTCCGATGGCAGCTTATATACGGATCACGGTTGGCCAGGGCTCGCCTCACGGCGTTCATATAACTCGTTTGCTGCAGCGCCCTTTGCCACGGGCTTGTTTACCACGGAAGTGAACTAACTGAGCGACATCCCCGCGGTAAGAAACCACGACAACCTACCAATCTTTATTGAAAGTCATATTTACTTGTGCATTGCGCGTGTCTATGATTGCTAACACTTGCGTTCAAACCTATACCAAGGAAGTGACATGTCGCTGATCAATGAATACCGCGCCACTGAAGAGGCTATCAAGGAACTCCAGGAACGCCTGAAGTCTCTTTCCGCAGACGACAAGCTGAAAAAAGAGCTTGAGTTCGAAGGCAAACTGCGTGAGCTGATGGGCGAATATCAGAAGTCGCTTCGCGATATCATCGCCCTGCTCGATCCGGATGCCAGAAACAGCAAGGCTCCGCGCACGGCGAAGGCACCGGCTGCAACCAAGCGCGCCCGTCGAGTCAAGCAGTACAAGAACCCGCACAATGGCGAAGTGATTGAAACCAAGGGTGGCAATCATAAAACCCTGAAAGAGTGGAAAGCTCAGTGGGGTTCCGAGGAAGTTGAAGGCTGGGCCACCCTGCTCGGTTAAATCGTAGCGCTACGCTGAAACCATCTAACGTGACATGTTCGAGCTGTCACGTTAGATGGTTTTTTTGTGTCCGTCGTTTGGTGGGTAATCAGCGAATATAGCGCTCGCGCAAGCCTTGGGCATGAAGGGCCCATTGTTGCAGTAGCGCCTTTTGTTCGGGACTGGCTGAGGTCAGCAGCTCAGCGAGGTCGCCCTCGAACTGCTCGAGCGTATTGGGCGCACCGGACTCAGGGTCGGTCAGGCGGCGCCGACAGAACTGCTCCCATTGCAGTTTCTCCTCGGCCGAAAGACCTTCCGGGAAGTTGCGCGCACGGTAGCGGAAGTGCAATTCCGGCAAGCGAGCATCATCGAACGGCGGCGTTACGCTCGCTCCCGGTGCAGCCAAGAGATTTCTAACCTGTTCGCACAACCGACGATCGCGGTCTCCCAGAAAGCCTTCGTAGAGTTGCTGCTCCGGATCGGCCACCTCATTGAAAGGCTGCTGCTCCTGGTAGATACCAGCGAGTTTCTCGCTCCACGTCGCTTCCCGGCTGAGCAAATCGCGAGCCCTCGACTCACAACATTGCAGGTCCAGGCCCAGGCGCTCGATATCGACCTGCCGCAACACCTTCATCGGCAGCAGGACCGGGCAACGATTGACGTGCACGAGCTTCAACGGCGCCGGCAACTTTTCACCAAGCTCCTCTCGCCGCGTGTACAGGCGCTCGCGCAGTGTTTCGGCGGTTTCCTCCCACAGCGGCGAGCATTCGGCGTTGAGGTCGCAAACGATCAGCGCGTTACGATTGCGCGGATGCCAGGCCAACGGCAACACGACGGATAGATAATGCCGAGCAGCTGAGAAGCGCCCGGAAATGTGCACCATCGGCTTCAGCAACTCGATCTGCTCGACCACCGCGTTTTTGCGCCGCAGTTTGTACAGATAGTCGTACAGCCGCGGCTGACGCTCCCTTATCAACCGCGCCAGCGCGATGGTCGCGCGCACATCGGACAACGCATCGTGGGCCTGCAGGTGCTCGAGCCCGTTGGCCACGCTGAGACGCTCCAGCTTCAGCGTTACCCGCCCGTCCTCCTCCGGCCAGACCAACCCTTCGGGTCGTAAGGCATAAGCGGTGCGGACCAGATCGATGAGGTCCCAGCGGCTGTTGCCGCCCTGCCATTCACGCGCGTAGGGATCGAAGAAGTTTCGGTACAGGCTGTAGCGCAGCACCTCGTCATCGAAGCGCAAGGTGTTGTAGCCGGCGCCACAGGTGCCCGGCTGTGCCAGTTCCCGATGCAGACGGGTGATGAACTCCGCCTCGCACAGGCCCTTTTCCAGCAGGGTTGCCGGGGTGATGCCGGTCACCAGGCAAGCGGCCGGATGAGGCAGGATGTCGTCGCTCGGCCGGCAATAGATATTCAGCGGCTCGCCGATCTCCTCCAGGGCCTCGTTGGTTCGGATTCCGGCGACCTGCAGCGGCCGATCGCAGCGCGGCGAGATGCCAGTGGTTTCAAAATCATACCAGAAGATGCTGGATGTCACGGGAGCCTCCCTCTCGATTGGGCGGCAGTCTAGCGTGCCTGAGCGGTGATAGGCCTCCCCGTCTTACCGACCCGTGCGGCAGGCACGCAACCTGATCGCGTGATGCCGGACGGGTTCCGAGATGAAAGGCCAAGCAGGTTCTAGCCGCAGGGGGCGTTCGGTGCTTTCATAGTGGCCATACGCGGCCACCGCAAGTCGCCGATCAGTCGATCGGTCATCGGCACGGGCCCGCATCATCTGCAATCCGAGCGCCGAGCACAGCCATTGCCTCCTGCAGCACCCCTGGATAATACGCACAGGATCGAGACGCCCGAGGGCATCGATCTTCTGCTGCGCCCCGCAGGGCTGGTTCCCCGGGCCCTGGCGTATGCCCTGGATCTGCTGATTCGCCTGGCGCTACTGCTGTTTCTGGCGCTAGGGCTCGGCTCGCTGGGCAAGTTCGGCATGGGAGCGGGCGCGCTGCTGCTGTTCGTCGTGCAGTGGGGCTACATGGTCCTATTCGAGGTGCTCAATGACGGCAGGACACCGGGCAAGTACTGGCTGGGGCTGAAGGTGATTCACGACGACGGCACGCCGATAGGCTGGCCAGCATCGCTGTTGCGCAACCTGTTGCGATTCGTCGATATGCTGCCATTGGGATACTGCCTGGGGGCGATCTGCTGCCTGGGGCATCCCTCCTTCAAACGTCTTGGCGACCTCACCGCTGGCACCCTGGTGGTGCATCGCGAGCGTCCAACGGCTCCCGTGGCGCTGCCTCCGGCGGACCCCGTCACCCCGCCCTTTGCGTTGAGATTGGCGGATCAGCGCGCACTGATCGGATTCGCTGAGCGCCAATCGAACCTGTCCGCAGAGCGGCGGCAGGAACTGGCCGCCATTCTGGCCGAGCCATTGCAGGTCGCGCCGGAACAGGCCGAAGCACGCCTCAACGGCATCGCCCGCGCGCTGGTAGGCCCGGCATGAAGCAGAACCAGTTCGAACGCCAATACCGTCCCGAATGGCTGGCATTCGGCGAGCGGCTCGATGTCCTCGAGCGAGGCAAGGCAACGCCTCAGGACTCGCTCGGCTTTCCGGCCGCGTATCGCCGCGTGTGCCATCAGCTCGCACTGGCTCAGAGCCGCGGGTACAGCCCCCACGCGACCGATCACCTGCAGCTCCTGGTACAGCGCGGACATCAACAGCTGTACCGTCATCGCAGCCCGCTGACGAGCCGCCTGCTCGGTTTCGTTCTCGGTGGCTTCGGCCGGCTGGTCCGCCAGGAATGGCGTTATGTGGCGGTTGCCAGCCTGTTGTTCTACACGAGCCTGCTGGGCATGGCGGCGCTGGTGGTGCTGTTTCCGCAGCTGGTGTACAGCCTGATCAGCCCCGAGCAGGTCGCACAAATGGAAGCGATGTACGACCCGGACACCAGTCGCCTCGGTCATTTCGGCGAGCGAGGCTCTGCCGATGACTGGGTCATGTTCGGCTATTACGTGATGCACAACGTCGGGATCGCCTTCCAGATGTTCGCGGGCGGTTTGTTGTTCGGCCTGGGCAGTCTCTTCTATCTGTTGTTCAACGGCCTGACCATTGGCGCGATCGCGGGTCACCTGACGGGCATCGGCTATCAACAGCCGTTCTGGTCGTTCGTCATCGGTCACGGTGCCTTCGAGTTGACGGCCATCACCCTCGCTGGCGCCGCCGGCCTGAAGCTGGGAGACGCCTTGATCGCTCCGGGCCGCCTTGGCCGTGGCGAAGCATTGCGCCTGGCCGCGGCCGGCGGCGTGCGGCTGATCGCTGGCGCCGCGTTCATGTTACTGATCGCCGCCTTCGTCGAAGCCTATTGGTCTTCGATGACGTACCCATCCGCGCCGGTCAAATATGCCGTTGGCGCACTGCTGTGGGTATTGGTCGGCCTGTATCTCCTGCTTAGCGGTAGGAGCCCACGTGCAGCTGAATGACGCAACCCTGGAAATCAGGCCGCGCAGCGCCTGGGAAGCAATCGACCTCGGCGCTCTGCTGGCGCGCCGCCACGCCCGCTTGCTGCTGCTCAGCTGGGCGCTGCTGACGCTGCCGGTGTTCGCGCTGCTCAGTCTGCTGTTCTGGTCCCACCCGTCGCTCGCACTGCTGCTGTTCTGGTGGCTCAAGCCGCTGTACGAGCGCTTGCCGCTGTTCATTCTCTCTCGCTCGCTGTTCGGCGACATACCGACGCTGCAGCAAAGCTTCAGGGCGCTGCCAGGCCTGCTGCGGCGCCAATGGTTCGCGAGCCTGACCTGGCGACGCTTCAGCCTGACGCGCAGTTTCGACCTCCCGGTCATGCAGCTCGAGGAACTGTCCGGCCCGACCAGAAAGCAGCGCCTGCGTGTCCTGCAACAACGCGACGCCAGAGCGGCGCGCTGGCTGACCATCGTAGGTGTGCATCTGGAGAGTGGCTTGTGGCTCGGCGCACTGGCGCTGATCTACCTGATGATTCCGGCGCCGCTGATCGCCGACTTGAGCTGGATGGATCTGCTGCGGCTGGACCAGGATTGGCTCTGGTTCGAACACCTGTCCAACCTGCTGTATGCGCTGGTACTTGTGTTCTGGGAACCTATCTATGTCGCCAGCGGCTTCAGCCTTTATCTCAACCGACGCACCACGCTCGAAGCCTGGGACATAGAACTGAGCTTTCGCCGCCTGCAGGAGCGTCTGAGATCCGTGCAGCCGGTCCTGTTACTCGGCATCGCACTGTTGCTGGCGATGCCGGCGCAACCGACCCAGGCCGCCCCGGCGATGACACCGAGCGACGAGCACTCCGCAACCGTCGATACCGGTGCTGGAACGGAGAGCCTGGACAACCAGCCGCTGACCCGCCAGGCCGCCCGCGAGCGCATCGGCGGATTGCTGAATGAGCCGCCGTTTCGTCATCAGGAGACCATTACCCGTTGGCGCCTGGGCGACGAACAGACGGAAGCGGCACCTGGCTGGCTGGCACGCCTGCTCGACCGATGGCTGCGCCTGCACCACGACTTCGATCACATCGTCGCAGGCATCGAGGTAGCGCTTTGGGCCGGTCTGTTCGGTTTGATCGCGCTGGTCCTGTGGCGTTATCGCCAGTGGCTGAGGTTGCACGTCGGGCGGCCACAACGGGCACTCCAGCCGGCGCAAGACCCACCGGCGGTGTTGTTCGGCCTCGACGTGCAACCTGAAAACCTGCCGCTGGATGTCGCCGGCGAGGTAGAACGGCTTTGGGACGAGCAGCCACGCGAGGCGCTCGGCTTGCTTTACCGGGCCTTTTTGAGTCGCTTGCTGCACGAGCGCAAGGTGCCGCTGAAAGCCGCCCACACCGAAGGCGAAATCCTCGAACTGCTGCGCCAGGCGCAACAGCCGGAGCTGACCGGCTACGCCGAGGCCTTGACGGGCCATTGGCTGAATCTCGCCTACGGGCATCGGCTGCCTGCCAGCGATACGCGTCGCGAACTGTGCGATGGCTGGCGTGACCTGTTTGCCGTGCGAGGTCGTGCATGAGCCGTTCGCGTGCGGGGTTGGTGGCGATTGCCGGTGTGCTGCTGGTCGTCTCGCTGGGCTACCTTGCGAGCCAGCTGTCGTTCTACCAGGAAACCGTCGAACAGGGGCCTGCGCCGCAGGCACGCAACAACCCCTATCTGGCTGCCGAGCGCTTCCTTGTTGAGCAGGGCAAACCTGTCAGCCTGCCCGCAAGGCTCGACGGCGTAATTCATAAAGCACCGAACGACCAGATTCTCTTGTTACTGGCCGATCGCGCCGAAATGACGGCGGACCAGTCCACCGATCTGCTCGAGTGGGTCGGAGCCGGAGGGCACCTGGTATTCGTCGCTGAAAGGCTCTGGGACGAGCAGGCCGGGCAAAGTGGCGATCTGTTGCTGGACGCGCTCGATCTGCAGCAGTACGAAACCGAGGATGATCCCGCCAAGGCTGCCGACGCCGCCGGGCAGGCAGGGAGCGTCGATAACCGCGCAACGCTCACTCGCCTGTATCTGGAAGGCGACACCGAACCGGTCTATCTGGCGTTCGACACGCGCTACCACCTGTACGACGCCGGCAAGAAGGCCCATGCATGGGCCAACAGCGACGGCGCAACCCACATGCTGCAGTTGCAGCACGGCAAAGGGTTGGTTACCGCACTCACCGATAGCTGGATCTGGCAGAACGATGCGATTGGCCAGCATGACCATGCCTGGCTGCTCTGGTACCTCACGCAGGACCGCAACGTGACGCTGCTCCATCACGCCGAACACGACAGCCTGCTGCAACAGCTTCTGCGGCATTTCCCGCAAGCGCTGACTGCCCTGCTGCTGGCCCTGCTGTTTACCGTCTGGCATCGGGCCGCTCGCCATGGGCCGATCATCGTGCCGGCAGACCGTGGGCGACGGCAGCTGCAGGAGCATCTGCGCGCCAGCGCCGATTTCCTCTACCGCCATGCCGGACAGCGTCAGTTGCTCGACACGCTCCAACAAGATATCCAGCGCCAGGCACGGCGACACCATCCGGGGTTCGACGCCCTGGACCACACCGAACAGTGCCGGGCGCTGGCAGCGCTCAGCCGGCTGCCGATCGATGCGGTCGACAAGGCGTTGCGCCCAACTGCCGCCGGTCCCGCCAATGCCACCGAATTCACCCATCTGATCGCCAGCCTACAACGCCTCAGGAATGCCCTATGAGCGAACCAACAAGCGAACCGAATAGCACCTCGCCCGCCGTGGGTAACCAGCGGCAGCGCGCCAGCCAGCTGGCCCAGGCGCTGCGCCAGGAATTGCACAAGGCCGTGATCGGCCAGCGCGAGGTCGTGGACGGGGTGCTCACTGCCCTGATCGCCGGAGGGCACGTGCTCGTCGAAGGCGTCCCGGGACTCGGCAAGACCCTGCTGGTTCGCGCCCTGGCGCGCTGTTTCGGCGGCGAGTTCGCGCGCATCCAATTCACTCCCGACCTGATGCCCAGCGATATCACCGGTCACGCCGTGTATGACCTTGCCAGCGAGCAGTTCAAGCTACGCAAGGGGCCGGTCTTCACCAACCTGCTGTTAGCCGACGAGATCAACCGCGCCCCGGCCAAGACCCAGGCGGCGCTGCTGGAAGTCATGCAGGAGCGCCAGGTCACGCTCGAAGGCAGGCCACTGGCGGCACCACAGCCCTTTCTGGTCATGGCCACACAAAATCCCATCGAGCAGGAAGGCACCTATCCGCTGCCGGAGGCCGAACTGGACCGGTTCATGCTGATGCTGCGCATGGACTACCCACAGGCTGACGAAGAGCTGGAGCTGGTTCGTCAGGTTACCCGCTCGGCGCGCACCGACATCCTCGATGTCAGCGGGTTGCGGGTCTTGTTGCAGGCCAAGGACATTCTGGCTTTGCAGAAGATTGCCAGCGAAGTCCCACTCGACGAGCAGGTGCTCGACTATGCCGTGCGCCTCGCTCGCGCGACGCGTGACTGGCCGGGCGTGACATTGGGTGCCGGCCCGCGCGCGTCGATCGCGCTGGTGCGCGGCGCTCGGGCTCGCGCCTTGCTGCGCGGAGGCGAGTTCGTCGTTCCGGACGATGTAAAGGACTGTGCGCTCGCGGTGTTGCGGCATCGCATCAGGCTCTCGCCGGAACTGGCCATCGAGGGCATGTCGGTCGATCTCTTGCTGCGTCAGCTGCTCGACCAAGTCGCGGCGCCACGGCTGTGATCGGTTGATGACTCCGTCACGGCAACTGATCCTGGCGCTGGTGGCGCTGCTGGGCCTGGCCTTGCCACTCGGCACGCTGTCGGCGCTGGGCCATCCCCTGCCTGAAGCTGTTCATACAGCCTGGTGGGGCTTGCTACTGTGTCTGGGGGCGCTTGGCACGATCGATGCCATTGCGGTAGCTCGATTGCCCTCCCCCAGGCTGCAGCGCGAGCTGAACGGCTACCTGGCGCTAGGGCGCTGGCAGGACGTACAGCTGCACATCTTTGCCCAACCGAACACGCAACTGCGACTGGATATCTTCGACCATGTGCCATCCGCCATGTCGCTTCGGCAGCTACCGCAGCACCTGGATCTAGGCGCTGGGCAAAGCGCCACGCTGCGCTATCAGGTATGCCCGCAGCAGCGCGGCCACTATCGGTTCGAGCACTGCGAGATAGGCCTCCATGGCCCGCTGGGATTGTGGCGCCAGCGCCGCCTGCTCGCCCTGGCGTCGCAGACGCGCGTCTATCCCGACTTCACGCGGCTGCACGGTGCGTCACTCATGGCGGTCGACAGCTGGCTGGGACGCCTGGGCGTTCGGCAACAGCCGCGCCGCGGCCTTGGGCTGGAATTCCATCAGCTACGCGAGTTCAGGGAGGGCGACACCTTACGGCAGATCGACTGGAAGGCCACCGCACGCAAACACATGCCGATCGCTCGCGAATACCAGGACGACCGCGACCAGCAGATCCTGCTGATGCTCGACTGCGGGCGGCGGATGCGCAGTATGGACGGCGCGTGCTCGCACTTCGATCACGCCCTCGATGCTGGCCTGTTGCTGGCCTACGTCGCCCTGCGCCAAGGCGACGCGCTGGGTTTTTGCAGCTTCGCTAGCGATCAACGGCGCTTCCTGGCACCGGCCAAAGGCCCGGCGCAGCTGAACGTACTGCTCAACGGCGTCTACGATCTGGTCAATACGCGGCAACCCGCCGATTTCACCCAGGCTGCGGTCCAGGTACTGGCGCAGCAGAAACGCCGGGCGCTGGTGGTGATCCTGACCAACCTGCGCGACGAAGATGACGAAGATCTGCTCGGCGCGGTCCGCCTGCTCTCGAGTCGACACCGGGTGCTGGTGGTGAGCCTGCGCGAACCGGCGCTCGACGCGTTGCGCCAGCGTCCCGTGACCCGTCTCCAAGAGGCGCTGGACTACTGCGGGACACTGGACTATCTGACCGCCCGAGAACGTTTGCATGATCGCCTGCTGGCGCGCGGCGTACCGGTGCTCGACGCGCTTCCACAAGCGCTGGGGCCGGCGTTGATCAGCCGCTACCTGGCTTGGAAGAAAAGCGGAACGCTGTAGCGCATCGCCGACGCTTGGCCTGCACGGCGCTGCGGGAAAAGAACCCGTCAGGTGCCGTGACAGCGGTCCTGATCGACAGCGTGACCATGTGGTACATCGTTGATCGGCAAACGGGCGGGAGGGATGTTCGACATCGGTCGAAAGCTGAAGTAATGATGCAGGGCATCGATCATCAGGCGAATTTCACTGGGTGGCGTGATCAGCACGAAACCGGAATCGAAACTGCCCGGCGTGACGTCCTCACGCGACCAACGACAAACGGCGCTGAAGTCGATGAAACGCAGCTGCCCATGCTTGCCAGGAATCTTCAGGCGCATTTCGAAACGCGCATCGATCATCATCGGATAGGGGCTGATCAACATCAGCCCCGTTTCAGACAGGTTGCCGATAAAGCCCAGAGGCTTGTCGGTAAAGCGATTGAAGACATTGAGGTAATACGGCAGCTGGTGCCGCTGGATACTGCGTTGGTTGAGCATGTTCATGTGTTCCGGGCCTGCCGCCATTCTGATCAACGCGACCGATGCCGGCCGCTCAGCTGCAGTTTTGACTGATACGACTGGCCAACTGCCGCCGCGCCGCCCCTATTTCCTCATCACTGTAGTAGACGCGCTCACCCTTTGCATCGGCACTAAAGTAGCGGCCACCGTGGGACAGTCGCGCCAGTCGCTCACGCAACTGGTGGCATTCCTGTTCACGCTGCGCCTGCCGGGCACCGGCAGCCTCGTCGGCCGCCTGCCGTTCCTGCCGGCGTGCGTCGAAAAAACGCTCGGTGCGCGCTTGGCGCTCGCGAGTCGCGTCATCACGCTCGACGACCTGCGGCCGAACCTCGACCTGCTCGGCGCCGGGCCGTGGCCGCGCATCGAAGTGCACATTGCCCTCGGGATCGACCCAGCGGTAGATCCCGGCCATCGCCGAAGGCGAGGCCAACATGATTGCAACTAGTATCGCTGCGATGCGCACGGGGTCCTTCCCATCGGCCCGCCGGGGCCGGGTTCGCTTCAGGGTTTGACGGCGTGGGTAACCACCCGCTCCTCCGGCTGATAGTGCCCTAACTGACGCAACGTCTCCAGCCTGGCGCCGCCGCGAAAGGCATATTCGCTGGCCGGATAGCGGGTCTGGATAAAGCGGTAGGTTTGCGCCGCATCGACGAACAGCCCCTGGCGCTCCAGGCACTGCCCGCGCAACAGCGAGATCTCCGGCTGGACATTGTCGCGGGGGCGGCTGGCGCGTTCGGCCTGCGACAAGGCAAGCATCACCTGTTCGCAGTCACCTTCCTGATAGTGCTGGTAAGCACTGTCCAGATGACGATCGAGTGCGTTTCGGCTGCTACAGCCTACGCTCAGAGTGGCCAGCAAAAGTATGACAAGGGTGCGCATGGGTGGATCCTCCGTAGCCGAGTTATCGACTACAGCGAGAAAAACTGCAGTCCGTTCGGCGCGCCGGAGCCGCCCGCGGCGGCTAATGCGATGGCGCCAAAGAGTAGTGCAAGCCAACAATGACTACAGCCGCACAGCGTAGTAGCCTCCCGGCCATTCTGAAAAAGGAGCATTTGAATGATCTCGCGCCGTACCAAAATCGTCGCCACCCTGGGCCCTGCCAGCAGTCCGCCCGAGGTGTTGGAAAAAATGATTCTCGCCGGCCTCGACGTCGCGCGCCTGAACTTTTCCCACGGCACGCCCGACGAGCACCGCGCACGAGCGCAACTGGTACGGGATACCGCGGCCAAGCACGGTCGCTTCGTGGCGCTGCTGGGCGACCTGCAGGGCCCGAAGATCCGCATCGCCAAATTCACCAACAAGCGCATCGAGCTGGCCGAAGGCGACAGCTTTCGCTTCTCCGTCACTCATCCTCGCGATGCGGGTACCCAGGAAGTGGTCGGCATCGACTATCCGGATCTGGTCAAGGATTGCAGCGTAGGTGACGAGCTGCTGCTCGACGACGGACGCGTAGTCATGCGGGTCGACAGCACCACCGCGGACGAGCTGCACTGCACCGTGCTAATCGGCGGGCCGCTGTCTGACAACAAAGGGATCAATCGCCGCGGTGGCGGGCTCACCGCGCCGGCCCTCACGGCCAAGGACAAGGCCGATATCAAACTGGCCGCCGACATGGATCTCGATTACCTGGCCGTATCCTTCCCGCGCGATGCCGCCGACATGGAACTGGCCCGTCGCCTGCGCGACGAAGCCGGCTCGAGCGCCTGGCTGATCGCCAAGATCGAACGGGCCGAAGCGGTCGCCGACGATGAAGCGCTGGACGGGCTGATCCGGGCGAGCGACGGCGTGATGGTTGCGCGCGGTGACCTGGGCGTCGAAATCGGTGATGCCGAATTGGTGGGCATCCAGAAGAAGATCATTCTGCACGCGCGGCGCAACAACAAGGTGGTGATCACCGCGACGCAGATGATGGAGTCGATGATCCAGAACCCGATGCCGACCCGCGCCGAGGTGTCCGATGTAGCCAACGCCGTGTTGGACTACACCGATGCGGTGATGCTGTCGGCCGAGAGCGCCGCCGGTGAATACCCGGTCGAAGCGATCAAGGCGATGGCGCGGGTCTGTTGCGGCGCCGAGAAGCATCCAACCAGCATCAAATCCGGCCATCGCCTCGGTCAGCGCTTCGAGCGCAGCGATGAAAGCACCGCGCTGGCGGCGATGTACACCGCTAACCACTTCCCTGGCGTGAAAGCCATCATCAGCCTGACCGAAAGCGGCTATACCCCGCTGATCATGTCGCGCATCCGCTCCTCGGTACCGATCTTCGCCTATTCGCCCCACCGCGAAACCCAGGCACGGGTCGCCATGTTCCGTGGCGTGCAGACCATTCCCTTCGACCCGGCTGCACTGCCGGCGGACAAGGTCAGTCAGGCCGCGGTGGACGAGCTGCTCAAGCGCAACGTGGTGAGCGTCGGTGACTGGGTGATCCTGACCAAGGGCGATACCTATCACGGTACCGGTGGCACCAACACCATGAAGATCCTGCGCGTCGGCGACTCGCTGACCTGAAGCGCTGAGCCGAACGGCATGGCTCGCCCGAGCCATGCCGTTCGCCGACCCTTCCCGCGCCACGGCGCTACCGGCCTTGTAGCTGCTGCGGGGCGTTCTCCACCTGGCGCAGCAGAAACACGTCGCTGAGCACCTGACCTCTGGGCAGGCCCGCCATGAACAGGCGCTTGGCGCACTCATCGACGAACGCAGCGGCACCACAAATCAACGCAAGCTCCTGACGCGATGCGATCCGCAGCGATTGCAGGCGCTCTGTCGCCTGTTGCCGATCGACCCGCTCTACGCTCAGGTTCGGATGCCGCTCGGCCAACTGGTCCAGCGGTGCCCGCAGGTAGAACTCCCCTCGACAGAAATGCAGCAGCCGAATCGGCCCCACATGGCTCTGCCGCAGCGCTTCGCGCAATAGGCCCCAGAGCGGCGCAAGCCCCGTACCGGCCGCCAGCATCAACAACGGCCTTGCTTGCCAGTCGGGCTCGTAGTGCAAGGCGCTGTCCTGCAGTTGCCCGAGCCGTAGCTGATCACCGACGGCCAGCTCGCGTGCCACCTCACTGAAAGCACCGGGCCGACTACAATCGATGTGAAATTCCAGCCAGGGATCCTCACCTGGAAGGCTTGCCAGGGAATAGGGCCGTGCGACCCGCTCGCCGCCCCATAACAACACTGACTGGCCAGCGCGGTAACGAAGGGGGCGTTCAGGGAGCAGCCTCAGGCGAAGGACCTGCCCATCGAGCCAGTCGAGCGCCTGCACCCGCGCAGCCAGGCCGTCTCGCCGCGGATCGTACACGGCCACGCTGAGATCCTCAGTGACCGAGCATTGGCAGGCGAGCCGCCAACCCTGCGCTCGTAGCGCGGCATCGAGCGCCTCAGGGCGCAGATCGGAAGGTACACCTCTCACGCACCGCACCAGGCAAGCCTGGCAACTACCCGCCCGACAGCTGTACGGCACGCACAGCCCGGCGTCGTTGAGGGCATCGAGCAGGTTACTGCCCTCGCCAACCGTCCAGGACCGATCCCCATGGGTGAGCTCAGGCATCGGCCATCGTCCAGCTCGCCTCGCAGCGGTTACGACCGTTTTTCTTGGCGCGATAGAGTGCCTCGTCCGCACGTTGCAAGGACTCGTCCAGGTCATCCCCAGCCTCGAGCAGGGTCAGCCCCACCGACAGGCTCAACTGCCCCGCCTGAAGCTGCACGTCCAACGGCTGGGCATTGGCGAAGGCCTCGCGCAAGCGCTCGCAACAGGCACTGAACTGCTCGGCATCGGTGCTGGGCAACAACAAAACGAATTCTTCGCCACCGTAGCGGGCAAGCACATCATCATCGCGCAGGCATGAGCGTGCCACGGAAGCGAAGGTTTGCAGAACCCGGTCGCCAGTGGCATGTCCGTGCTGGTCGTTGATGCGCTTGAAATAATCAAGGTCGATCAGGGCCAGCCCCGACCGATGCCCTGCCCGCAAACGGCTCAGCTCCGCCTCGGCGCGGCGGATGAAATGCCGGCGGTTGTACAGCCCGGTCAGCTCGTCCGTGGCCGCCAGGTCCTCGAGCTGCCGCATCATGCCGCGCAATGTTTCCTGGTGGGCCTGCAAGGCGAAGCGGCGCTGGCGCATGCGCTGGCGCAAGGTATAGACGTAACCGACGAACAGACACATCCAGATCAGCGTGACCAGCAGCACGCCGGCCTCCAGCAGAGCGGCCTGAGGGTCGCTCAGGTTCCCCAGATGGGCATCGCAGAGCGACATCCCGACGAAGCTCAGAAACGCCAACACGGCGTAGCGTATGAACACCCGAGGCGGCAGGAACACCGCGAACATCAGCACCAGCACATAGAGCACCAGCAGCGAGCCGCGATTACCGCCGAGATTGAACAGGAAGTAGGTCAACCAGACCAGCGCGACCAGCACCTGTGGTTCGGTCAGACTGGGGTCGCGAAAGCGCAGGTTGTAGCCCCGATAGAAGACCCAGAAAAAGGCCATCTGACTGGCCAGAATCATCGCCGAAGCGATAATCGCGGTGTCTAGCGACGCCTTGTAAAAGCCACCGGCGACGGTGATCCAGGTCAGCACCAATGCCAACCCGTAGGTACCGGCCGCCATCCCGAAGCGTTTGGTGACCAGTTGCTGCAGCGCCTGTTGATCGCTCTCTTCACGAGTCACGCGCATGGAATCCGTTCCCATAATAGCGATTTGACATACTTTACGCCGGCCACCTGTAAAAGCCTATAAGCCACGCGCCGCTTGTCCAGGCGAGTGTCCGGTGGTCCCGAAAGTGGCAGTTCTGTCACCCTGCTGCCGTCCACCTCGCCTATCCATGGCGGCGCGGCCATCGACGGCGCCGCCTTGAATCCCGATACCGCCGAGCCAGTTTCGCTACGCATCCCTTCCACCTTTGGTCCGTCTGTGCCCCCTGCGGCACAGCGGGTTATACTGCCGCGCCTTTTTACCTGAGCGCGTCGGCCATGTCCCACGCGCCTCGTCTCCGCCCCGCCAAGAGGACGCGCTGCATGACCGTGATCAAGCAAGACGATCTGATACAAAGCGTTGCCGATGCTTTGCAGTTCATTTCCTACTACCACCCCGTCGACTTCATCCAGGCGATGCACGAGGCCTACCTGCGCGAAGAATCGCCAGCGGCGCGCGATTCCATGGCGCAGATCCTGATCAACTCACGCATGTGTGCGACCGGTCATCGGCCAATCTGCCAGGACACCGGCATCGTTACCGTATTCGTTCGCGTGGGCATGGATGTACGCTGGGACGGCGCCACCATGAGTCTGGACGACATGATCAACGAGGGTGTTCGCCGCGCCTACAACCTGCCGGAGAACGTACTGCGTGCTTCGATCCTGGCCGACCCGGCAGGTTCCCGCAAGAACACCAAGGACAACACGCCGGCCGTCATCCACTACTCCATCGTGCCGGGCGACAAGGTCGAAGTGGACGTCGCGGCCAAGGGCGGCGGCTCGGAAAACAAGTCGAAGATGGCCATGCTCAACCCGTCCGACTCGATCGTCGACTGGGTGCTCAAGACCGTTCCGACCATGGGCGCTGGCTGGTGCCCACCAGGCATGCTCGGCATCGGCATCGGCGGTACTGCGGAGAAAGCCGCGGTGATGGCCAAGGAAGTCTTGATGGAATCCATCGACATCCACGAGCTGAAGGCGCGCGGCCCGCAGAACCGCATCGAAGAGCTGCGTCTGGAGCTGTTCGAGAAGGTCAACCAATTGGGCATCGGTGCCCAGGGCCTGGGCGGCCTGACCACCGTGCTCGACGTCAAGATCATGGACTACCCGACCCACGCCGCCTCGTTGCCGGTGTGCATGATCCCCAACTGCGCCGCTACCCGCCACGCACACTTCGTGCTGGACGGCTCCGGCCCTGCAGAACTCACCCCGCCGCCGCTGGACGCCTACCCGGAGATCGTCTGGGAGGCCGGCCCGAGCGCGCGTCGCGTCAACCTCGACACCATCACGCCGGAAGACGTGCAGAGCTGGAAGCCGGGCGAAACCGTCCTGCTCAACGGCAAGATGCTCACCGGCCGCGACGCCGCGCACAAGCGCATGGTCGACATGCTGAACAAGGGCGAAGAGCTGCCGGTGGACCTCAAGGGCCGCTTCATCTACTACGTCGGCCCGGTCGATCCGGTCGGTGACGAAGTGGTCGGCCCGGCCGGCCCGACCACCGCAACGCGGATGGACAAGTTCACCCGTCAGATCCTTGAGCAGACCGGCCTATTGGGCATGATCGGCAAGTCCGAGCGCGGCCCGATCGCCATCGACGCGATCAAGGACAACAAGGCTGTCTACCTGATGGCGGTTGGCGGCGCGGCCTATCTGGTTGCCCAGGCAATCAAGAAGTCCAAGGTGCTGGCCTTCGCCGAGCTGGGCATGGAAGCCATCTACGAGTTCGAAGTGAAGGACATGCCGGTCACCGTCGCCGTCGATACCAACGGCGAGTCGGTGCACATCACCGGCCCGGCCATCTGGCAGCAGAAGATCGCAGAAAACCTGGCCGTCGAAGTGCAGTAACCGTAGGCCACAAAAAAAGCCCGGCTTCATGCCGGGCTTTTTTGTTCTCCGTTACTAGCGGTTGAAACGCTCGACCAACGCGCGCAATCCGCGGGCAGCGCCTTCCAGCTCGCGACCGCGCTGCATCGTCAGGTCCGCTTTGCTCACGTTGCTGTCTGTGGTCACTGCGATGCTGGTGACCTGCCGAGCAATGTCCTCTGCCACGTGAGCCTGTTCGTCTGCCGCGGCGGCCATCTGCTGGCTCATGCCGGTGATACGGTTCACCGCATCTCGAATGCCTTGCAGGGCCTGCTGCGTCTCGATGACCTGGGCCAGCCCTTGCGCCGCCTCCTTGTCACCTACCTGGGCGATGACGACCGCTTCTTCAGCTTTGCTGGTCAGCGACTGGATGATGGACTGGATCTGCTGCGTTGAATCCCGCGTCTTGCTGGCCAGCGCGCGCACTTCGTCCGCCACTACAGCGAAGCCCCTGCCCTGCTCGCCTGCCCGCGCCGCTTCGATCGCCGCATTGAGCGCCAGCAGGTTGGTCTGTTCAGCGATGCTCTGAATCATGCCGGCGGCAGACATGATCTGCTGCGTCTCGCCGGCCAGCTCGTTTACCGCACTGCCGATGTTGGTCACGGTGTTGGCCAGCAGCTCCATCGCCTTACGCGAGCTGGCCGCCACCCGATCTCCGTCGGTTGCCAGCGCGTTAGCCGTGGTCGCGTCTTCGGCCGTCTGCTGCACGTGGCTGGCGACTTCGGTAATCGATGCGGTCATCTCAGTCACTGCGGTGGCCGTCATGTCCGTTTCACCGCGCTGTTGGCGCAGGTCGTTCTCGGTCTGGCTGGCCAGCAGGGAGGTATCCGCCGAAGCGCTTTCGACCTGCGCGGCCAGATCGGAAAGACGCGTCAGGGCGGTGCGCAGACGCGCATCCTCGCTGATCAGCGCCATTTCCAAGCGCGCGGCGTTGCCTTGCTGTTGGGTATAGCTCAGGGCGACCACTGGATCGGTGAAGGCGTCGGGAACGCTGCGCAGTATCTGCTCCAACTGCCGTTCAGCGGCTGCGTAACAGCCAATCCCCAAGGCGAAGAACAGGCCAAGCACGACAGCAACCTCGACCACAGTCGGCAGCCAGAACATCCCTCCAGCAGCGAGAATCGCGGCGCCAAAGGGCATTGCCAAAACGCGAGCCCAGCGCTTGATCTTGCGATCAAAGGGAACCGCCGGCTTCCCAGCCCGCAGGCGCTCGTATAACGCTGTGGCTCGTGCCACCTGATCTGCGGTCGGCTTGACGCGCACCGACTCGAAGCCAGTCAGCTTGCCTCCGTCGAGAATCGGCGTGACATAGGCGCTAACCCAGTAGAAATCACCATTCTTGCAGCGGTTCTTGACGACGCCCATCCAGCTCTTGCCGGCTTTGAGATAGCTCCACATCTCCCGAAAGATGGCTGGCGGCATGTCCGGGTGACGAACCAGATTATGATCGCTGCCGATCAACTCTGCCCTTGAGTAACCGCTGACAGCGACAAACTCGTCATTGCAGTAGAGGATCTTGCCTTGCGTGTCGGTTGCAGAGATCAGCCGCTGCTGTGCCGGAAAGGTTCTCTCGGTGTTGCTGACCGGTCCGTTATTTCTCATCGTCCTGAACTCCGTAGCGGCGCTTCAATGCCATCCAGACTCGCAGCCACAACGAGCCAATTGTTACAGGAATCGGACAGGACGAAGAAAACTTGAGACGGCACTCGGTCGACTCAGACGAACGTCGAGCCACCGCGATGGCAGGCTAGTGCTACGAGATCAACCCATTGGCCGGCGCAGCTGCACGAACAGCGCCTCGACCTTCGCCCTCGCCCAAGGCGTCTTGCGCAGAAAGGTCAGGCTGGACTTGATGCTGGGGTCGCTTTTGAAGCAGCGGATATCGACCCGCTCTGCCAACCCCTGCCAGCCGAAATGCGCGTGCAGTTCGACCAGGATGGTTTCGAGCGTCACGCCGTGAAGGGGATCTTTTGCCTGGGACATCGGTGCTCTCACGGCCATGGCTGGGTGGAATGAAAAGGCCCGCCAGCGGCGGGCCTTTCGAACCACAACATCTTACAGGCTGATGCGTGTCCCGAGCAGCTCCAGAAATGCCGCCAGCCAGGCCGGATGCGCCGGCCATGCCGGAGCGGTAACCAGGTTGCCCTGGGTATGGGCCTTGTCGACCGGGATGTCGACGTATTCACCGCCTGCCAGCCGCACTTCCGGCGCGCAAGCCGGGTAAGCGCTACAGGCATGCCCCTGAAGGATCTCGGCCGCCGCCAGCAGCTGAGCGCCATGGCACACCGCGGCAATCGGCTTTTGCACCTCGCCGAATGCCTTGACCAGGCCTATCACCCGCTCGTTGAGCCGCAAATACTCCGGCGAACGACCGCCGGGCACGACCAGCGCGTCATAGTCCTCGGCTCGCACCGCATCGAAGTCGAAGTTCAGCGCGAAGTTATGACCGGGCTTCTCGCTATAGGTCTGATCGCCTTCGAAGTCGTGGATCGCCGTGCGTACCGTATCGCCGGCTTTCTTGTCGGGGCAGACGGCATGCACGGTGTGCCCGACCATTTGCAGCGCCTGGAACGGCACCATGGTTTCGTAATCTTCGACATAGTCGCCGACCAGCATCAGGATCTTCTTCGCAGCCATTGGAGCAGTCTCCCAGTCAGGTGAAGGATTGCAGCGCCCAGCCTACGCCTCAGCCGCTGCGGTTGAATATATTGATCACGAGCCGATCGAGCAGCCCCCACATGCGCTGGTAGATGCGCTGGCTGAGCGGGCGGGCGTGCCACTGCTCGAGGTCGATCTCCAGGCTGCGGGAAAAATCACGCTCGAAGCTGGCCACCACGCAGGCACTGAACTGGCTGTCAATCGCCTCCAGGTTGGCTTCCAGGTTCCAGCGCAGGTTCCAGTGATCGAAATTGCACGAGCCGACGCTCACCCAGTCATCGACCAGCACCATTTTCATGTGCAGGAAGTGTGGCTGATATTCGTGAATCCGCACGCCCGCCCTGAGCAGCCGCGGGTAATAGCGCTGACCGGCATAGCGCACCGAGGGGTGATCGGTATTACGACTGGTCAGTAACAGCTGCACGTCCACGCCACGTCGGGCCGCACGCATCAGCTCGCGGCGTACGCGACCGGTCGGCAGGAAGTAAGGCGTGGCCAGCCAGATCCGCTGCTGTGCATGCCGCAGGTTTCGCAACAGACTATGAAGAATGTCACGATGCTGTCGCGCCGCCGAATACGCAACCCGCCCCATCCCCATGCCGGTGGACGGGTTGACGGGCACCCTCGGCTGCCGCTGCGGTAACGGCAGTTGCCAGATCCGCCGCTTCAGGCACAACGCCCATTGCACATCGAACAATCGCCGCCAGTCGTCCAGCAGCGGGCCGGTGATTTCGACCATTGCTTCGTGCCAGTGCTCGTCGGGGTTGTCGGGATTCCAGAACTCATCGGTCGCGCCAGTTCCGCCCACGAAGCAATGCCGGTCGTCGATCAGGATCAGCTTGCGATGATCGCGGTGCAGGTTGCGAAATTTCAGACGTAGTTTCAGAGGGTTATATTGGCGAAAGTCGATGCCGGCGTCGCTCAGACGCTGGCGCGCCTTCTGGCCCAGTTTGAGGCAGCCGAAACCATCGAACAGACAGCGCACCCGCACACCACGTTCGGCGGCGGCCACCAGGGTATCGATCAGCCGATCCGCACACTGCCCGTCCTCGACGAGATAAAGCTCGACGTCCACCCGGCGCTCGGCCGTACCGATGCTCTCCAGGATGCGCGGAAAGAACGTCGGCCCGTCGGTCAGCAGCTGGAAGCGGTTGCCTCCTCGCCATGGGAATACGTCCCCCGCCAGCATCATGATCGAAGGCTCCGCACAAATACCGTGCGCCAAGCGGAAGTGGCGATACAGCTGAGAGACATTGAAATCCTTGTCTGGTAAATGTTCAGGACGTTGCCGAGCGGGCACATCGCGCAACCTCGACCATCGTCCCGTGCCCTTGCGGCACGCCTGTTATAGGTTCGCGCCGCCAGCAGGAGTTCCCAAAGTGTCGGCCTTTACCTGCTTACGGCTGATTGTCCTCGGGTGTAAGCCCATACACCGCGGTAGCCTGCGCGAGCCGCCTGGCCTGCGCGCCACGCGCCAATTGCAGCACGCCGCGATCACGCCGCCAAAGATCCAGCCACTGCCGTGGACCGACCGCCAGCGCGGCATCAATCTCATCGGCCAGCACTGAGAACTGCAAGTTCAGCGCCGCCAACAAGATATGGGTTGCAGATTCTGCAGGTGAAAGTCGCGAGACTTCAGCCCCGCCGGCCAATAGACCGGACAGCTGCAATTGCAATCGTTGCGGCCAGCCGCATTCCAACCCGACGCCATAAAGCCAGCTGACCAGCGCCGTCATCACATACAGGTCTTCCAGCGTGCGGAACGGCTTGACGTAATCGTCCCACCCATCACCAGCCAGCCGGCGACATGCTGCGCTTTCCAGCCGCAGGCGGCCATGCGGAACATCCACCATCAGGGGCAACGGCGGCCGCGTCTCGATGATTACCCCGCGATCGCCGCGACCCACGACGCACAGACTCAGGCGCGGACGCTCGCCAGGCGACTCGTCGCGCGCAGGCACCAACAACCAGCTCGCCATCGAACCGGCGGTGACGAAATCCTTTTGGCCGGTCAGCAGTGATCCTTCCAGGCGGGTCAGCATATCGGCCGGGCGCAGCTTGCGGTCTTCGGTCGCACATAGCGCACCGAGCCCTTCGGGCGCCGCAGGCCAGAGCCGTCGCAGCGCGGCCTGGTAACCGGCAAGAAAGGCCAGCCCGGGAGTAGCTGCCACCCGGCCGCCGAGCACCGCCAGCTCGAAGACACCGCCCTCGCAACGAGCCCGCAGTTCGGCAAACCAGTCATCCAGTGCGAGCCGTGGTGGCAGGCGGTGCAGCGGGCCGAGCAGCGAGTGCCAGGACATCGAGTTCACTCCATGGGTTCAGCGAAGAGATAGCCAATGGCAATCACCGTCATCCAAGCATCATCGATCCGTAACAGTCGTGACACCGCCTCTGCCTAGCCTGAGCCGGCATCACTGATCGACGGAACGCCAACCATAACAATCAAGCGCTCCGATTGCATTGCCACGCCAAGGCTGACCAGGAGACAGGGCATGACCACCATCGCTTTTCCTCGCACCACACGGCGCTTACAAGCAGAGCGCCTGCACGAGCAAGCCGCGCTGCGCGAAGCCCAGGCCTTGCGCTATAGGGTGTTCAGCAGCGAGTTCGGCGCACGCATGCAAGGCGCCGAAGCCGGGCTGGACAGCGACGACTTCGACGCGCACTGCAGCCACATCGGCGTCCGTGATCTGGACAGCGGCCAGCTGGTCGCCACCACACGTCTGCTCGACAACCTGACGGCACGCAGGCTTGGGCGCTTCTACAGCGAAGACGAGTTCAGCCTGCAGGGCCTGGCGGAGCTGGACGCACCGATTCTGGAGATCGGCCGCACCTGCGTCGATCCGGCCTACCGCAACGGAGCGACCATCGCCGTGCTCTGGGGCGAGCTGGCTGAAGCCTTGAACCAGGGCGGTTACCGTTACCTGATGGGTTGCGCCAGCATCCCGATGCGCGACGGTGGCGTCCAGGCCCAGGCGATCATGCAGCGCCTGCGCGAGCGGTACCTGAGTACCGAGCTGTTGCACGCCAACCCGAAGACGCCATTGCCCGTGCTGGAACTGCCGGACAACGTCATCGCGGAAACCCCGCCACTGCTCAAAGCCTATCTGCGACTGGGCGCCAAGATCTGCGGCGAGCCCTGCTGGGATCCCGAATTCCAGGTCGCTGACGTCTTTATCCTGCTCAAGCGCGACGAGCTATGCCCGCGCTACGCACGGCACTTCAAGGCGGCCATCTGAATGGGCCGGCTGCGGTTGTACATGCGGCTGGTGCGGTTGTGTGGGGTGATTGCGATCGGCCTGTCGTTCGCCAGTGCGCTGAAGCTCCAGGCGCTGGTCGGAATCAGGCCATCCCAGGCAACACGCCATCGGCTGTGCCGCTGGTTTCTCGCCCGGCTGGCCGCAGCGCTGCCATACGAGGTTCGGCTGAGGGGTACCCGCCCTGATCAGCCGATGCTATGGCTCGCCAACCACCTGTCCTGGACCGACATCGCACTGCTGGGCATGCTGCAGCCGATGGCGTTCCTCGCTAAATCCGAGGTACGCCAGTGGCCGTTGTTCGGCTGGCTCGCCGCCGAGGCCGGCACGCAATTCATACGACGCGGAGGCGGCGACAGCAGCACCCTGAATCAGTTATTGAGTGCCGAGCTGCAGCAGGGCCGCAACCTGCTGATCTTTCCCGAGGGCACGACCACGGACGGCACCACCTTGCGTACGTTCCACTCGCGATTACTGGCCTGTGCCATCGAAACCGGTACACCGATCCAGCCGGTGGCGATCCGCTATCTGCGCGACGGCGGGACTGATCCCGTCGCGCCGTTCATCGGCGACGATGATCTGCTCTCGCATCTGTTCCGCTTGCTGGCGGCCGACGTTGCAGTCGTGGAGATCCAGCTGCTGCAGCCCATCGACAGCCGCGGCATGGAACGCAATCGACTCGCTCGCTCTTGCCACACCGCCATCGCCGAAGCGCTGTATGGCGCTGCTGCGCCGGTCCCCGTAGCCGCCTGATACAAGCCGAGCGCAAGGAAGCGCTGCTAGACTGGCCACATGAACTATCTCGCACATCTGCATCTGGGCGGCTCGCAGCCCGGCGAGCTGCTCGGCAGCCTGTACGGCGACTTCGTCAAGGGTCCCTTGCAAGGCCGCTGGCCCGCCGACATCGAAGCCGGAATACGCCTGCATCGACAAATCGATGCCTATACCGACAGCCATCCCCTGGTGCTGCAAGCCAAGCAGCGCTTTCCCAGCGAACGGCGGCGATACGCTGGAATACTGATCGACCTGTTTTTCGACCACTGTCTGGCCGCGCACTGGCATGACTATGCCGATGAACCCCTGCAGCTGTTCACAGCACGGGTCTATCGGGTGTTGGATGAGGAGGCCGAACTACCCGGCAAGCTGGCGTTCATCGCTCCACGCATGGCGGCTCAGGACTGGCTCGGCAGCTACCGCGACTTCACCGTAATGGAGCAAGTGGTGGCCGGGATGAGTCGGCGGCTGTCGCGCCCGGAAGGGTTGGCTGGCGGCGTCGCCGAACTGGAGCAGCTATACCTGCCGCTCCAGCAGGATTTCCGCGAGTTCTATCCGCAATTGCAGGCTTTCGCGCAGCTCAACGGCGCCCCGCCGAGCGCTGCCGGCAAGTGAACGGCCTCGCCTCGAATCACTCAGCCCGCAGCGCTGCGGCGAAGCGTTCCAACCAGGGCTCCGCGTCGCTTTCGGGGGTGACCGTTTCGCTGGCATCGAGACGCAGCATGTCCTGCACCTCGCGCACGCCCAACTCTGCGTACAACTCTCGAACCAGCTCACCGGCACCGCAGAAGGTATCGCCATAGCTGGCGTCGCCCAGCGCGATCACGCCGCCTGGCAAGCCCTGCCACGCCGGAAACCGGTCGCGGATGGCGGAATATAGCGGAACGAAATTGTCCGGCAGCTCACCCATCCCGGTGGTGGCCGTTACCACCAGCAATGCTTGCGGCGCGAAATCGATGACCTGCGCCAGCTGGGCACGCGGGTCATGCCACGTCTCGAAACCTGCTGCCTTCAGGACCGTTGCGGCGTGACGGGCGACATCTTCGGCCGTGCCGTAGACCGTACCGGAGAGGATGGCGACTTTCATGATGAGCTCCGCTGCGAATGGAAGCGCAACATTATGCCGCATTCGGCCCTCTAGCCGACGCAGGGAGTTCTACACTCTCAACGAGTGCGCCTGGTGTGACAGGGAATTTATCGACCAGAGCGTTGTCGCAAGGCGGTCCTTCAGAGGATCTCGCGGGGTGCCTGACAGGCGCACGGAGCCAACAAGGCATGGGCAGGCCAGGTCCTGCTGCCCTGGAGAGGGAAGTCGGGATGCCGAACAAGACCGTTCTTACCAGCGCCGAGCTGGCCTACATCAATGATCTCGTCACGGGCCCTTCCGCGGAAACGGGCCAGGCGCAGGGCGGCTTTCGTCTGGATGGTGGCGACAAGGCCAACACCCTTCTATTGCGCCTGGCAGCCAAGGCCAAGCTGTCCTTCGACGCCGAGTTCGACGACTATTGCATGTCGTTCCCGCTACAGCTCGACAAGGACGAATTCCAGACCGTCCATCTGCAACTCGCACCGCCAATCATCTACGAACGCGGCCCGGTGCTGCGCGCGTGGCGGCTGCATCTCGACGAGCCGCTGCCGTTGCTCTCCGACGACGGCCACGAGACCGCACTGAGCGTCCATGAGCTGTCACCGAACGGCCTTCTGGTCGATGTCGGAGCGAAGCGCAAGGCGCCCAAGCACCTGCATCTGCACTTGGCGCTTCCTGGCGAAGACGCGCTGGAGATCGACGCACACCGGATCCGCGATGCCAAGGGCGGGCTGACCGCGTACGAGGTCGAGTATCCGCAGAATCGCGACGCCGAGCGCATCCGCTCATACCTGTATGAGCAGCACCAGCGCCTGCATCCTGAGCTACAACCGGAGCTGCCGACCGAGCTGTTCAACGATACTCCCGAGCACTCCTAGCGTCTGGCATCATCATTTATCCTGTCCCGATCCGCCGGGCCCGTCTCGGTGTGATGCCGCCATACCACTGGTGTAAGCTGGGGCGCTTCAGGCCGCGCCCAACCGCGCGGCCAGGCGCGATTCTCTTCAGGCGACTCAGTGACGACCATGACCCAGCCAGCGGCCCCGATTCTGATCACCGGCGCCAGCCAACGCATCGGCTTGCATTGCGCCGAGCGCCTGCTCGATGAGGGGCAGCCGGTGATCGTCAGCTACCGCACCCCGCGCCCCAGCCTCGACCGGCTGCGCGAACGCGGTGCCGTGACGCTCCAGGCGGATTTTTCCGGCGCCGAGGGCATCCACGCCTTCATCGCCGCGCTCAAGCAACAGACGCAGGCCCTGCGCGCGATCGTCCACAATGCGTCCGACTGGCACGTCGAAGCGCCAGGCCAGGAGGCCGAGGTGTTCCAGCGCATGTTCGAGGTGCACATGCTCGCCCCCTACCTGATCAATATCCAGTGCGCCGAACTGCTACGCCATGGCGGCCCGGCGGACATCATCCACATCGGTGACGATGTCACCCGCGTCGGCAGCAAAAAGCACATCGCGTATGCAGCCAGCAAAGCCGGCCTGGACAACCTGACGCTGTCGTTCGCCGCCAGCCTGGCGCCGACCATCAAGGTCAACGGCATAGCGCCAGCCCTGATACAGTTCAACGAAGGCGATGACGAGGCATACCGACGCAAGGCCTTGACTAAATCCGCGCTGGGTATTGAGCCCGGTGCCGAAGTGATCTACCAGAGCCTGCGCTATCTGCTCGATAATCCCTATGTCACCGGCACCACGCTAGCGGTCAACGGTGGCCGCCACCTGATCTGATACGCGAAGGAACATCATGCCTCGACTGGAACCCGCCATGGCGCGCATCCGCGTCAAAGACCTGCGACTGCGCACCTTCATCGGCATCAAGGAGGAAGAAATCCTCAACAAACAGGATGTGTTGATCAACCTGACGATGCTCTACCCCGCCGCCGACGCCGTGCGTGACAACGACATCGAACACGCCCTGAACTACCGCACCATCACCAAGGCCATCATTCGGCACGTCGAAGACAATCGCTTCGCCCTGCTCGAGCGCCTCACCCAGGAAATCCTCGATCTGGTCATGACGCACCCACAGGTGCGCTACGCCGAGGTCGAAGTCGACAAGCCCCACGCCCTGCGCTTCGCCGAGTCGGTATCGATCACCCTGGCCGCGCACCGGGACTGAACTGTCGATCAATCACTGCCGTAGGCCAGCGTGGTCATCAGCGCGCGCTCACCGCGGCGGGCATCCAACCGGGTGTGCTGGATCACCACTGGCACGCTGGAAACGAACACGCTGGCGTAATCGGTCTCCCGAGGGACGGCCTCGGGCGCCTGCAGATCGTCGAAACGCAAATGCAAGGTGCGCCGTGCGGGCACCCTGACCTCGTACGGACCGGCGGGCTCACGGTCGGCGAAATACAGCGTCAGTTCGATCACCGCTTCCACCGGTCCGGCGTTGAGAATGCAGGCCGTTTCGTGGCTGCGCAGCGCCGGATCGTCAGGCACGGGGCCCGGCTCCGGCAGGTAACCCTCGGCAATGACCCAATGTTTTTTCCCGATCACACTCGTTCTCCTCTACCCGTGGACAGCCGGCTGGCTATCCTTTTCAGCGGAGGCGCCAGAGCGGGCTAAAGTTCCCCCGCTGCTCTCTGGCCCAGGGCATCGGTCAAGGTTATGATCCCGCCCACGTCTGCATTGCCGAGACCTGCAAAATGAACGATCAAGAACGCACCGAACTCGAAGCCGCCGCCTTCCGCCGTCTGGTCCAGCACCTGCGCAGCCGCCCGGATGCGCAAAACATCGACCTGATGAACCTGGCCGGCTTCTGCAGAAACTGTCTGTCGAAGTGGTACAAAGCCGCTGCCGATGACCTGGACATAGAGGTCAGCATCGACGAGGCGCGTGAAGAGGTTTACGGCATGCCCTACGCCGAATGGAAAAAGCGCTATCAAAAGGAAGCGACGCCCGAACAGCAGGCCGCATTCGACAAGAGCCAGAAACCATGACCGATATCAGGGACTTCCGTGCCCGGCTGCGCAACCGCAACCACCCTTTCAGCGAGACGCTGGCGTTCATCGCCAGTGCCTATGACTATCAGCCGAGCCGCTTTTTCAACGGCAACGTGGAAAATGCCGCCGGCGAAAACGAAGGCTCCTGCAAGACCCTCGGACTCGCGGTGCTGGAAGGTTTCAGCACCGAGGAAGCGTTGCTGGCATTCGGCGAGCATTACCAGTCGGTGCTGGAAAACCCCAGCGGAACCGACCACCGCAACATTCGCGCCCTGATGGAAACCGGACTGCCTGGCGTACGCTTCGACCAACAGCCGCTGCGGCGCAAACCGATCAGCTTCGACACCAAATGAGCAGGGGCCGACCACGCGCCTGACGGCGCGATGGCAGACGGCCCGCAACGCTATGGTCGTTCGAAACCAGATCTCGCCCGCGTGCAACGGTGCCTGCCGTTGCACAATCTCGATTACCGGAACAGACGCTATCGTGCCTCGCAGCCGGGTTCTCCCGCTCCGCCAACACCGATAGGTCTGGCCGGCCCGTCCGGAGTTCTACACATGCCCATCGCCGCCCTTTCCGGCCCGCAGTACCTGCGTGAAGGCCTGAAGCTGATCCTGAGCCCCGGACTACGGCTGTTCGTGATCCTGCCGTTGACCGTCAATCTGCTGCTGTTCGCCGGGATCATCTATTTCTCCATACGCCAGTTCGGCGGTTGGGTCGACACGCTCATGCCGCGCCTGCCCGAGTGGCTGATGTTCCTCGAATACATCCTCTGGCCGCTGTTCGTGGTCCTGGTGCTGTTGATGGTGTTCTTCACCTTCACCATGCTCGCCAACATCATCGCGGCACCCTTCAATGGGTTTCTCGCCGAGAAGGTGGAAACCGTCGCGCGTGGCGAGGACAGTTCGCCACCCTTCAGTTGGGCCGAACTGCTGGCGATGCTGCCACGCACCATCGGACGTGAAGCGCGCAAGCTGGCCTACTTCGCACCGCGAGCGATTGCGCTGCTGATTCTCTCGTTCATCCCGGTGGTGAACCTCTTCGCCGCCCCTTTGTGGCTGTTGTTCGGCATCTGGATGATGGCAGTGCAGTACATCGACTATCCGGCGGACAACAACAAGATGAGCTGGGCGGAGATGATGGTGTGGCTGCGCCAGCGGCGCTGGAAGAGCCTGAGCTTCGGTGCGGTGACCTACGCCGCGTTGCTCATACCTGTGCTGAACCTGTTGATCATGCCGGCGGCGGTGGCCGGCGCAACGCTGTTCTGGGTTCGCGAAGGGGGAAAGAAGCACCTGGTACCTGCTGCCCGTCAGTGAACCGCCTAGGCGATGATTGTCTAGATCCGAACACCTTCGGATTCAGGAGATTCGCACATGGCACTTCGCGCATTGGCTATCAACTGCACACTCAAAACTTCGCCAACCCCCTCATCATGCGGTTTGCTGCTGAGCCAGACCATGCATGAACTGGAGAAACTCGGGGTGACCTGCGAGCAGATACGCGCGGTGGATTTCAACATCAAGCCCGGGGTGACCTCTGATGAAGGGGCGGGCGATGAGTGGCCGGCGATCCGGAAAAAGGTCCTCGACGCCGACATTCTGCTGCTCGGCACTCCGATATGGCTGGGCCATCCGGCCAGCGTCTGCCAGCGGGTGCTCGAACGCCTCGATGCCTTTCTTGGCGAGGTGGATGACCAGCAGCGCATGGTGTCCTACGGACGGGTCGCCTGCGTTGCCGTGGTTGGCAACGAGGATGGCGCTCACCACGTAGTGGCCGAACTGTTTCAGGGGCTCAATGACGTGGGCTTCAGCATTCCTGCGAATGGCTGTACCTACTGGGTAGGTCAGGCGATGGGCTCGACCGACTACAAGGATGTCGAGGACCCCGGCGAGAAGATCGCCAAGACCAACGCGATGCTGGCGCGCAACGCGGTGCATCTGGCGACCCTGCTCAAGCAGTCCGGCTATCCCGGCGCTTCGACATAGCCCCCGCTGCGCCAAGGCGGCGGCTATCGATCTCCCAACCGGCGGCTCGGCCGAGGCCAGCCGCCAACTTCGCCACGGGGCGAATCAAGCCAGGGTTTTCAGCGCCTCGCGACTGAACGGCAGGATGTCCTGCATGCGTCCTTCGCGAACCTTCAGCGCCCAGTCCGGATCGCATATCAGTGCACGCCCCACGGCAACCAGATCGAATTCCTGCTTGTTCAGGCGCTCGAGCAAACCTTCGATATTTTCCGGTTGCGCCACCTTGTCGGTCTTGACCATGAACTGCAGGAATTCACCGTCCAGGCCAACGCTGCCCACGGTAATCGTCGGTTTGCCGGTCAGTTGCCTGGTCCAGCCGGCCAGGTTGAGGTCCGAGCCCTCGAATTCCGGCTCCCAGAACCGCCGCGTCGAGCAGTGGAAAATGTCCACACCCGCCGCCGAGAGCGGTGCGAGAAAAGCCTCGAGGTCTTGCGGCGTGGTGACCAGGCGAGCGGTGTAGTCCTGCTGCTTCCACTGCGAAAAGCGGAAGATGATCGGGAAGTCGGCGCCCACCGCAGCACGCACGGCCTCGATCAGCTCGATGGCGAAGCGCGAGCGATTGGCCATGCTGCCACCGTATTCATCAGTGCGCTGGTTGCTGCCCTCCCAGAAGAATTGGTCGATCAGGTAACCATGCGCACCGTGGATCTCGACGCCATCCATGCCGATCACCTTGGCATCGGCCGCCGCCTGAGCGAACGCGGCGATCACTGCCTGGATGTCCTGTTTGGTCATGCCATGCACGACAACCTGGCCGTCCTTGACCTTTTCCATGGGGCCGTAGCCGAGCACTTCGGGCTCCGGCTCGGTGCCCTTGCGACGCACATTGCCGACATGCCAGAGCTGCGGCACGATCTTGCCGCCCGCGGCGTGTACGGCGTCCACCACGGCCTTCCAGCCGGCCAGGGCATCCTCGCCGTAGAAGCGCGGCACCTGCGGGTAACCATTGGCGGCGGCGTGGCCAACCGTGGTGCCCTCGGTGATGATCAGCCCAACGCCCGATGCGGCACGACGACGGTAGTATTCGACGACCTCTGCGGTCGGCACGCCATTGGGCGAGAACGAGCGGGTCATCGGCGCCATGACGACACGTGTCGGCAGTTGCAGGCTGCCGAGCTGGAAAGGCTGAAACAGGGCATTCACGGCTGCGGTCATTGTTGTCTCCTGGTTGAGGGTATAAAAGCGACCGGTCGTCTCGCCGTTCGCCAAAAAAACTCAGCGGACCGTCAGTAAACGTTCCAACTGGGTCAGAAAGATTTCCAGCGGCCCGACGCTGCGGCCGACCTTCATGCGCAACAGCGCCCCTTCCCAGGCGTTGCCGATGAACTCGGCCAGCGCCTGGCAATCGGTGTCCGAGGGGATTTCAGCCTGAGCCCGGGCCTGCTCGAGACAGCCGGCCAGCAGCGCGACGGACCGCTGCAGAATCGACTCCACCTGGCGGCCGATCGGCTGCGACAGTTCGGCCATTTCGAAGCTGAGACTGCCGATGAAGCAGTGGTATTCCGGGTTTTCCTGACGGGCGAAGTGCGCGACAAGCTCGGCGTAGTAACCGAGGATTCGCTCGCGAGGGCTCAGCGCAGAGCGGCTGAGCGCAGCCTGGTAGCGCTCCAGCCGAGGCGTGTACAGATGCTCGAGCGCCTGCAGGGCGAAATCTTCCTTGCTGGCGAAGTAGTGATAGAAGGAGCCCTTGGGGATGCCGGCGGCCTGGACGATCTCCAGTACCCCGGTACCGTGATAGCCACGCCGGGTCATCACCTGCGCGCCCTTGGCCAGGATCATTTCACGCTTGTCGATTCGAGCTCGGTTGTTCATGGGGCGAGCATATGACCGGTCATCTCGCCCCGAATAGCATCATCCATGACGCTTATTGCGGCGCCACGTTGCCAACGATGGCGCGCGGACCAGCAGGACGATGAAAGCCAGGCACAGCCAGCAGCTGTGCCGGTGACCCGATCAGCCGAGCGCTTGCTCGATCGCCTGGATCAGCGCCGGGTCGTCCGGCGCGGTGCGGGGTGAAAAGCGCGCGAGCACGCGGCCATCCTTGCCAACCAGGAACTTCTCGAAGTTCCAGCTGATGTCGCCCGGGAAATCGGCGCCTTCACCGGCCAGCAGCCGATACAGCGGGTGGCGCTGCGGGCCGTTGACCTCCAGCTTGCTGCTCAGCGGGAAGCTGATGCCGTACTGCTCGCTGCAAAACTGCAGAATCTGCGCGTCGCTGCCCGGTTCCTGCGCAGCGAATTGATTGCATGGAATCCCCAGCACGCCGAAACCACGATCCCTAAAACGCTGGTGCAAGGCCTGCAAGCCGGCGTATTGCGGGGTCAAGCCGCATTCGGAGGCTACATTGACCACCAGCGTCAGCTGGCTTTTCAGCGCCGCAAGCGGCAACTCCTGACCGCCGAGGTCAGTGAGGACCAAATCGTGGAACGCGCTCATCTCTCTTCTCCAGAGGGTAAAAAAGCGCTCCAGCATCACCGAAGCGCTTTCATCGCCCGATCGTCGCGATCGAGCCTTTCGCCATCTGCCTTGCAGCGAAAAATCAGTGGTGGTGACCACCTTCCCCATGAACGTGACCATGGGCGACTTCTTCGTCGCTGGCGTCGCGTACATCGACGACCTTGACTTCGAAGTTCAGGCGCTGGCCAGCCAGCGGATGGTTACCGTCGACCACCACGTCATCGCCTTCCACATCGCGAATGGTGACGATCTGCATGCCGCCATCCGGACCGGATGCGTGGAACTGCATACCAACTTCGAGCTCGTCGACGCCTTCGAACATCGACCGATTGAGGGTTGCGACCAGCTCCGGGCTGTACTCGCCATAGGCATCCTGGGGTTCGATGGCGACCTTCAGCTCGTCGCCGCCCTGCTTGCCTTCCAACGCCCTTTCCAGGCCGGAGATGATGTTGCCTGCACCATGCAGGTAGACCAGCGGCGCGCCGCCGGCCGAGCTGTCGATCACCTCACCGGCGTCGTTGGTGAGCGTGTAGTCGATTGACACAGCCTTGTTTGCGGCAATCTGCATGAGACGTAACCTTTGCTTGGGAATGTGATGCCAAAGTTTAACCGCGCCCCGCGCCGAATGCGAACCGAGCCCGGATAAACGGGGTCAGCAACGTATCTGGACACCATCGTAGCTCCTGCATCGGGCGGAGCCGCATACAACCTTTGGAGAACATCGATTCGCCATGCCCTGTGCCAGAATCCGCGGCGCACGCTAAGCGATGCCATTCAACAATTATTAAGCATCCCGAGGAGCACCGATGTCGGCTCGAAACATCCTGGTGATTAACTGCGGCAGTTCGTCGATCAAGTTCGCACTGGTCAACGAAGCGCAAGCCACGTTCCCGCTGCAAGGTCTGGCTGAACGTCTTGGCAGTCCTGAAGCGGTACTGCACTGGCAGCAGGGTGACACCAAGCAGAGCCTGGATATCCCAGGTGCCGATCATCGTGCCGCGCTGGCGCAGTTGTTGCCGCTGGCGCAGGACGCCGCCGGTGGCAAGCTCGACGGCATCGGGCATCGCGTGGTCCATGGCGGTGAGCACTTCACCGGCTCCAGCCTGATCAACGAAGAAGTGCTCCAGGCAATCCGCGACAGCGCGCAGCTGGCGCCGCTGCACAACCCGGCCAACCTGGTCGGCATCGACGCGGCCATGGCCCTGTTCCCCGGTCTGCCGCAGGTCAGCGTCTTCGACACGGCCTTTCACCAGACGATGCCCGAGCACGCCTTTCGCTATGCGTTGCCCGAGTTTCTCTACAAAGAGCACAGCGTTCGCCGTTACGGCTTCCACGGCACCAGCCACAACTATGTCAGCAAGCGTGCCGCCGAAATGACCAATCTGCCGGTCGACGACAGCTGCTGGCTGACCGCCCACCTGGGCAACGGCTGCTCGACCTGCGCCATCGTCAATGGCCAGAGCCGCGACACCAGCATGGGCCTGACCCCGCTGGAAGGCCTGGTGATGGGCACGCGCAGCGGCGATGTCGACCCCAACCTGCACAGCTACCTGAACCGCACGCTCGGCTGGAGCCTGGAGCAGATCGACCGCATGCTCAACCACGACAGCGGCCTGAAGGGCCTGTCCGGGCTCTCCAACGACCTGCGCACCCTGCATGAAGCCCGGGTAGCGGGCCATGCCGGCGCGACCCTGGCGCTGGAGGTGTTCTGCTACCGCCTGGCCAAGTCCCTGGCGAGCATGGCCTGCGCCCTGCCCAAGCTCGACGGGCTGATCTTCACCGGCGGCATCGGAGAGAACTCGATCGCCGTGCGCAGCCGCACGCTCGAGCACCTCAAGCTGTTCAACTTCAAGCTGGACGAAGAAGCCAACGCTCGCTGCACGCGCGGAGTCGGCGGAGAAATCCAGGCAGCGGGCAGCCCGCGCGTTCTGGTCGTGCCGACCAACGAAGAACGCCAGATCGCCTTGGACACCCTCGCTCTGCTTGACGCCTGACAACTCGCCGCAGCGCTTCGCACTGCACAATCCGACGACCCTATGGCGCGTCGGATTGGTCGACTCGGCCCCGCATCGCCCATCGCTCGACAGGAGATCACCATGCATACGCTCTTTCTCGCCCCCAGCGGTTTCGGTGGCGGCCTCAATTCCGTCAGCCTTGGCCTGATCCGGGCGCTGGAACGCGCCGGGTTGAAGGTTGGCTTCTTCAAGCCCATCGCTCAGCCCTTCCCGCTCGATCAAGGGCGCGAGCGCTCCTGCGTGCTGGTGGAAAACACGCTGAACATCGCCGCCCCGGTCCCGCTGCCTTTGGAGCAGGTGGAGCGCCAGTTGGCCGATGGCGAGCTCGACCTGCTGCTCGAGGATGTAGTCAGCCGTTATCAGGAAGTCGCCACCGGCAAGGATGTGGTCATCGTCGAAGGCATGGTGCCCACCCGCGAGTTCAACCATACCTCGCGCATCAATACCCACCTGGCGAAAAGCCTGGATGCGGAGGTCATCCTGATCGCCGCGCAGGGCACCGATACCCTCAAGCGCATGGCCGAGCGGATCGAGATTCAGGCGCAGCTGTTCGGTGGCGCCAAGGATCCGAAAGTACTCGGCGTGATCCTCAACAAGATCAAGAGCGACGATGGCGTACCGGCTTTCGTCGAGCGCCTGAAAGAGCAGCTGCCGCTGCTCGGCAGCCAGGACTTCCAGTTGCTCGGCGCCATCCCCTACGCCGAGCGGCTGAACGCCCTGCGCACCCGGGATATCGCCCAGCTGCTCGATGCCAAGGTGCTGCATGCCGGCGAAGCCGAGCGACGCCGGGTCGACAAGATCGTCCTGTGCGCCCGCGCCGTCCCCAACACCGTGCAGTTGCTGGAACCCGGCGTTCTGGTCGTCACGCCCGGTGATCGTGACGACATCATCCTGGCGGCGAGCCTGGCCTCGCTCAATGGCGTCGAGCTGGCCGGACTGCTGCTGTGCAGCGACTTCGCTCCGGATCCTCGCATTCTCGAGCTGTGCAAGGCCGCGCTCGATGGCGGCCTGCCGGTCATGACGGTACAGACCGGCTCCTACGACACCGCTACCAATCTGTTCGCCCTGAACAAGGAGACGCCGGCCGACGATATCGAGCGCGCTAGCCAGGTTACCGATTTCATCGCCCAGCACTTGCAGCCCGAGCTGCTGCATACGCGCCTCAGCGTGCCACGCAGCGAGCTGCGCCTGTCGCCTCCGGCGTTCCGCTATCAGCTGGTCCGCCGTGCACAGCAGGCCAACAAGCGCATCGTACTGCCGGAAGGCAACGAGCCACGCACCATCCGCGCGGCGGCGATCTGCCAGGAGCGCGGCATCGCGCGCTGCGTATTGCTGGCCAAACCCGAAGAAGTGCAGGCCGTCGCCCGCGAGCAAGGCATCCTGTTGCCGGCCAGCCTGGAAATTCTCGACCCCGAGCTGATCCTCAACCATTACGTCGAACCCATGTGCGAGATGCGCAAGGCAAAGGGACTGACCCCTGATGATGCTCGCGAACAGCTCAAGGACACCGTCGTGCTGGGCACCATGATGCTGGCGCTCGACGAGGTCGACGGCCTGGTTTCCGGCGCGGTGCACACCACCGCCAACACCATTCGCCCGGCACTGCAGCTGATCAAGACCGCGCCGGGCTACAGCCTGGTGTCCTCGGTGTTCTTCATGCTGCTGCCCGACCAGGTGCTGGTCTATGGCGACTGCGCAGTCAATCCCAACCCGAACGCCGCCGAGCTGGCCGAGATCGCCCTGCAGAGCGCCGAGTCCGCCGTCGCCCTGGGCGTCAACCCGCGCGTGGCGATGATCAGCTATTCCACCGGTACATCCGGCAGCGGCGCGGAGGTGGAGAAGGTCGCCGAGGCGACCCGCATCGCCCAGGCACGCGCACCCGAGCTGCCGATCGACGGTCCGCTGCAGTACGACGCCGCCTCCGTGCTGAGCGTCGGCCGTCAGAAGGCGCCGAACAGCAAGGTGGCCGGACAAGCCACGGTGTTCATCTTCCCCGACCTGAACACCGGTAACACGACTTACAAGGCGGTTCAGCGCAGCGCCAACGTGATCAGCGTCGGCCCGATGCTGCAAGGCCTGCGCAAGCCGGTCAACGACCTGTCCCGCGGCGCGCTGGTCGACGATATCGTCTTCACCATCGCGCTCACTGCGCTACAGGCCGACAGCGGCAAGCAAGCCGAGTAACCCACCGGCGTCACGACATGCCTGGCCTGCCTCGGGCCAGGCATGTCGTCATTCGGTATTCCTAGCTTGCAGTTCGGTGCGCAATCGGTACGCTTGCCGCCTTTCGACGGATATACGAGCCAATCGATGCTGAGTGTCCTTCCTGCTCCGCTCCGGGGCGTCCTTGCCGGCTTGGCGCTGGCGCTGAATACCTTGTTCTGGTGCTGGCCGCTTTTTGCGCTCTCGCTGTTGAAACTGGCGTTGCCGTTCCCACGCATCCAACGCGTACTGCGCTTCGGGATGCACTGGGTCGCCGAGTCATGGATGGCGGGCAACGGCCGCTGGATGGACAGCGTGCGCCGCACCCGTTGGGACGTGCAGGGCCTGGACAAGGTCGACATGCGGCACTCCTACCTGGTCACCAGCAACCATCAGAGCTGGGCCGATATCCTGATGCTGCAATACCAGCTGAACCGCCGCATGCCGATTCTAAAGTTCTTTCTCAAGCAGGAGCTGATCTGGGTGCCGGTGATCGGCCTGTGCTGGTGGGCACTGGAATTCCCGTTCATGAAGCGCTTCAGCAAGGAATACCTGACCAAGTATCCGGAAAAGCGTGGCGAGGATCTGGCGACCACCCGCAAGGCCTGCGAGCGCTATCGGACCAACCCGGTGTCGGTGTTCAATTTCCTCGAAGGCACCCGCTTCACCGGGGACAAGCACAACGAGCAGGCCTCACCCTACCGTTACCTGCTCAAGCCCAGGGCCGGCGGTATCGCCTTCGTGATCGACGCGATGGGCGAACAGCTGACGTCGCTGATCAACATCACTATTCATTACCCGGACGGCAACCCGAGCTTCTGGGACCTGCTGTGCGGACGCATCGCCCAGGTGGTGATGCGTATCGAGTCGCAACCCATCCCCGCCGAGTTCCTGCATCGCAGCTACGATCAGGACGAGGGCTACCGGCTGGCGTTCCAGCAATGGGTCAACCAGCTCTGGAGTGAAAAGGACGCCCAGCTCGAAACCCTCCACCGCCAGTACCCGCCGGCCCGCTGACCTCGGCAGCTGGCTATTCGGACCAACTGTCCTGGTCGGCCCAGTCGACCGTCCGGGGGAACGCCAGGGCGTCGTCGACCGACAGGCCCGGGGCCACCAGGAAGCCCTGCATCACCTGGCAATCGTGAGCGATCAGCCAGTCTCGCTGGGCCAGGGTTTCAACCCCCTCGGCAATCACCTCCAGGCCCAGATTGCGCCCCAGGTCGATGATGGTGCTGACCACGGCCGCATCGCGGGGCGAGTCGAGCATATTGGCGATGAACAGCCGGTCGATCTTCAGCGTGTCCAGATCGAAATGCCGCAGGTAGGCCAGCGAGGAATAGCCGGTGCCGAAATCGTCCACCGCCACCCTGACACCCAGCTCGCGCAATTGTCGAAGCTTGTCGCAGCTCTGCTCGAGATCTTGCATCAGCGCCCCTTCGGTAACCTCCAGCTCAAGCTGGCGCGGGTCGAGCTGTGACTCCTCGAGCAGACGGCGCAGTTCGTCTATCAGACCTGCCCGACCGAACTGCACCGGACTGATGTTGAAGCTCAGGATCATCTTTTCGCCGAACCGCTCGCGCCAATCACGACACTGGGCGAGCCCTTCGCGCAGGGCCCACTCGCCGACGCGGTCGATCAGCCGGGTTTCCTCCAGCAATGGAATGAACACGTTCGGCTCGACCTTGCCACGGCCACTGTAGTCCCAGCGCAGCAGCGCCTCGAAGCCGCGCAGCTCACCTGTTTCGAGGATCACCTGCGGCTGGTACGCCAGGGCGAAACCATTGCGCTCGATGGTGCTGCGCAGGTTCTCCTCCATCATCAGGCGCGCATGCGCGCGGCCGTTCATCTCGTTAGAGAAGAAGCGGTATTGCTGGCGGCCATTGCGCTTGGCTTCATACATGGCCATGTCCGCGGAGCGCAGCAGTTCCTCGACGCTCTGGCCGCAATCGGGGAAATGGGCGATGCCGATACTGGCGCCCAAGGTGACATCGGTGCCGTCAATAGTGTGGCGCACCGAAATCAGCTCGATCAGCTTCTCCGCCACCTTGGCGGCGTCTTCGGGATGATCCAGCGAGTCGAGCAGCGCGGTGAACTCGTCACCCCCCATGCGGGCGATGATGTCGTACGGACGCATGCAGGCCTCCAGCACCCTTGCCACCCGGCAAAGAATCTCGTCGCCGGCATCGTGTCCCAGCGAGTCGTTGATGCGCTTGAACCCGTCCAGATCGATGTAGAGGATCGCCATGCGCTTGCCGTTCCGGTCGACCCGCGCCAGCGCCGATTCCAGCGCCTGGTGGAAGCCGCGTCGGTTCAACAGGCCTGTCAGCGAGTCGGTGACCGCCTGCGTTTCCAGCTGTACGTGCAGATTGCGCACTACCGACATGTCCAGCGCGATGACCACCATCGAGCGCTGCTGGCGTGGCAGCGGCGACGACGACAAGGCCACCGGCAAGGTACCGCCGTTGGCGGTATGGAGCTGCGCCTCGTGCAGACGGTAGGTGTTACCGCTGCGCCATTGCCTGTAGAACTCCGTGTCGCGCCAGGCCTCGGGCATCTGTGGCGCGGCGAGATGATCGACCAACGCCGTGCCCTGCAGGTCATCGATGCTGGTGTGCAGCATCTGGGCGATCGCCGGATTGGCGAAATTGATATAGCCATCCTCACCCACCACCAGAATGCCCTCGGCGGCGTTGTTCAACACCGAGGCATTGAACGCGCGGGCACTGTCGAGCTGCTGGGTCAGCAGCTGCAAGTCGCGACGATTGTGTTCGTGGCTGAGCAGTGTGTTGATCTTGTGCTTGAGGACCTGCGGATCGAAGGGCTTGAGGATGAAATCCACCGCCCCGGTCGCATAACCACGCAACACCGACTCACGGGTATGTGCGATGGCCGAGACGAAAATGATCGGCGTGTAGCGCGTATGCGGGCTGCCACGCATCAGACGCGCCACTTCGAAGCCATCCATGCCCGGCATCTGAACGTCGAGCAGCACCAGCTCTACGTCCATGTCGAGCAGCGCCTGCAGCGCCGCTTCGCCGGAATTCACGGTATGCACCTGCCAGTCACCATCGCCAAGCAGGGCTTCCATGGCGACCAGATTCGCCTCGCGGTCATCGACCACCAGCAGCGTCCGGGTACGGGGCTGCGATTTGGCTTGTAACCGGGCCATCAGCGCTTTCCTCTGCCCGGCGAACAGCCATTTCCGACAACGACGGCGCTGGCCGCTGCGCCAATCCGGCATGAACGATGCGTCACACGCTTCTCCTTATGGGCTCTTGTGAGGGTCATCGACCCGCGCCAGACAACGCCGCAGCAGCTCGACCAAACTGCAACCCTCGACCGGTTTGAACAGAACATCGTCCGCACCAAGGGCGATGCTCTGGTCCCGGGCGGCCGGATCGTCACCGACCACCAATGCCACGATCGGCACCTGACAACCATAGTCGTTTCTCAGCTGTCGGATCAGCGCAGGCGCGCCCTCATTCGGGAGAGCCATGTCGACCAGAGCCAGATCAAACGCATCTTCGTCGAATCGCTCGAGCGCTTCGACGCCGTTGGTCGCCGGAACCACCTGCAACCCCTGCTCGTCGAGCAGGGCGCTCAGGGCGTAGATCGCCCGCACGTCCGAATCCACCAGCAGCACCCGCTGCCCCAGCAGCGGTCGTCCCGCTTCCTCCATGCCCAGCGCCGCGGACTCAGCCGCGGCGGGCTTCAATGCATTTTCCATATGCTCCAGTCCCTCTGTTTTTGACAACGCAACCGATGGATAACGCCGAAGCCGCTGCAGATTCTTTTCCGACAGCGGCTTTTGGCTGTTGAGTACTACACGCACGCCTTCGAGCGGCCGTAGGCGATCCAGAGCCTCGAGCAGGTCCAGGCCATCTTCGCCGGGCAGATCGAAATCGATGACCAGCGCCGTGAAGCTGTGCTCGGCATATGCCAGCCTCGCTTCATCGCTGCGCTGGCATTCGGTGACCCGGTACCCGAGGCGATCAAAGTGTTCACGCAGTTGCCGGCGTCGTTGCGGATCGGTTTCCACCAACAGCAACGTCATCGAACGCTCTTCCTGGCGCGCCAGATCGACGAACAGACGTTCCAGCTCCGCCTGGGCCACCGGCTTGAGCAGGTAGCGTGAACCATCGTCCGCCCAGCCCTGCGGCTGCGGCACGCAGGAGATAATGAACACGGGTGTGTCCTGGTGACGAGGATCGGCGCGCAACATGCGGTGAACCTGCCAGCCGCTGATATCGGGCAGCAGAATGTCAAGGATGACCGCCGCGAACCGCTCCTGGCGAAGCGCGTCCAGCCCCTCCTGGCCGGTGCCACAGATCACGCAGGGAAAGCCATGGGACTGCGCGACTTCGGCCACCACCGAGGCGAAGTCGGCATCGTCCTCGACGATCAGCAGGCCACCGCCCTGCCCCCGGTGCGGCGAGGTCCGCAGCGTCCGGATCTCGGTCGTCGCGGCCAGCTTCAATGGCAACTCGACGGTAAAACTCGAGCCCTGACCCGGCGCGCTCTTGAGACGAATACCGCCTCCCAGCACCTCGGCCAGCTGCCTGGCAATGGCCAGCCCGAGCCCGGTACCACCGTACTGCCGACTGATAGAGCCGTCGATCTGCTGGAACGCCTGGAAGATGCGTTCGTGCTGATCCTCGGCGATGCCGATGCCGGTGTCGTTGACGCAGATTCGCAGCATGGCCTCATCGCCGGGCTGCTCTGACGGTTCGCACGACACGTGGACATCCACTGATCCTTGCTCGGTGAACTTCAAGGCATTGGTGACAAGGTTGCGCAGGATCTGCTGCAAGCGCGCCCGGTCGCTGACTATCGAGACCGGCACGTTAGGGTCTATGCGCGAGGAGAGAGACAATCCGTTCTGTTCGGCCATCGGCTCGAGCCCGGAGAGCAATTCGGCCAGTAGCTCGGCCAGGTCGACCGGCTCCGGCTTGATCTGCATGTGGCCGGCCTCGATCTTCGCCAGATCGAGCACGTCGTTGATGAGCTGCAGCAGGTCCTGGCCGGCACGGTGAATGATGTCGGCGTGCCGAACCTGCTTGTCGGTCAGGTTGCTCGCCGCGTTCTGCCTCATCTGGTCGCTCAGGATCAGGATGCTGTTGAGCGGCGTGCGCAACTCATGCGACATGTTGGCGAGAAACTCGGACTTGTAACGATTGGCCACCACCAGCTCGTTGGCCTGGTCGCGCAGACGCCGCTCCGCCGCCTTGCGATGGCCGATATCGATCACCACCGCCTGCACCAGCAGCTCTTCGCCGCTGCGCAGCGGCGACAAGCCGACTTCGACTGGCAGTAGATGACCGTCCCGGTGCCGACCATACAGCTCGCGGTTTTCGCCGAGGCGAAGTGACTCGGTCGCCTGCCCGAAGCGGTGCCGCACCTCGTGGTAGGCCCTGCGCATCGACTCGGGGATCAACAATTCCACCGGCTGGCCCAGCAACTCCTGGCGGCTGTAGCCGAACAGCAGCTCGGTCTGTCGGTTGACCATGACGATGCGCCCGTCGTAGTCGAACAGCAGGAAGGCGTTCGGCGACGCCTCGACGACATTACGGAATCGCTCTTCGTCACGCTTGCGCTGCTGCAGGTCGACCAGATTGAGCAGGTGGTGAATGCCGTCATCGCGCCTGAAACTGGTCAGGCTCAGAGAGACGGGGATGGGCGTGCCATCCTCGCGCAATGCCTGGCTTTCCTGGTGATTGGCCTCCATTCGCGCGCCGCCGAGCGGATCGCTCAGTGCGCCCGGCACATACCGGCTGAGGCGCTCACCGGCAAGCAGCCCTGCACTGCTTCCGAGCAGCGCCGCGGCACTCTGGTTGGCCAGCTCGATTCGCCCACGGTCGTTGCACAACAAGGTCGCCACCGGCAACTGCTCGATCAGTTGACGGAACCAGGCCTCGCGCTCCTGCAGTTGCGCGCCGAGGGCCTGACTGCTGCGCAGCGCCCGTTCGCGCAGATAGAGATAGCCACCGATCAGCAACGAAAACAGCACTGCTGCGGTCATCGCGGCCGCCAGATTGTATGCACCGCTGGTTCTGTTCAGCAGCGCTTCATATTCAGGTGTGCTGGCGACTTCCAGCTGCCAGCTGCGGCCGTACATGTAGATATTGCGGGTGCGATGGAAGCGGGCATCACTGCTGACCGGCGCGCGCCCTACCAGCAGCGCCTCACCCGGCGCGGCGGCATCGAATAGCTGCAATTGGAACAGCTTGTTGCGCGAGCCCAGCACGCCCTCGATCAGATCGGTCAGCCGGAACGCACCGTGCAGCGTGCCGGCAAAGGCGGCCTGCCGCTCTTCCAGCGTGGTGATCGGTGCACCGACCCGGTATAGCGGGAGGTAAAGAAGGATGCCCACCTGCGCGTTCTGCTCGGTTTCCTGCTTGAGCCGTACCGGCCCGCTGAGCATGGGCGTGCCGATGTTGCGCGCGGCAGTGATGGCTTCCCTGCGCGTCCGCTCGCTCAGCATATCGAAGCCCACCACTCGACGATTGCGCCAGTCGAGCGGATGGATGAAATCGGTGATCAGGTACTCGTCGCGCTCACCCGCCGGGTACATGCGGAAGTTGCCACGGCCATCGCCGCGAATCTGCTCGAGCACAGCGGCCAGATTGTCCGCCCGCGCATAGCGCGCCAGCGCGACCGCCTGAATACCGGGGTAGAAGTCCTGAAGCTGAAGCTGATCGACAGCGCGGTTCCACTCATCCAGCTTGACGGATTCGCCGCCCACGAAGAGACCGGCAAGCCCGCGCATGACCATTTCGTATGCGCGCATCCGCTCACGCAGATTACTTTCGACGTCGTTGACCGCCAGATTGAAGCGCTGCGCCTGCTCGGCGCGAATCCGGTCCTCCTGGACCTGCCATTGCCAGACGACCCATCCTCCGAGCCCGGCCATCAAGGCCAATGTCACTACCAATGGCAGCCAAGGCTTACGAGAATGGAGAGCAGAACGATCTACCATTCAACCTCCTCAGTGCCACCACACGGCTGGCTGTCACCAGCTTCAGAGTCGTGGCGGCCTCAGAGGTTCAATGCTAGCTGAAGAAAAGATAGAACACTGACGCCACTTATATGGCGTAGACGGCCCCGTTGCGGGGCCGTCTGGGGAAAGACTTACAGCGGCCGCAGGTTGATTTCCACCCGGCGGTTCTGCGCCCGTCCTGCGGCGGTGTCGTTGCTGGCGATGGGCTGGCTGGGGCCTGCACCGAAGGCGGAAATCCGCGCGGGCGCCACACCATTGCTTTCCAGGTAGGCCGCTACGCTACGCGCGCGCCGAGTGGACAGATCCTGATTGAGTTGCAGCGAGCCCGTGCTATCGGTGTGACCGACGATGTCTATGCCGTTCTTGTTGAACTCCTTGAACACCTGAACCAGCGAATTCAGGGTCGGATAGAAGCTGCTGGATATGTCCGCCGAATTGCTCGGGAAGGTGATATTGCCCGGCATGACCAGCGTCAGGTTATTGCCGTCGCGCTGGACCTGCACGCCGGTGCCTTGCAGTGTCTGACGCAGCTTGGCTTCCTGCGTATCGACGTAGTAGCCATAGCCGCCACCCGCCGCGCCGCCCACGGCCGCGCCGATCAGCGCGCCTTTGCCACGGTCTTTCTTGCTGGAAGTCGCAGCACCGATCACCGCCCCGCTGACCGCGCCAATGCCGCCATAGATGCCGGCCTTGCCTGCCTCGCGCTCACCGGTGTAAGGGTTGTTGGTACAGCCACCGAGCAGCGCCACGGTGGTGGCAATGGTGGTCAGCGTAATCAGCTTCTTCATGGTTACTTCCTTTATCTGCGGGACCTCAGCCTGTCGAAAAATACCGTTCCAGGCTGCAATGCGGCGCTAGGTTAACATCCGTCCCGCATCAGAACCGGAACGCGCCGACGAACCCGCATGTCTCAGGCGCGGACGAAGGGGTTCTCCCTCATCTCGTCGCCCAGACGGGTCTGCGGGCCGTGGCCTGTGATCACGATCGCATCCTCGTCGAGACGATACAGGCGCTGCCTGATCGACCGCTCAATGGTGGCATAATCGCCGCCCCAGAGATCGGTACGGCCAATGCCCCGGCGAAACAGCGTGTCGCCGGCCAGCAGCAGTTTCGCTTCAGGAAACCAGAAGCTCATCGAGCCCGGCGTGTGCCCCGGGGTGTGTAGCGCGACGCCACACCCACAGGCCAGCGCCTCGTCATCGACCAGCCACAAGTCGGGCGCCGGCACGGGCATATAGGGCACCCCGAAGAGCGCGCATTGCTGCTCCAGGCTATCCCAGAGGAATTGATCGTCCTTGTGCAGGTGCAAGGTCGCGCCGGTACGCTCCTTGATCTGCCCCGACGCCAGAAAATGATCCAGATGCGCGTGGGTGTGAACGATGCTGACGACCTTCAATCCCAATGCTTCGATGCGCGCGAGTATCCGTTGCGGATCGCCGCCGGGATCCACCACGATGGCCCTGCCGGTCAAGGAGTCGCCGATGATCGTGCAGTTGCATTGCAGCGGACCGACAGGAAAGGTTTCACTGATCAGCGTATGGCTGGTGTCTGACACATTGGCTCCTTGGTCGAGCGAATTTTTTCGGCAAAACAGCCACTACTAACCTATACGGCACGTGCGCACGTGTCATCTGGACGGAGAGTCGAGCCATTGACATAACGGAGCTGCAGCGCATTTTCGATGCCCTGCCCGGATTGTTCCTGGTGGTCGCCAACGATGCCGACTACACGATGGTCGCTGCCAGCGAGGAGCGCCTGCGGGCGACCTTGCTACGCCGTGAGGATGTCATCGGTCGCCCCTTGTTCGAGGTCTACAGCGGTGGCGAAGCGGCGGGCGCCAGCGCGTCGGGTGTCAATCAGCTACGCGCGTCCCTGGCGGAAGTGGCGCGCACCGGGCTGCCCCAGGTGCTCAAGACCGTGGGCTATCCGCTGCGGCGTCCGGATGCCGAAGGCGACGGCTACGAGAATCGCTACTGGGACGTGATCAACGTCCCGGTACTGGATGACCAGGGCCGCGTGAGCCACATCATCCACCGCGCCGAAGACGTCACCGAAAGCCTGCTCGACCAGGAGTCGGCGGCGCTGCGCCTGCGCGAGAGCGATGAGCGGCTCAACGCTGCGCTGCTCGCCTCCGGCACCGGAACCTTCTACTGGGACCTGCGCAACAACCGGCTGGACATGGACCTGCCCATGCAGCGCCTGGTCGGCCTGGAGGGCCTCACCTCCGGCTGGCTGGACGACCTGCTCGGTACGATTCATCCGGAAGACCGGGATGCCATTGCTCAGCAATGCGAACGCTGCGCCCGCTACGGCGAAGACTTTGAAATGCAGTTCAGGATCAGGCTGCCGGAGGGCAACGAGCGCTGGCTCTTCGAAAAGGGCCAGACCTTCGCCGACGCCCACGGCCGGCCTGCGTACATGGTGGGTGCCTGCCTCGACATCACCCAGCACAAGCGCACCGAACGGGCACTGCACCGCCTCAACGAAACCCTCGAGCAGCGGGTCAACGCGGAGGTCGCCGCACGCGCCAAGACCGAAGCGGCGCTGCGTCAGTCGCAAAAGATGGAAGCGGTCGGTCAGCTGACCGGCGGCCTGGCGCACGATTTCAACAACCTGCTGGCCGGCGTGATCGGCTCGCTGGAACTGCTCTCGCTCCGCCTGGACCAGGGCCGTACCGACGACCTGCATCGCTACATCCGCAGCGCGCTGTCATCGGCCACCCGCGCAACCGCGCTGACCCATCGCCTGCTGGCCTTCTCGCGCCGCCAGACACTCGACCCCAGCCCTACCGACCTGAACGCGCTGATCGAGGGCATGATGGAGTTGCTGCAGCGGACCATCGGCCCTCTGGTGAGCTATTCGACGCAACTGTCCGGCGACCTCTGGCTCACGCTCTGCGACACCAACCAGCTGGAAAACGCATTGCTCAACCTGACCATCAATGCGCGCGACGCGATGCCCGACGGCGGGGAGCTGACACTGATCAGCGAGAACGTGACGCTGAACGAGCCTCTCGCCCAGGAACTAGGCCTGCAGCCGGGCGAGTACGTGGCGCTCGGCGTCCGGGATACCGGCGTCGGCATCCCACCCGAACGAATTGGCTACGTGTTCGACCCCTTCTATACCACCAAGCCCCTCGGCGAAGGCACAGGGCTGGGGCTGTCGATGGTCTATGGTTTCGCCAAGCAGTCTGGCGGTGGCGTGCGCATCGAGAGTACGGTAGGCGAAGGGACCAGCGTCTGGCTCTACCTGCCCCATCACCAGGGCCAGTCGGCCAGCCAACACACTCCGATCACCACTGACCAGGCGCCCGCATCGGTACACGGGCAGACCGTTCTGGTGGTCGATGACGAGCCCAACGTCCGCACACTGGTCACCGAGGTGCTGCAGGAGATGGGGCTCAACACGCTGGAAGCTGCCGAAGGTCCCAGCGGCATGCGTATCCTCGACAGCGACGCGCACCTGGATCTGCTGATTTCCGATATCGGTCTTCCCGGCGGTATGAACGGGCGGCAACTGGCCGACGCCGCGCGCGAGAAACGACCGTCATTGCCGGTGCTGTTCATCACTGGCTACGCCGAAGGCTCGGTGCTGCAACGCAGTTCGACGCGATACGATTACGAGGTCCTAACCAAGCCATTCACCATCAACGATCTCGAAGGCAAGGTCCGCAGCATGCTCAAGCCTGACCAGCAATGATCCAGGATACGGCGACCGGCTGATCCCGGCCGCCAGGTCGACGGGCTAGATCGACGAGATGGCGTCGCAGCCCTCTTCCAGCCAGCGGGCGATATCCAGCCGGATGCGCTTCTTGTCCAGCTTGCCGACGCTGGTCTTGGGAATCTCCGCCACCACCGCGATTTGCTGCGGGATAGCCCATTTATTGATCTGCCCCTGCGCGACAGCCGGTTCGAGAAACCGCTGCAACGAAGCCGCATCGAGCGATGTGCCTTCGCGCAGCACCACCAGCGCGAACGGCCGCTCACCCCAGCGCTCGTCCGGCACCCCCACCACCGCTACATCGCGCACCGCCTCATGGCGGCTGATCAACCCTTCCAGGGCCAGCGACGAAAGCCATTCGCCGCCGGTCTTGATGACGTCCTTGATGCGATCACGGATGTCGATGTTGCCCATCTCATCGAGCGTGGCGACATCGCCCGTGTGCAGCCAGCCGCCGGCCCAAAGCTCCTCGCTCTTCTCCGGGTTGCCGGCGTAGCCCTGAGTCAGCCAGGGGGCACGCAGCACCAGCTCGCCCTGGGACTCGCCATCAGCGGGGAGGAAGCTGCCATCGGGCGCCTGGATTGCCGCATCGACCAGTACCACCGGCACACCGGCCTTGAGTCGGTAATTGGTCTGCTCGTCGTCGCAGGCCTGACGCAGCTCGTCGTTAATATGCGCGCCGGAGATCAGCGGGCAGGTTTCCGACATGCCGTAAGCGGCGACCAGTTGCATGCCGCAGGCACGGGCCGACTCGTAGAGCCCACGGGTCAGCGCACTGCCGCCAATGGTGATTTTCCAACCGTTGAAATCCGTGCCCTGCGCCGCCTTGGCATTGAGCAGCATCTGGACAATGGTCGGCACGCAGTGGGAGAACGTCACCTTTTCCCGGCGCCAGAGCTCGATCAGCAATTCGGGGTCATAGCGCCCCGGGTACACCTGCTTGAGGCCCATCATAGTCGCCACATAGGGCAGCCCCCAGGCATGCACGTGGAACATCGGCGTGATCGGCATGTAGACGTCCCCCGCCGCCATCAGCTGGGGGTTTTCGCGGCAGCCGACCGTCACTGCACCGGCCAGGGTGTGCAGCACCAACTGCCGATGGGTGAAATACACGCCTTTCGGGTCGCCGGTCGTGCCCGTGGTGTAAAAAGTGGTGGCCACTGAGTTTTCGTCGAAGTCGGGAAACTCATAGTGCGGATCGGCCGCGGCGAGCAGGCTTTCGTATTCGCCGACGCAATTGGGCAGCTCGCTTGGTTCGCCGCCGGCATCGGTGATCAGCAGGGTCTTTTCGACGGTGGTGAGCTGCCCGGCGATGCCCTGGTACAAGGCCGCAAATTCGCTGTTGACCAGTACGAAGCGATCCTCGGCATGGTTCATGGTGTAGAGAATCTGCTCCGGCGACAGCCTGACGTTGATGGTGTGAATCACCGCCCCGATCATCGGTACCGCGAACATGCATTCGAGATAACGGTGGCTGTCCCAGTCCATGACCGCCACCGTGTCGCCCGCCTTGACGCCTGCGGCCGTCAGTACATTGGCCAGCCGGGCAATGCGTTGGTTAAGGGTACGGTAGTCGAAGCGCATCTGATCGCGATAGACGATCTCACGGGTACGCTCGTAGCGCTGACCTGATAGCAGCAGGCTCTTGATCAACAGCGGGTACTGGTAGGCGTTCGCGGCGGGTTTGATCACTCGGGTCTGCAACATAGGGCTTCCTATTATTGATGTTATGAGTTCCACACCGGGTGCCAGGGCCGCGCCAACGGGACGCTGAATGACCCCGACAACCGGCCCGTTCGGTCGCTGGACTGCCGCGTCTCACCCACACCGCAGGCAAGCGATCAGGCGATTTCGCTTGCCGCCAGGCGGACGCCAAGGCCAATCAGTACGGCACCGGTGACGCGGTCGAACCAATGCCCCATGCGCGCAAAACCCGCTCTTACGCGCTCACGACTGAACAGCCAGGCCACCAGGCAGAACCAGACGCCGGTGGCGAACGCAAGATATAACCCATAGCCGGCCTGAACCGCGAGCGGGGTATGGGGGTCGATAACGACTGTGAATAACGAGAGAAAGAACAGCGTGGCCTTCGGATTGAGGCCATTAGTGACGAATCCCATGGTGAAAGAACGGCGCCACGACGGCGCGTCCTCGCACCCGGCTCGACGCAGATCGCCGACCGCCGCGGGTTTCGCTCGCAAGGCCTGAATGCCGAGATAGAACAGATAGCCGGCGGCCAGCCACTTGAACAGGTTGAACAGCACGATCGACTGCGAGACGATCAGCCCGATTCCGAGCAACGAATAACCCACGTGGAGCAGGATGCCGCTACCGACACCGATGGCCGTCCAGCTGCCGCTGCGCTGACCGCGGGCCACGCTTTCCCGAACGACCACCGCAAAATCCGGTCCGGGGCTGGCCACGGCAAGCAGGTGAACCAGCGCCACGGTAAAAAATTCCATCCAGTACATCTACCGACTCCGTTATTTCCAGGGGCGGGACCTCCGCCCAACGATTCATACGAGTAAAGTCCATGAGCAACCGCCGCGCCGTATTCCTCGACCTCTTTCCGCTAGACCAGGGTGACCTGGACCTGACGCCGCTGCAATCGGCCTTCGACGACCTGGTTTGCCATGCCCAGACCAGCGTCCCTCAGATCATCGAGCGGCTGCAAGGTGCCGAGATCGCCATTGTCAACAAGGTCGCCTTGAGCGATGCGGTGTTCGCCGCCTGCCCGGACCTGAAGCTGATCCTGGTGGCCGCCACTGGCGTCAACAACATCGACCTGGAGGCGGCGAAACGGCGCGGCATCGTCGTCTGCAACTGCCAGGCCTACGGCACCGCAACCGTCGCCCAACACACGCTGATGCTGCTGCTCGCGCTCGCCACACGTCTGCCCGACTATCAGGGGGCCGTCGCCCGCGGGCGCTGGCAGGAAAGCGGACAGTTCTGCCTGCTGGATTTTCCGATCATCGAGCTGGCTGGTAAGACCTTGGGCGTGCTCGGTCATGGCGAATTGGGTGGCGCGGTCGCAAGACTGGCTGAGGCGCTGGGTATGCGCGTGTTGACCGGCAACCTGCCGGGGCGCCCGGCTCGCGACGATCGCCTGGACCTCGACGCGCTGCTCCCGCAGGTCGATGCCCTGACGCTGCACTGCCCGCTGACCGAGCACACGCGCAACCTCATCGGCGCGCGCGAGCTGCGGATGATGAAACCGTCGGCATTCGTCATCAATACCGCCCGCGGCGGCCTGATCGACGAGCAGGCATTGGCCGATACGCTGCGCAGCGGCCATCTGGGCGGCGCTGCCACCGACGTGCTCACCAGCGAGCCGCCGAGCAACGACAACCCGTTGCTGGCGGCAGACGTCCCGCGTCTGATCGTGACGCCACACAGCGCCTGGGGCAGCCGTGAAGCACGCCAGCGCATCGTCGTTCAGCTGCGCGAAAACGCCGAGGCTTTCTTTGCCGGCGCGCCGAAGCGGCAGGTCGGCTGACGCATCGCCCTCCGGCTGCTAAGCTCGCCAGCTTTTGTCCCGGGGGCATCATGGATCCGCGAAGCGAAGTACTGCTGCGACAGGCCGAACTCTTCGGCGGTGACCTGCTGCTGGCCGGCTTGCCGGCCGATGACCTGCTCGGCCAGCTGCCCGCTGCCAGCGGCTGGAGTTGGCACGCCGGCGAGCAGCAGGCGTTGCAAGGCCGCTTCGCCGGGCGCTGTGCATTCGGGGTCGAACCGCCCGCGGCGCCGTTCGATTCCGCTGTGCTGTTCCTGCCAAAGTCGCGAGAGCTGACCGATTACCTGCTCGGTGCCCTGGCCGCCAGACTGTCGGGTCGCCAGCTCTACCTGGTAGGGGAAAAACGCGCCGGGGTCGAGCGCGCCGCCCGGCAGCTGGCAGGCTTTGGCGAGCCTCGCAAGCTCGACAGCGCGCGCCACTGCCAGCTGTGGCAAGTCCGGGTGACGAACAGCCCACCGGCCCCCGAGCTACAAACCCTTGCGCAGCATTTCGAATTGCAACTGGCCGACGGCCCATTGCGGGTCGTCAGCTTGCCCGGAGTGTTCAGTCACGGCCGCCTCGATCGCGGTACCGCCCTGCTGCTGGAACAGCTCGACGCGTTGCCAAGCGGCCGCCTGCTGGATTTCGGTTGTGGTGCGGGAATCATCGGCGCATCCCTGAAACGCCGCTATCCCGATAGCGAAGTGGTACTGCTGGACGTCGATGCATTCGCCGTCGAAAGCAGCCGCATGACGCTGGCGGCCAACGGTCTGGATGCACAGGTCATCGCGGGCGATGGCATCGCCGCGGCACCCGACGGCTGCGCCGCGATCATCAGCAATCCGCCGTTTCACCAGGGCGTGCACACCCACTACGAAGCCAGCGAGACCTTGCTCGAGCGCGCCGCCAGCCATCTGCGCCCAGGCGGCGAGCTGCGCCTGGTGGCCAACGCCTTCCTCCGCTATCCACCGCTGATCGAGGCCCACCTGGGGCCCTGCGAGACGCTCGTGCACGCCGACGGCTTTCGCATCTACCGCGCGCAACGCAACTGATCGATTCCCGGCCACGCTTGCACAATGCGCCACGCTTGGGCAAACTCGCCGCCGTCCTGGGGGAGTAGTCTCCGGCGAGCGCGCTGCTCGCCCGGCCTGCATCAACATACTTGGTCCACAGACCATGGTGCATGCGACCCGCGCAACCGGCCTCGTCGGCTCGCGCTCGGTTTGACAAGACCCATGACACGTACACCTGACCCGGGGCGGGCAGGCAGTGCGTGTCATGGTGATTCTGTCGACCCGCCCCTGCAAGGAAGTCCTTTGGAATCGTTCTACATCCCCACCCTGATCGTTGCGCTTGCCGAAATCGGCGACAAGACTCAGCTGCTCGCCCTGCTGCTGGCGGCCCGCTATCGGCGTCCGTTGCCGATCATCTGGGGCATCGTCGTCGCCACACTGGCCAATCACGCGGCTGCGGGCGCGGTGGGCAACTGGGTGTCGTCGCTGGTCTCTCCCAGCGTTCTTAGCTGGATTCTGGCCGCCTCGTTCGCCGCCGTGGCGCTGTGGACGCTGGTCCCCGACAAGCTCGAAGAAGACGAAGCATCGCGTGGCCGCCGCTTCGGCCCCTTCGTCGCGACCCTGATCGCCTTCTTCCTCGCGGAGATGGGTGACAAGACGCAGGTCGCCACCGTCATGCTCGCGGCGCAATACCCCGACTTCATGCTGGTCATCATCGGCACGACGCTGGGTATGCTGATCGCCAACGTACCGGTCGTGCTGGCCGGCAATTTCGCCGCCGACCGCATGCCGCTCACGCTGATCCGGCGGATCGCTGCGATCGGCTTCGCCGCCCTCGCCCTGTATGCCGTGTACCAGGCGTTGCAGCTGAGCGGCACGCTTCCAGTCTGATACACAGCGCAAATTGCCACTTTCCCGGTGCTGTTAGAGTGCGCTTTCCACCGCATTCTGGCGGCACTCGAGGGGAGCAGGCGGCATGTCACCGGATGAACGAAAACGGCGGGTTCGGCAGCACATCGACCTGAGCTGGAGCAAGGGTCGACTGGCGCTGGCCGAACAGCTGCAGAGCCGATATTTCAGTTACAAGAGCTCATTCGTCGCGCAGCCGGTCAACAGTGCGGGCTTCGGCCTGATCGTGCGGGAAATTCGCCAGGCGATGCCCGACCTGGAAGTGGTGGTGGACGATTGCCTCAGCGACGGCAACCGCGTGGTGACCTCGAGCACCCTGTTCGGCACCCTGGTGAAGCCGGCGTTCGGTCATCCCCCGACCGGCAAGATCCTCACGGTCGCCGCGATGTCGATCTGGACGCTCAACCCTGGCGGCGACATCGAGGAAATCAATACGCTGTTCGATCTGGAAAGCGCCCGCAAACAGCTGGGCATGGATACCCCCATTCCGGTCACGCTGCCGCCGACCTGAGCGGACGGCAGCAGCGCTCGGCCTCAGCGGTTCTGCTGATACAGCGGCATCACCTTCGGGATGGCGGCCTGCAATGCCTGCGTACGGCTGCTCGATGAAGGGTGGGTGCTGAGAAACTCCGGTGGCGCCGAACCGCCAGCCGCAGCCATCTTCTCCCAGAGGCTGATCGCCGCGCTCGGGTTGTAGCCGGCGCGGGCGGCCAGCTCCAGTCCGATCAGATCGGCCTCGTTCTCATTGTTGCGACTGTTGGGCAGCGTCATCAGATACTCGACGCCCATGTTGGCCAGCTGCAGACTGCCGTCTCCGACGCCGAAGGCCGAACCGATCTGCGTCGCCATCTGCACACCGTAGGCCTTGGACATTGCCTCACGACCATGCTCTCGCAGCGCGTGGGCGATTTCATGGCCCATGACTGCGGCGATCTCGTCATCGGACAGCTTCAGCTTCTCGATCAGCCCCGTATAGAAGATGATCTTGCCGCCCGGCCCACAGTTGGCGTTCAGTTCCGGGCTGTCGATCACGTTGACTTCCCAGTTCCACTGCGCCGCATCCGGACGGAAAGCCGGCACCTCGGCAATCAGTCGCTGGGCAATGGTGTTGACGCGCTTGCTCACAGCGCTGCTCTTTTCCAGCACACCTTTCTTCGACGCCTCGCTGAGCGTTTGCTGGTAGGACTGGGCGTACATCTGATTGACCTGCTCGGTCGACAGCATGCTGAACATGTACTGTTTGCGGTCGACCCCGACTGCGCCGCCACTGGTGGTGTTGGTCGCCTGGCAACCGACGAGCGCTGAGGCCGTCAGCAGAAACACTAATGAATGCGGCTTGAACATGTCGCGTCTCCCATGAATTCTGCGCCGTATGCTAGAGCGAGCCCGCGCGCCGGGCAACCGGCGGCTACCTGCGCTCAGGCGAGCGCGCGATCATCACCTAGTTCGCCGGCGTCAGGCATTCCGGCGCGTCCAGCTTGGGATCGTTGACGAGGGTTGCCAAGGGGCGTTCACGCAGCCCCGGTTGCGGTGCGGTCAGCAGCGCCTGCAGCACATCGACAGGCGTATGCGGATCGAGCCAGGCCGTCATGCCCGCCTGATCGAGCAACAAGGGGCGGCGCTGGTTCGCCGCCGGCAGGGTCACGACGGCCGCGCTGAGATAGGTATGTCCCTGGACCGGATAGGCCTCCCAGAGCGCGGCGAAGTAGATCAGCGAGTCCGCGCCGGTCATCCAGTACGGCCGCTTGCGTGCGGTGCCCCGCCACTCGTAGAAGCCATTGGCAGGCAGGACGCCACGACGCAAGCGAAAGGCATCGCGAAACATCGGCTGTTCGGCCAGCGTCTCGGCACGCGCCTGGGCCGGTGTGCAGGTGAAATCAGTGAGCCAGGCCGGCGTCAGACCCCAACGGACACTGCTGAGCTGCAGCTCGTCGTCGACCTGCCGCAGCAGCAACACCGAGGCGCCGGGCGCCAGGCTCCAGTGCGGTTGCTGGTCAGCGGGGAATCCGGATAACGCGGCGAATGCCGGGCTCCAGCGAAACAGGGCATAGCGGCCACACATGGCAGAACTCGTAGACGGCGGATCGAAGGGGACGCCCATCGACGTCAGCGGCAGGCTCATCCGCCCATATCAGCAGATGAGTTCGCCCGGATAGCTTTCCGGCTCGTCGCCGGGCAAAGGTTCGGCGCCATTGTACTCGGCGATCAACTCACGTGCGCGCCCGGCCTGCTCATCGGCGACCATCAGCCCGAGTAGACCGGCAGCCGGCAATTCGCCCACGGCACCGATCAGATGGCGTCCGGTGAGGTACGCCTCGATGCCCTCAGCGGCCAGCATGCCGCGCAACATCTCCGCCTCGAGCAGATCGCGAGGCTCGTAAATGCGCTGCATCTACTCATCCTCCCTTAGCACGGCGAGCTGCCAGTCGACACCGTCGGTTTGCAGATCGAAAACGATCGGCCGACAACAGACCGGGCAGTCCTCGATGTAGCGCTGATCGCCGCCACTCAGATCGAGCATCGCCTCCACCCCCTCGCCGCAATAGGGGCATTGATAGTCCTGTGATTCCAGCATCAGCGTCTCCCACGTGACTTGCCGCTATAATCGCCCATCTGAGTCCTTTGACTTTCCGGCGAACGCTTCCCGTCGGAACGGCGTCGTTCGACGCTTGGGCGAGCCTCGCGCGTATGACCGCGCCGAACTCGACGGCCTCATCTCCGACCCCACCTAGCGGGGCTATTAAGTTGTTTCCCTTACAGAGAGCATGATGGACGAATTCGAAGCCATCCGACCCTATTCCGACACAGAAGTCCCTGCCGTCATGGCGCGTCTGTTCGCCGACCGGGAATTCCTCGATATCTTGGCGCATTTTCGCTTTCCGCGACTGGCCGGCCCGATGGGCTGGATGCTTAAACCTCTTATAGCGCAACGTCTACGACGCGAGTTCGCCAGTATTCACTCGGTCGACACGCTGCAAGCGCGGATCGAGATGTACCTGGACCGCACCATCGAACGCGCCACCGACGGCATCACCTATTCCGGGCTGGACAAGTTGCAGCACGGTTGCGCCTATCTGTTCCTGGCCAACCACCGCGATATCGTGATGGATCCGGCTTTCGTCAACTATGCGCTGTATCAGGCCAGAATGCGCACGCCGCGCATCGCCATCGGCGACAACTTGCTGCAGCGTCCCTTCGTCAGCGACCTGATGCGGCTGAACAAGAGCTTCATCGTGCGCCGCTCTGTGACCGGCAGACGCGAGAAGCTGGCGGCCTACCAGCTGCTGTCCGCCTACATCAACCACTCCATTCGCAACGACGGTGAATCGATCTGGATAGCCCAGGCCGAGGGCCGCGCCAAGGACGGCGACGATCGCACCGACTCGGCGATCCTAAAAATGCTGCACATGAGCCGCAAGGACGAGCCTTTTGCCGAAGCACTGGCAGCGCTGCGGCCGACCCCGGTGTCGATCAGCTACGAATACGATCCGTGCGATCAGGCCAAGGCGCGCGAGCTCTATATCCGCGCCACGACCGGCACCTATACCAAGGCACCGGGTGAGGACGACACCAGCATCGCGCTGGGCATCACCGGTTACAAAGGCCGTGTGCATGTCAGCTTCGGCACGCCGATCAGCGAGATTCCGGACGACCCCAAACAACTGGCCACGGAGATCGACCAGCAGATCCTCGGCGACTACCGGCTGTTTCCGGTCAATTACCTGGCGTATCGGATCTGGGACGGACGCGATCCGGCGCTGCCGGTACCCGAGCTTGCGCAGCTGTTCAGCCAGGAGGAGATCGGCCGAGCCGAAGCCGAATGGGGCAAGCGCCTGGCCGCCTGCCCGAGCGTGCAGCAGCCCTACCTGATCCAGCAATACGCCACACCGGTGCGCAACCAGCACCGACTGAAGGCTGGCTTGAGCCTCTGAGCGTCAGCGCGGCCGTGGTGGCTCAGATCAGCTGGGTAAAGGAGGACAGCAGCCAGGCAATCGCCAGGCTGCTGAAGCCGATTCCGTAGAAGCATCGATCGATGCGCTGAGTCGCCATCGCGTAAGCCTGTCCGAACCTCGCTTCGCGGCGATCGACCGGCGCCAGTTGACTCGCCAGCTGCTGGCGCCAACGGGTAGCCAACAGCAACCAGGCGCCGCCGAGCGCGATCAGCAGCGCCATCGAATTGAGTAAAGGGCCAAGTCCGACAAGCCCAGCGATGTTGATCTGCAATGACACCCGAACCTCCACAAGGCAGAAAAACCCGGGCCTTGGCACGGCCACGCGAGTGGCTGCGGAGTCTACCGAAGCGAGACGCCCCGTTCAGCACTTCCCGACCAAACGGACACCCACCGAGAGATGGCAATTTGCCGGGTATTTACGCCATTTATGCAGATAGGCCCCGTCTCGTTTGTTGACTTATAGTCCGCCGCAGCTTCACCCTCATCGTCTCGAACATCCGAAATAGAGCGTGCGCCTGGCTTGAGCCAGCAGGCGGGACTGCCGTGGAGTCGAGCAAAAGGCGCTTGTCATCGCTGCGTCTGCGGCAGTCACGGCCTGCATGGCCCGCTTGCCGCTCTCGTAGAAGCCGCCACCTGCGAGCAGGCGTCAGTTACCGAGTATCAACAGGATCGAATAATGAACAAGAAGACGTTGAAGACGGGGGCACTCACACTCTCTTTGCTGGCAAGCGCATTGCTGGCCAACGGAGCCATGGCAGCCGTATCCGAGTCGGAAGCCGCCAAGCTGGGCGACAGCCTGACGCCGGTTGGCGCCGAGAAGGCAGGCAATGCGGCCGGCACCATCCCAGCCTGGACCGGCGGTCTGCCAACCGATGCTGCCGGTGTCAGCGAGGACGGTTTCGTCAATGATCCCTTCCCGGACGAGAAACCGAAATTCACCATCACCGCGCAGAACTTCGAGCAATACAAGGACAACCTGAGCCCCGGCCAGATCGCCATGCTCAAGCGCTATCCGGATACCTACCGTCTGCCGGTCTTCGAAACCCACCGCAGCGCGGCGGTACCTCAGCGGATTTACGACGCGGCGAAGAAGAACGCCACCCAGACTAAGCTGGCTGGCGGCGGCAATGGGCTGGAAAACTTCGATACCGCCATCGCCTTCCCGATCCCTCAGAACGGTCTGGAAGTCGTCTGGAACCACATCACGCGCTACCGGGGCGGCTCGGCCCGTCGCGTCGTGGCACAGGCCACGCCACAGGTGAACGGCAGCTACAGCCTGGTCAAGTTCGTCGACGAGGTGGTCTATACCGACACCCTGCGTGACTACGACCCGCAGAAGCACGGCAATGTGCTGTTCTACTTCAAGCAGCAGGTCACCGAGCCGTCACGCCTGGCCGGCAACGTGCTGCTGGTTCACGAGACGCTCGACCAGGTGAAAGAGCCACGCATGGCGTGGATCTACAACGCCGGCCAGCGTCGGGTTCGCCGCGCCCCGCAGGTAGCTTACGACGGTCCGGGCACGGCAGCCGACGGGCTGCGCACCTCCGACAACCTGGACATGTTCAACGGCGCACCGGACCGCTATGACTGGAAGCTGGTGGGCAAGAAGGAAATGTACATTCCCTACAACGCCTATCGCCTGGATTCGCCGAAGCTGAAATATGACGACATCATCCGCGCCGGCCATATCAATCAGGACCTGACTCGCTACGAACTGCATCGGGTTTGGGAAGTCGAGGCGACGCTCAAGACCGGCGAACGACACATCTACGCCAAGCGTCATTTCTTCATCGACGAGGATACCTGGCAGGCTGCGGTCATCGATCACTACGATGGTCGCAACACGCTGTGGCGCGTGGCCGAGGCGCACTCGGAGTACTTCTTCAACGTGCAGGTACCGCTGTATTCGATGGAAACCCTGTATGACCTGGTCTCCGGCCGCTACCTGGTGATGGGGATGAAGAACGAAGAGAAGAATCCGTACGTCTACAACTACGAAGCCAACTCCAATCAGTACACCCCGGCGGCGCTACGCAACTCCGGCGTGCGTTGATCCTCGAAGCAAGCCCTGCCCGCCGGGAGCGTGCTTTTCCCTCGGCGCAGCGAAGCCTCTGATGGCAAATAAAAAACCCGCAGCGATGCGGGTTTTTTGTGCAGCTAGCAGTTGCGCAGGTCGTGTATTACTGGCCCAGCACCTGACCGATGTTCTGGTCGCGGAACACTCGGCTCAGCGCGTCACTCAATACCTCGCTGACCAGTTTGGTGTTGGTCTGCTCGTTCGGTGCCATGCCGAACCGCTGGTCCAGCGACGCGCCGTAGCGTCCCGTGTAACGCCGCCCGCCGTTCTGCACCTCGATACGGAACGTCGCGCCGATGGTCGCTTCGGTGACATAGAGCCCTTCCTTCGGCGACTGGTACTTCAGCTCGGCCAGGGTCAAGGTCAACTGCGGAGCGTTGTAGGCATTGGGCGACGGGGTGAAACCAAGCAGGCGAACCGCGGCTTCGGCCTGCGCCTGCAGCTTGGGCACCACCTTTTCCTTCGGCACGATCACCGCGCTGGTTTCCGGATACAGGCCGCCTCGGGTGCCCAACGTCGTGGACGGACGGCCATCGACCACCCGCACCGATACCGGTTGTCCCTGGCCGACCGGGTTGATCGTGCCGGTGATCTTCGGAGTCGGATCGAGCTGTTGGGGGCTGTGGGCGCAACCGGCCAGCGCCAGTGCCGACACCGCGGCGAAGCTGAACAACAGGCGTCTCAGCATGCTGTTTTTCTCCAGATGAGGGATGAATGGCGCGCAGTATAACCAGCACCGCAAGCGCCTGACAGCAGTCGCGCTAAAGACCCGTTCGGCACCGACAACGTTCCCTTCATCGAACGGTAACCACAGCGTGGGATAACGCCTCGACGTTCTCAGGAGTTATCTCATGTCCTTGCTGACCAGGCTTTTTTCGCGGCCGGTGCGACGCCATTACGCGCTGCTCGACGAACAGCAACGCTGCCGCATGCTACTCACCGCCACCGAACGCCCAAATGGCGAACGCTGGGTGGAAATTGGCGAGGCAAGCCTTGGCATGCTCGGCCAGCCCCTGGCGCATGCGCCACGTCCCGACCTCACGTCCAACGCGGCATAAAAAAACCGCGCGACCCGTGAGGGCGGCGCGGCTTTCGACACCAGGAGCCAGGCTTAGTCCGCCAGCCCCAGGCGCTTGTCCACCAGAGCCGTCACCTCGCGGTAAGCCGCGGCATCGGTTTCCAGCACTTTTTCGCGAGCCGGGAAGATCTCGCCCAGCTTGCGGCTCCAGGCCTCGCTTTTCGCCTGCTCAGGGAAGCAGCGCTCGATCAGGTCGAGCATGATCGATACGGTAACCGAAGCCCCCGGCGAAGCACCGAGCAGCGCGGCAATCGAGCCGTCCTGAGCCGACACCAATTCGGTACCGAACTGCAGAATGCCGCCCTTCTTCGGGTCCTTCTTGATGATCTGCACGCGCTGACCCGCGACTTCCAGGCGCCAGTCTTCGGCCTTGGCTTCGGGGTAGAAGCCGCGCAAGGTTTCCAGACGATCTTCCATGGATTGCCGCACTTCCTTGATCAGGTAGCGGGTCAGGTCCATGTTGTCGCGCGCGACGGCCAGCATCGGCTTGAGGTTGCCCGGGCGGATCGACAACGGCAGGTCAAGCGGCGAGCCATGCTTGAGGAACTTGGTGGTGAAGCCGGCATAGGGCCCGAACAGCAGCGATTTCTTGCCGTCCACGACGCGTGTATCCAGATGCGGCACGGACATGGGCGGTGCGCCCACGGCAGCCAGGCTGTAGACCTTGGCCTGGTGCTGCTTGACGATCTCCGGGTTGTCGCAACGCAGCCACTGGCCGCTGACCGGGAAACCGCCGTAGCCCTTGCCTTCCTCGATGTTGGACATCTGCAGCAGCGGCAATGCCGCGCCACCGGCGCCAAGGAAGACGAAGCCGGCGTCGAGCTGGCGGTTGGAGCCGTCGCGTGTGTTCTTGATCTCCACGCGCCAGCCTTTGCCATGACGCTCGAGTCCGGTGACCTTCTGGAAGTACGACAGCTTCACGCCCGGCTTGCTGGCGAGATAAGCGAGCATCTGGCGGGTCAGTTCACCGAAGTTGACGTCGGTACCGTTCAGTGCGCGGGTCGCTGCGATCGGCTCGTCGGCGGGACGACCCGGCATCATCAGCGGCATCCACTCTTCCATCGTGGCACGGTCTTCGGTGTAGACCATCTGTTCGAACGCGTGATGCTTGATCAGGGCATCGAAGCGGCGCTTGAGGAAATCGATGTTCTTCGTGCCACGCACGAAGCTCAGATGCGGCACGGCATTGAGGAAATCACGAGGGCTGCCGAAGCCTTCGCGTCCCGTCAGGTAGGCCCAGAATTGTTTGGAGACCTCGAACTGGGTGTTGATCGTCACCGCTTTCTTGATATCGATCGGACCGTCTTTGTTGTCCGGGGTGTAGTTCAACTCGCACAGCCCGGCGTGACCCGTTCCGGCATTGTTCCAGGGATTCGAGCTTTCGACGGCCCCGGACTCCTGCAACTCGACGATTTCCAGCTTGATGTTGGGATCGAGCTCCTTGAGCAGTACGGCCAGAGTCGCACTCATGATACCGGCTCCCACCAGCACCAAATCCACGGCTTCGCTATCGTGTTGCGTCATCAACGCGTTCTCCAGAATCACAGCATTAAACTGTCACGACCGCAGTACGCGATCGTGTAGAACCACCAGCCAGGCGGCTAGAAACGGAGGGGTCTCTATACCGCTGCTCGGGCTTGTGCCCGAAGGTCGGCCCCGAAGATGCCGGCCCGCTGTCGGGAGAACGGCTTTTGGCCTTCTCCCTCTCGCTCCGAGGCTTCCCGGAGCAGGGCGACAGGCCTGGGCTCAACGGGACAGGTGCAGCGAGAAAATCAATTGTGGCTGCCGGTCGTGAGGACGTGCAGCCATTGCAACGGGTATCGCAGCCTCGGCAGTTACCTCGCCGAAGCCAAAGCACTCAACCGCGAGCGGCTTCGATCAGTTCGATGTAGGGCTCGGCCTGACGCTGGTCGACCACCAGCGCCACGAAATCGCGCCCTTGTGCATCCTTGGCGTTCAGGTCGTATCCCGCTTCGACAAAGAACCGGAGAAAACGCTCGAAATCATCCACACGCAAACCGCGATAGGCCTTGATCAGCTTGTGCAGCGATGGCGGCGTGTCATCGCCCGGCTCCGGCTCGAGAAACAGCTTGATCGCGTCATCGCTGATGTCCTCACCGATCACCTTTTGTTTGTCTTTACGCATGGTTTCTCCGGTCCGACGGGCCTTACGGGGGCGGCAGTTTACTCTGCGAGGCCAGCGCACTCAACGCGCCAGAAGGCCTTGCGACCAAGGTCGTACGCGAAAATCTTCGATTTGCCCTCGATATTGCGCCAGGACAGGCTTCTACTTCGAGGCCGAGCCTATACTGGCGCTTTGCGCACAAGGAGTGTCTGGAATGAAGCTTCCGCCGTTGTTCGCCGCCTGGCGCCAGACCCTGCGGGCGGGCTACGGAGGCCGTGAACTGCGCGGCGACCTGGTAGCAGGCCTGACGGTCGGCATCATCGCCATTCCGCTGGCCATGGCCCTGGCGATCGCCGTGGGCGTTGCGCCGCAACATGGTCTGTATACGGTGTTGATGGCCTCGCCGCTGATTGCGCTGACCGGGGGCTCGCGTTTCAACGTGTCGGGGCCGACCGCCGCGTTCGTGGTGATCCTGCTGCCGATCACTCAACAGTTCGGCCTCGGCGGCCTGTTGTTGTGCACCATGCTCGCCGGGCTGATCCTTATTGCGCTGGGTCTGCTGCGCGCCGGCAAGCTGATCGCCTTCGTGCCCTATCCGGTCACCCTGGGCTTTACGGCCGGCATCGGTATCGTCATCGCGACCCTGCAACTCAAGGATGCGTTCGGGCTCACCTTCGCCACACAACCACAGCACTATCTCGACCAACTGAGCCAGCTGGCCCGGGCGCTGCCTGCCATACAGCCCGGCGATACGCTGGTCGCCGGGCTGTGCCTGGCCGTGCTGATTATCTGGCCGCGTCTGGTACCGAAGGTCCCGGGGCATCTGGTCGCGTTGGTGGTCGGCGCGCTGGCGGCGGTGGCACTGGAGACGGCGGGCCTGCCCGTGGCCACGCTGGGTGAACGTTTCAGCTACAGCGTCGACGGCGTGGCGCACCCCGGCATTCCGCCGTTGCTGCCCGACTTCGCCTGGCCCTGGCTGCTGCCTGGCCCCGACGGCCAGCCGCTGACGCTGAACTTCGAGCTGTTTCACCAGTTGCTCGCGCCGGCGTTCGCCATCGCCATGCTCGGCGCCATCGAATCGCTGCTCTGCGCGGTGGTCGCCGACGGCATGACCGGCAGCCAGCACGATCCCAACGCCGAACTGCTCGGTCAGGGCATCGGCAATCTGGTCGCGCCGCTGTTCGGCGGCATCACCGCCACCGCAGCCATTGCCCGCAGCGCCACCAACGTGCGCGCCGGTGCCAGCTCGCCCCTGGCCGCCATCATCCACGCCGGCGTCGTGCTGGTGGCGATTCTCTGGCTGGCGCCCTTGTTCAGCTACCTGCCGATGGCCGCGCTGGCGGCTCTGCTGATCATGGTGGCCTGGAACATGAGCGAAGCCCCGCACGTCATCAGAACGCTGCGCATCGCGCCGCGCAGCGATGTGCTGGTGCTGCTGACTTGCCTGGTGCTGACGGTGCTGTTCGACATGGTCCTGGCGGTCGGGGTGGGCCTGCTGCTGGCCGCCGGGCTGTTCATCAAGCGCATGAGCGAATTGACCGACACCACCGCCCTGTCCCGCCGTCAGCATCGCCTGCTGGAGGATCTGCCCGAGCATGTCGCCGCCTATGCCATTCGCGGTCCGCTGTTCTTCGGCGCGGCGGAGAAAGCGCTGGGCGTGCTGCGGCGCTTCAACCCGCAGGTGCGGGTCGTGATTGTCGATATCAGCGGGGTGCCGATGATGGACATGACCGCTCTGGCGGCTCTGGAAAACGTCCTGCTCGACTACCGCAAGCTGGGCGTTGCGCTGATTCTCAGCGGCAGCAGTGCCAGGGTCCGGCTCAAGTTGCGCCGGGCCGGCATCCATCGACTCGAAGGGCAGCTGTATTACGTGCACGATCTCGCCCAGGCGCGCACCAAGGCCTTGTGCCTGTGGCCGGCCGATGCCGCCACGAGCAGCGCGACCGCCTGACCCGAACCACTGGCCAACGGAGGCGCGGCGTTCGCGCCCCGAGTGCGGCTTCAACCGGCGTGCTTTTGCAGGTTGGCCATCATTTCCTTCAGCGCTTCCATGTTGTCGGCCGGATGCGCGGCATTCTCGAAATCGCAGATCTGCTGCCAGTTGGCCGCGACGTCCTCGGCATCGAAACCGGCCTTCGGATCGAAGCCCGCACCCAGGCTGCGCTCCCAGCGCACCTTGCCCATCCAACCGCCGCCCACTTCGAACAGGCCGGACGTTTCCTGGCATTGCTCGCTGGCCAGGTACACCACCAGCGGGCTGACCAGTTCAGGCTTGAGCTGTTCGAAGACTTGCGGAGGGATGAGGCCTTCGGTCATTCGCGTGCCGCCGGTGGGCGCAATGGCGTTGACCAGGATGTTGTTCTTGCGGCCTTCCAGCGCCAGGGTGCGGGTCAGGCCATACAGGCCCAGCTTGGCCATGCCGTAGTTGGACTGGCCGAAGTTGCCGTAGATACCGGAGGTGGATGCGGTGAAGATCACCCGACCATAACCCTGTTCGCGCATATGCGGCCAGGCGGCGCGGGTCACCTTGTAGGCACCTTCGACGTGCACCCGGTAGACCAGATCCCAGTCGGCGTCTTCCATCTTGTGAAAGGTCTTGTCGCGCAGGATGCCGGCGTTGTTGACCACCACGTCGACACGACCGAAGGCATCGAGTGCGTGCTGGACGATTTTGTCGCCATCGGTCACCGAGTCGTGGTTGGCGACCGCAGTGCCGCCAGCCTGACGAATCTCCTCCACCACGCGATCGGCTGCCGAGCTGTTGGCACCTTCGCCCTGAGCGCTACCGCCGAGATCGTTGACCACCACTTTCGCTCCGTGCCGGGCGAACAGCAGCGCATGGGCGCGACCGAGACCACCACCGGCGCCGGTCACGATTACCACTTTGTCTTCGAAGCGGATGGCTTCACTCATCGGATATCCTCCAGCGGTTTTTTGATTGGATGCATTGCACGCGATTGGGCGAGTGTCGGCCAGGCCACCCTCACTCACAATCAAACCGCCACGAATGAATGCCCCGGCATAAGGCTGCAGGATGATGTCGAGTCGGACGCCGAGGCACGCGCCGAAGCGGCCCTCGGCTCGCCGGTGATCAGCCCAGCACCGCGCGGGCGTAGTCGGTGATCAGCCGCGGCAGGTGCTCCAGCGACTCGGTGCACTGCGCCGCGCCAATCTGAAGGGCTTCCTTCGGCATGCCGAACACCACGCAGCTGGCCTCGTCCTGAGCCACCGTACGCGCACCGGCCTCACGCATGGCCAGCAGGCCGCGGGCGCCGTCGTCACCCATGCCGGTCATGATCACACCCAGGGCGTTATGTCCGGCATGACGGGCGACGGAGCGGAACAGCACGTCCACTGACGGCCGGTGCCGGTTGACCGGTGGTCCGTCGAGCACCTCGACGAAGTACTGCGCGCCACTGCGTTTGAGCTGCATGTGCTTGCCGCCCGGCGCTACCAGCGCCAGTCCGGAGCGCACCCGATCCAGATGGCGGGCCTCGCGCACTTCGATCTGGCAGAGGCTGTCGAGCCGCTGGGCGAAGGCGGCGGTGAATTTCTCCGGCATGTGCTGGACGATGACGATGCCCGGCGAATCCACGCGCAGCTGCTTGAGCACCAGCTCCAGCGCCTGGGTGCCGCCGGTCGATGTGCCCAGCGCGACGACACGGTCGGTGGTGGTCAGGGCGCTGGCAGCCGGCTCCGCCGGGCGCGCGGGGGACGCGGGGGACGCGGCCGGCGTGCTTCGTGCGACGGTCACCCGTGGACGGGTCGCGGCCGCCTGCTGGATCTGCCTGATGAGGTCGCTGGAAAGCTGCAACAGGCTGTCTTTCAGGCCGAGCCGCGCCTTGGTGAACACGCCCACGGCGCCTGCGGCAAAGGCTTCAAGAGTGATGGCCGCGCCCGCCTCGGTCAACGTCGAACAGATGATCGTCGGCGTCGGGCGCTCGGCCATCAACTTACGCAGAAAGGTGATGCCGTCCATGCGCGGCATCTCGACGTCGAGCACCAACACATCGGGCCAGTTGCGCTGCATCTTTTCCAGCGCGAACAGCGGATCGGCGGCTTGCCCGATCACCTCGATGTTCGGGTGGTTTTCCAGACAGGCCGACAGCACCTGACGCACCAGCGCCGAGTCATCGACGATAAACACCTTGATCATGCGGTGCCCTCCAGCAGGGTGGCCGCAGCGAATGCCTGGCACGCCAGGCGCCCGTCGCGGCCGTCGAGCGTCAGGCGTCGATAGCCCAGGCCGCCAAGTTGTTGGTCATCGACACGCCAGCCGAGCCGAGCGAACTGCTCGCGGGCAAAGGCGATGTTTTTCAATCCGATCTGCAAACTGCCTGACCGGCCAGGCTGCAGGCAGGTGCCGCCGCCGTAGATGCCTTTGCGATAGTCAGCAGGCGCCGTGCGGTGGCGGACCATATCCTCTTGCAGGCGAGCGAACACCGCCTCGCCACAGCGCGTGTCGTCCTGTGCAAAGGCGCCGCCAGGCACCACGAAATGGCTCACGGCAAGCAGCTGACGGCGCGGATGCCACAGGACGACGGCCACGCACGAGCCGAGCAGCGTCACCACCGGCTCGGGATGCTGGCCGAACAGGTATTGGCCGGGCAGGAGAAAACGGGGCGCGTTCATAGGCGCTGAAAGACCGAGGGCGCCACGCTGCGCAGTGGCAGCCCAAAGCCATGCAGGCTTTCCGCATGGCCGATGAACAACAAGCCGCCCGCGCGCAGCCGTTCGATCAGGCGGGCCACGATGGCGCGTTTGTCCTCGGCACTGAAATAGATCAGCACATTGCGCAGGAAGATGACGTCGTGGCTGCCGACATCATCAGGCAACGGCCGCATCAGATTGAGCTCGCGAAAGCGCACCCGTTCGCGCAAACCCTGGCCG